>NZ_JACJUV010000001.1:600000-900000 GCF_014218805.1 Teredinibacter franksiae | reverse complement strand
CGCCAGGTAACGGGCAAGCCCATTAAATTTATGGGGGTTGGGGAAAAGACCGAGGCGCTGGAGCCATTCCACCCCGACCGCATCGCTTCCCGTATTCTGGGCATGGGCGACATAATGTCGTTGATCGAAGATGCTGAGCAAAAAATCGACAAAGACAAAGCAGAAAAGCTCGCTAAAAAGGTTCAAGCCGGCAAGCGGTTCAATCTGGAAGATCTGCGTGATCAATTACAGCAGATGAACAATATGGGCGGCATGACCGCGATGCTGGAAAAGCTTCCCGGAATGGGCAATATGGCTCAGATGGCCGAGCAGGCTAACATGGGTAGTCAATTTAAGCAGATGGATGCGATCATTGGCTCTATGACCCCTGGGGAGCGAAAGAACCCCGATATCCTGAACGGTTCTCGCAAGCGTAGAATTATTATGGGTTCGGGTACGCAAATACAGGATTTAAACCGATTGCTTAAGCAGCATAAGCAAATGGCCAAGATGATGAAGAAAATGAAGGGCGGTGGTTTGCAAAAAATGATGCGTGGCATGGGTGGAATGATGCCCGGCGGCGGCGCTGGAGGTATGCCCCCAATGGGTGGGGGTGGTGGCTTGCCACCTGGTTTTGGTCAGTAAAAACCCTTAAATTGGCGATGTAAAAAGAAGTCGAAAATTTACCCTATACAAGGGTATAGCTTTCCATTAAAATACGCCGCCTTTCGCAGGTGCCCTCTTTTGGTTCAGGGGTTTGCACTCGAATACAAAGAATTAAACGACAGGAAAGACTTACATGGTAAGCATTCGATTAGCACGTAGCGGTTCAAAGAAGCGTCCTTTTTATCACCTGACAGTTGCCGATAGCCGTACTGCACGCAACGGCCGCTTCATTGAGCGCGTAGGTTTCTTTAACCCCGTTGCCCGTGGCCAGGAAGAGCGTCTGCGCATCGATAGCGAGCGTTTAGCGTACTGGGCAGGCCAGGGCGCACAGATCTCTGATCGTGTAGCCAAATTATTGAAAGACGCTGCAGCTGCTGCTTAAAAACAGCCTCAGCGCGCTTACGCCAGTGACAGCCAAACGTTCAAATCTAATTTCGGTTGGCAGAATCACTGGCGTTTTTGGTGTTAAAGGGTGGGTGAAAGTTAAGTCTTCCACCGAGCCTTCGGAGCAAATATTACAATATTCGCCTTGGTGGTTGAAAACACGTCACGGTGTGAAGCCGGTCGAAATTGATGATCACCAACAGCACAATACTGGGCTGGTTGTTCACATTAAAGGTGTTGATGACCGTGATGAGGCCGCCGCGTATACGCTGGTGGATATAGCGGTTGAGCGCAGCCAATTGCCTGAGCTTGACACCGGGGACTACTACTGGCACCAGCTTATTGGCTTGAGTGTTATCAGTGAGTACCAAGGAGCTGAGTACGCGCTGGGTGTGGTAGACAAGTTACTGGAAACCGGCGCCAATGATGTGCTGGTGGTTAAAGCCAACGATGCCAGTATGGATGATCGCGAAAGGCTTGTGCCCTATGTGCCAGACGTCTACGTTAAAGCGATTGACCTAGAGGCTGGATCGATGAGGGTCGAATGGGATCCGGAGTTTTAACACCATGAAGGTGGTTGTGATTACTCTGTTTCCGGAAATGTTTCGGGCCATTACCGATAGCGGGATTACCCGCCGGGCGATAGATCAGGGTTTGATGAATATTCAATTTATCAACCCGCGTGAGTTTGCTCTCGATCGTCACAATACGGTTGATGACAGGCCTTTCGGTGGCGGGCCGGGCATGGTGATGAAGGTAGAGCCTCTCGCCGCTGCTGTAAATGCCGCCTACGAGATGTTTGAAGTTTCTCGTGAAAAGGTAAACGTTATTTACCTTTCGCCTCAGGGCAAAAAGCTCGATAGGGGAAGGGTTGAAGAGATTGGTTTAAGCACAAATTTAGTGTTAATAGCCGGTCGCTATGAGGGTATCGATGAGCGTTTTATCGATACCTACGTGGATGAAGAGATATCCATTGGCGATTATGTGTTAAGTGGTGGTGAGTTGCCTGCCATGGTGATGTTGGATGCCTTGATACGCAGGCTTCCGGGTGCATTAGGCGACCATCAGTCGGCGGAGCAAGATTCTTTCGAGAACGGCCTGCTGGATTGTCCGCATTACACCCGCCCAGAAGTAGTTGATGATAAGAGAGTGCCCGATGTGCTGCTCTCTGGTGATCACAAACGAATTGAAAACTGGCGATTGCAGCAGTCGCTAGGGCGAACATGGCAACGTAGGCCAGATTTGCTAGAGGCTAAAACGCTGAACCCGGTTCAGCAAAAACTGCTCGATGAGTTTGTCGACAGTAATGCAGGGCCTGGTGGGCTGAATAAGCCACAAAAGAACAATTGAATTAAACGTATTCGACTAGCCGAGAGGCTATATAGTTAACAGGAGCAAGCCATGAGTTCTAAGAACAACATTATTCAGGAGCTGGAAAACGAGCAGCTTAAGCAGGAGCTTCCTGAGTTCAGCCCCGGCGATACCGTGGTCGTTCAGGTTAAGGTAAAGGAAGGTAATCGCGAGCGTCTGCAGGCCTATGAAGGTGTTGTGATCGGTAAGCGTAATCGCGGCCTCAACTCAGCATTTACCGTTCGTAAAATTTCCCACGGTATTGGTGTTGAGCGTACTTTCCAGACCCACAGCAAGCAGGTCGATAGTGTTGCTGTGAAGCGTCGCGGTGATGTGCGCCAGGCCAAGCTTTATTACTTGCGTGAACTGACAGGTAAAGCTGCCCGTATTAAAGAGAAGCTTAAATAAGCGACTGTTCGGCGAGAGCCGCACAAGCGTTAGTGGTTCCATCGTAACGGCGCCATGTTGCTTTTCAATGATTTACCTAAACCTCAGCAGAATCTGCTGAGGTTTATTTTTATGTGCCTCCGGTTTTAGCCCAGCCCTCAAAATCTACCCCTGATCACAAACCCTTTAGGGAACCGTGATAAACTATCGCGTTCTAATGCTCAGCTCGTTCTGGTTTATTTCCCGATTGTGAGATCCAGTCTGTGGGCTTAAAGTTGTTCGATTAGGCTCAAGTCAGTTCAAATGAGTTCAAAAATGTCTGTCCAGAACAGGCGTAAACGTACACCATAACAACAAAAAAAATTACCCCCATGAGGTTAGTATGAAAGTCAGAATTCCATTTTTTCCGCAGTTGGCGGCGTTGATGACAGTATCGGTTGTGATGTCGTTGACGGCCTGTAATAGTGATGCCGATGCGGCAACTAAAGCTGAAGAGAGCAAGGCTGCTGTAGCCGGCGAGCAACAAAAAACGATTGCCGGTGATCACGCTAAAGCTGAGGAGGCTATTACCAAAGCTCTGACATCAGCCAATGCGAGCATTCAGGTTCGCTCTGTTAAACCCACAGTAATACCGGGTCTTTACGAAGTTCAGTTGATGGGTAAAGGCATTATTTATATGGAGCAATCCGGTAATTACTTCCTCGACGGTAAAATGCTGCAAATTGTTGGTCAGGAAATTGTAAATATTACTGATCAGGCAATGGATGGTGTGCGTGCTGACCTGATGGTGGGCCTGAAGAAGGAAGATTCCATCGTGTTCTCGCCCAAGGGTGAGGTGAAAGCGAGTATTGCTGTTTTTACTGATGTCGATTGTGGTTATTGTCAAAAACTGCACCAGGAAGTACCGGCATTGAATGAGCTGGGTATTGAGGTGCGTTACATGGCGTACCCTCGCGCCGGAATTAACTCGCCTTCATACAATAAAATCGCCTCTGCGTGGTGTGCGAGCGACCCACAGGATGCGCTTACGCGCCTGAAGAATCGTCAGGAAATTGCCATGAATGTGTGTGACGGTAACCCGGTTGCATCACACTATATGCTGGGTCAACAAATGGGTGTAACGGGTACACCGGCGATTGTGATGACCAATGGCAAGCTGATTCCCGGCTACATGCCAGCCGAGCGATTGGCCGAGCGTCTCGGCATATAACAGCAACTCAAACAAGCTGTTAAAAAGGGGCTAAGGCCCCTTTTTTTATGTACAGGATGTACGGTATCCGGCGGGCGCATGGATGCGCAGGAGCCGGGATGTGGATGTACGGTATCCGGCGGGCGCATGGATGCGCAGGAGCCGGGATGTGGATGTACAGACAGAAAATTGCTCCTGCATTTTCTGCACTTCCGCCATCCATGGCGGTCGTATCCGGCGGGCGCATGGATGCGCAGGAGCCCTAACGAGGTTTTGGTGTTAGGCTCGCGCCAAAAACATAATGGACGGAGTGGGGGTTTTGGGCGAGTTTGTCGAATCTCATGGTCACAGGGCCCACCGCATTGACAGCCCTGAGTGGCGTCAGTAAGGTTGCGGTTCTTTTTTGCTGGCACAGGCTGCCAGTTCAGCTATAAACGAGAGGAAATTGTTTTGAAACCGGTAAATGTCGGCATCTGTGGTCTTGGTACAGTTGGTGGTGGTACTTTAAATGTACTCACCAGAAATAAAATCGATATAGATGCAAAAGCTGGCCGCCAGATTACGATTACCCACGTGGGTGCGCGCCAATTGAATCCGGATTGTGATACCTCCTCTTTAAAGGTTAGTACCGACGTTTTCGACGTCGCCAATGACCCGGATGTGGATATTGTAGTAGAGCTAATTGGTGGTACTACTGTCGCTAAAGAATTGGTTCTGAAGGCAATAGAGAACGGTAAGCATGTTGTTACTGCCAATAAAGCACTCATAGCGGAATTCGGAAACGAAATTTTTGCTGCAGCGGTTAAAAACAACGTTACGGTTTCGTACGAAGCGGCCGTGGCTGGTGGTATTCCCATTATTCGCTCTTTACGCGAAGGGCTGGTGGCTAATCGAATAGAATGGCTGGCCGGTATTATTAATGGAACCGGCAACTTTATCCTCACTGAAATGCGCGACAAAGGTCGTGCCTTTGACGACGTATTAAAAGAGGCTCAGGCACTGGGTTATGCCGAAGCCGACCCAACCTTCGACGTTGAAGGTATTGATGCTGCCCATAAATTGGTTATTCTGGCATCAATAGCGTTCGGTATGCCGTTGCAGTTCAACAAAATTTTTACTGAAGGTATTACCAAAATTGCGCCGGAAGACGTGGCCTATGCTGATGAGCTGGGCTATCGCATTAAGCATTTGGGAATTACTCGCCGCTCTCCTAATAAAGGTATTGAGTTACGTGTTCACCCCACACTGATTCCATCTAGCTGTTTAATCGCTAATGTGGATGGGGTGATGAATGCTGTTTTGGTCAAAGGCGATGCCGTTGGGCCTACGCTTTATTACGGTGCTGGCGCGGGAGCAGAGCCAACAGCTTCAGCGGTGATTTCAGATATCGTTCATGTCAGTCGTATTGTGGGTGACAATAGCTCTGAGGTGGATTACAACACCAATGTACCGCACCTCGGTTTCGCTCATGATCATCTGTGCGAATACGACATAGTGCCAATTGAGGAGGTTGAAACAGCGTCGTATCTACGTATATCGGCATTAGATCGACCGGGTGTGCTTTCTAAAATCACCCAGATCCTTAGTGATGCCGGTATCAGCATTGAAGCGCTGATTCAGAAGGAGCCCGCGGAAGGTCAGAATCACGTCCCGGTAATCTTGTTGACGAATCAGGCTTTGGAAAAAAGCGTTATGTCAGCCATTGTTAAAATAGAACAATTGGAAAGCGTAACAGACAAGGTTGTGCGTATTCGTGTTGAATCGCTTAAGTAAATTTTGTTCAAGTAAAAATGTGAAGAGAGTTATCTTGTGAAATACATCAGTACCCGTGGCGAAGCGCCAAGCTTGAGTTTTGAAGAGGTAGTGCTTACTGGATTGGCAAGTGATGGTGGGTTATTTGTACCGGAAACCATTCCTCAATTTAGTCAGGAAGAAATTGCTTCTTGGGCGGGATTAAATTACAAAGAGCTGGCGTTAAAAATTATAACGCCATTTGTTGATGGTGAAATCCCCGAGGCTGATTTAAAAAGGCTGATAGATACCTCCTATAGCACTTCCAGTGGGAAGGGCTTTCGCCACGATGCAATTGCACCGCTGATTCAAACCGGGCATAACGAGTGGGTATTGGAATTATTTCAGGGGCCAACGCTAGCATTTAAAGATTTTGCTCTACAGTTCCTTGGCCACTTGCTCGACTATGTGCTGAAAAAGCGCAATCAAAAAGTGGTAATTATGGGTGCAACATCTGGCGATACCGGTTCTGCTGCTATCGAGGGGTGTCGCGACTGTGAAAACGTCGATATTTTTATTTTGCACCCTCACCAGCGTGTGTCTGATGTGCAGCGTCGGCAAATGACCACTGTATTGGAAGACAATGTACATAATATTGCGCTGAAGGGAAACTTCGACGATTGCCAAAATATGGTTAAGGCTAGTTTTGCCGATCAGTCGTTCTTGCCGCAAGGGCGTCAACTAGCCGCGGTAAACAGTATTAACTGGGCGCGTATCATGGCTCAGATTGTGTACTATTTCTATGCGGCGCTGGCGCTAGGTGGCCCGCAGCGGGCGGTGTCGTTTTCTGTACCGACGGGCAATTTCGGCGATATTTTTGCTGGTTATCTTGCCAAGCGAATGGGTTTGCCGATTGAGCAGTTGGTCATTGGGACCAACTGCAATGATATCTTGCATCGCTGCATTAGTGATAATGATCACTCTATGAAACCGTTAACGCACTCGTTGTCGCCGAGTATGGACATTATGGTATCCAGCAACTTCGAGCGTATGCTGTTTGATCTGCACAACCGTGACGGCGCCCTGATTAAAGCCAAAATGGAGGCCTTTAAAGCGGGTGAAGAGCTTAAGCTTTCGGATGAAGTGCTTGCGAAGGCGCGGGAATTGTTTAGTAGCTACCGGCTAGATGATGAAGAAACCATGGCAGTTATTCGCGATCTATTCGATTCCACCGAATACCTTGTTGATCCGCATACAGCCATAGGTGTGCAAGCGGCGCGCAAAATGCGTAAGTCTCTATCTACGCCTATGATCTGTTTGGCTACGGCTCATCCCGCTAAGTTCCCTGATGCAGTTAAACAAGCGGGGCAAGATGAAGAGCCTGCCCTGCCGCACCATATGCTTGACCTATTTGAAAGAAGTGAGCGCTATGAAGTGCTGGATAATCAGTTGGCTGATGTTCAGGCCTTCATTGCGGGAAAAATTTAGTTTGTGGGCGCGGTAGGAAGCTACCGCGCTTTTCCTTTAAAGCGTTAGGGTGATTGTTTTTTTGCTTCTGCGTGGTTCGGTTCTTCCCCCCCCCTACTTTTTCAGTTATTAGGACACCTCTAAGAACACGTTTATTTCTGAGTTTTTTCATAGACACAAAAATAAGTGTCGATCGGCACGATGATGATGTTGTATTTTGGGGCGCGGGCCTTGAGGTGACGGCATGCTTTGGTGCAGTGTTGGTAAACTTAAATGGTCGCTCGCAGTGATATCTATACCGTTGATCTCCCTATTAATGGAAAAGTGGTGGGGCGGAATGTTTATTGCGTTGTCTCTTTTTTCAGCTGTTTAAATTGAAGAGAGGTATAGCTTGGTGCCCCACGCCTATTTATTTGCCCTATGGCTTTCGTTGGCCGTTTTCATTCTTTCCCTGTCGGCGCTATTAGTCGTTCAAAGAGCGAAGAAGAAGCAACGCTGGATCTGTGCGATACAATTATTGCAAGCGGGCTGTATTTTATTGATGCATCTTCAGAAGCACCGAGGACTGCAGATGGCCTATTTGTCTGGCGAGCATAACTTGGGCGAGAGTGCGCATGCACTTAGAGACATCATAGTGCAGGATTTATATCGGGTGTCTTCATTGGATGGTTGGGTGGCTGAGCACCAGGATTGGCAAGCTCTAACTCGTCACTGGGCAAGCTTATCGGTAACCTGTGAGGCACTTTCTATAGAGGTCAGTTTTAGTCAGCATTCCCGGTTGATTGGGTCGCTGATGGCATTGTTGGCTTCAGTGGCCAGCCACTACGGTCTTGATGAGCACGTACGCTATACCGGCGTAAAGGTTGCGTGGAGGGAGTTTTTGGACATTGGTGAGCGCATTGGTCAGTGTCGCGCGCTCGGTGTGCGCATATTGGTGACTGGTGCGAGCGGTGAAGAAAGTAAAAAAATGCGAAAGCGTATTAAGGTAAACCTAGATGCTTTATTGGCGAATGTTAACAGTGCGCAGTGTTTGCGCCAGCTAAATCAACAGCAGAAAGAGCAGCTTGAGCTGTTTTTGGCGTTTGTGCGGTCGCAAATTTTGGAGCAAAGGGCGGTGGTGTCGACGAGGGAATACTTTGACATGGCAAGCAACGCGATGGCATTAGTCTACGAGCAATTTGAGTTTGAGATGATGCGGCTGCATCGTCGTATAGGTTAGAGACGGTAATCTATATGAATGCTATTTTAGCTTAATTTATTCGTTGAAACGATTGATTCAAGAAGAACAAGAAGGCGCTCCCAAAGAGAGTGTCTAAGCTAATGCTGAACGTACTCTGGTGTTTAAACCAGACAATAACCGTTAATATGCGTTACTGATGTTTCAGCTTTGAGCTCTGAAGTTTTGAGAACGCCCTTAAGCAGATAAGATCCAAAGTTAGGCAGAAAGATTTGCTCGGTAAACAAATCCGCCAACCTGAGGGTATTTGATCATACTCAGGGTGTGTGTGATTTGTGGCTGATCAAATAAATCCAGACCGATTCAGGTTATCCAAGATAAATTAAATGAAAAAAAACATACGCCATCGCTCTCCCATAAATGCAATTGATAATGCTTTGGAAAAGCTGCCACCACTTGTCCAGCGAATATTGATTAACCGTGACATTGTCAGTGCTGGACAAATTGATTATCAGTTGAAAGCGTTGCAGAGCCCTGAAAATTTTGGCGGTTTGGAAGATGCCGTCACCCTATTGAAAGAGGCCCTGTTCGCGCAGCAGCGGGTTTGCATCTTGGGGGATTTTGACGCGGATGGTGCTACTAGTACGGCGCTTGCGGTTCGTTGCCTTAGGGCTTTCGGGTTTTCAAAAATAGACTATTTGGTGCCGAATCGTTTCGAGTTTGGCTACGGGCTTACCCCTGAAATCGTGGTTGAAATCGCGAAACTCTCACCCGACTTACTCATTACCGTGGACAATGGTATTGCCAGCTTAGATGGCGTAGCGGCGGCACAGGCCCATGGTATTAAAGTACTGATTACAGACCACCATTTGCCGGGCGCGGTTTTACCTGCGGCTGAGGCTATTGTGAATCCGAATCAGCCAGGCTGTGCATTCGCGAGTAAAAATCTTGCGGGTGTGGGCGTTATTTTTTATGTGATGAATGCTATGCGTGCGGCCCTTAGATCTGAAGAGTGGTTTAGCCGCAACAACTTGTCTGAACCGCGCATGGCCGATTTTTTGGATTTGGTGGCCTTGGGGACCGTTGCCGACGTAGTGCCTTTGGATCACAACAACCGGGTGTTGGTGGAGCAAGGTTTAATGCGCATACGAGCAGGCCACTGTTGCCATGGTATTCACGCATTGTTTGATGTGGGTGGTCGTGCTCTTCTGCGGTTAACTTCAACTGATTTGGGTTTTGTAGCCGGGCCCAGATTGAATGCAGCTGGTCGGCTCGATGATATGTCTTTGGGTATTCGTTGTTTGCTCGCCGACAGCTATAACGAAGCCCGGCAAATAGCGAGTGAACTGGATGACTTGAATAAAGAGAGAAGAGTAATCGAGCGTTCCATGCAGGTTGAAGCGGAAAGATATTTACAGGCACTGCCGTTAGAAAATGCCCAGCACCCTTTTTCTATTTGTTTATACAAGGACGATTGGCATCAGGGCGTAATCGGTATTTTGGCATCGCGTATAAAAGATAAATTGCATCGACCTACCATCATTTTTGCTTCTAGTGGTGATGGCACTTTAAAAGGCTCTGGCCGCTCGATTACGGGTGTTCATTTACGAGATGTTCTTGACCGTATGGCTACGTCCTCACCGGGCCTGCTGACTAAATTTGGCGGTCACGCGATGGCTGCGGGCTTATCGTTAGACGAACACAGGCTAGAAGATTTTGAGCGAGCATTCGAGACCGTTGTGAGTGAAGTATTGTCTGGGCAGGCACCTCAGGCGGAGCTGCTAACAGACGGCTCTCTGGAGGATAGTGACTTTACCCTCGAAAATGCTTTTATGCTGGAACGTTTGGGCCCGTGGGGGCAGGGTTTTCCTGAACCGGCTTTTGATGGCCAGTTTCGAATTGTTTCTCAACGCATAGTCGGCGAGAAACATTTAAAATTACAGCTTACGCCTTCTGAGCACTCGGGGTTGGTGGTAGATGGTATTGCGTTTAATGTCGATTTGGATATTTGGCCCAATACCGCCATTCAAACGGCACAAGTTGTTTACAAGTTAAACGTAAATGAATTTAGAGGTGAGCAGAAACTACAATTGATGGTGGACTACTTGGAGCCCGTGGCATAGGCCGCCGTTTTGTTAGAGAAACCTTTTGGTGGCGGGTATATGGCTAGGCAATTTGCGCCCATTTTACGCCGGCTTTTCGTCGCTCCACGTACGCAAACTCCTGTTTGCCTGTGCGAGGGTGCAGGCGGTGGCGAAAGTGGTGGTGCTCACAGCTGGAGCCCATGTACTCCCAACAATTTCCCATAAAAAGACAAATTCCATTACCCTCGTTCATAGGGTAATTAGAAAGCTCTTCCCACATTTCCATCCATTCACGGTGATCGGCTTCGAGAAATTCCATGATTTTCGGGCTCGTTGAGTAGGTTTCAATGAGTTATTGTAGTTTTATGATGCTGTTTGTCAAGAAGATGTTCTATCTTGTTGATATTAAAGGGAATATTTAAAAGAAAGAAGCCGCTTTTTTGGAGCGGCTTCTTTTTGGCTGGTGTCTAGGTGTGTTATCAGGGTTCGATAACTTCCGGGTTAATAATAAGGGGGCCAGTCAAAGGCAGGCCGTCTAAAGCAAAAAATGTCACGGTTTGCTGAATAATCTCATTAAACACCGCAGCGCTGGTTAACGGATCGATTTCTGTATTGCCGGCAACCACAGGCGTTGAGTGGCTGCCTTCGATATAGCGGGTCAGCATTGCGACAGGCTCAGTGCCAGCTTCCACGTCGGCCATTTTTATGGCTTGGGCTTGTGCAAAGAGTGGTTCAGAGCCGGCAAGCGGTGCTGGGTAGTTATCAATTACAAAGCCGTTGCTCAGGGTTGTTGAAAGTGGACCGTTGTTGGCTCCCCAGAGAGTGTCTGCAGCATTGGGAATAACAACGTCGCTGGGAAGTGTACTGTCATTACCGATGATTTCACTGAAGAGAAGCCCTGTATCACCAGTGGCTGCCAGTGAGCCGACGAAGTTGATTGGGTCGGTGGAGTCGAAAATGCCCTGGTAAACACTTAGGTAAAGCTCTAGGGCGCTTTTACCCTGAACGAGCTCTTCGCTTGCCGTAGCTAGCCCGGGTAATATACGCGGACCAAAGGATTGTGAGTTCACTAGGAGGCGGGTCACTTCGCCACCGGGGAACATCGCCGATGCGGCTTGGATTTTTGGCAGTGCGCTAAACGGGCTGTTCTGAATGCTGGGGTCGTTGTTTACCGCGAGGAAGGTCAGGCCATCAATGCCGCCTAGGGAGTGGCCTATGAGGTAAACTTTATTGGTATCGAGGTCGTTGGCTTCACCGTCGCCATCGACATCCATGGTGGCGAGGCTGGCATTTAGGTTCAGCAGGTCTACGACCATCTGGCGCATGGTGTCACGGGAGTTGGCGAAGTGCTTTAGGTTAATAAACAGGCCGCCGGAATCGCCAATATTGGCGCTGTAGTCCATCGGTACGGGGTTTGAGGCAGCGTCTGCAGTGAAGTCATAGTGGCGCTCTGTAAGCTCTGCAGAGGGTTCCGTCAGCAGGTTGGAGACAGGCAGGTTGTCTGGGTCGGTCACGCTGAAAATACCCGGTACGGTGCCCCCGCCAGGGGTGGCACCATGCAGAGGCTGATCCAGTGCGATGGTGGCAAAACAGGGCGCGCCGGAAGGCCCGGAAAGATCTTGTGCAACACAGGCAAAGGCTAGAGCATCGGCCATTGGTAATGAAGTTGTACGATCTGTGGTAATACCGTGTACGAAGATCACAACGGGCCAGCCGTTAGCCGGTTTAGTCAGGCCGAAATTAGCGAGCGTTGTTGGTTCGGGCAGGGTTGCCAGTAATGGTACCGTTACATCGGTCGATTTGGTCGGGAAGGGGTAGCGATAGGTGATCATCTCTGATGGGGGTGTGGTACCGGGGTCATTACCGCCTGCTACGTCGAGAATACCACCAATGGCGATATCCGCTTTCCAGGTGCTGGTAGCGACATTGCTGCCGTCGGATTCAGAAACCGGTAGCGCTTGGAATACAGGTAAATTAATTTGCCCTTGATAAACCAGTGCCGGCGCCACCAGTGCGGGGTTTATATTACTGGCCAAGTCGACACGGTAAAAACTGTTTTCACGCGGCGCGGGGACAGGGAATAGCTTATTTACGGGTTGTTCGCTGGCCTGCGCCATGGCGGCTACTGTGCCCTGTGCTTCGGTAGCAATATCCACATAAGGTTCTATATCACCCATTTCGGCACTGCCACTGTTGTGAACGCTTATAGCGGCTTCGGCGGCGGCTCTCTGCATAATATGGGCGGCCGATGCGTCGGTTGAAAGGACTGGATAGGTCGCTCCGCCGGCAATCGCTGTGGCAATAGTGGTGTTGTAGAGCGGGTTGGGTGAGGTGTCTGGAAGTTGTGGTGATGTTAATAAAAAGGCTAAGGTGGAGTTGATAGCGTTATCGGTTATCGATGTCATGCCGGAGTTGTCACCCGACAAGTTGTAAGTGCCGCTCACCAGTTTACTTATGGCCTCTTGTTTGTAACGGGTTCTTAGTGACTTTTCAAAGAAATACTCGGGTGCGGCAACACTTTTGAGTACGGTGTCTGTGCCGGCTGTGGTGAAGGTTAGGGTAAAGATTATGTCTTCAGCGCCGGGTAAGTCTGCGGGTACACCGGCCGCTTCGTAAACGCTGCTAACAAAGCCTAGGTAACCTTCTGCCAATTGCTCCCAGCCGTTAATGGCGGCGCGCACGGGGTCGAGGCCCGTGTCTCCCAGGTTGCTGGTTGGGTCTTTAATATAGTCATAGGCAATGGACGGGTATACCGGGTTGCCCGCAGCATCTTCGAGTGCCGTTACCACAACCAGATATTTGGTTTCTGGCTGAAGCGGGTGAAGCGGGGTTATGCGAACGGTATTATTGGTGTCGCCGTCGAGGCTGATAAGCTCGGCCCTAGCGGTTGGCACTGCCAGTTGCGACAGCAAGGTGATATCACCGGTGGTGACCGCCGCTTGATATTGTGCCGCTTCGGCGAATGTCGGTATTTCTACGCTGGTACCACTTACTTCGGCTTGCAGTAATGCGTCGCCACTGGGGTAGCTAAGGGGGAGTAGAAAAATATTCTGGATGGGGTTGGGCAGTAGTGCCCCTTCTATCATCACAAAACTGGTCGCATCGATTACTTGTGCGTCATTTAAAGGCGCGGAAAACTGTATATCGATGGTACCGACAACCGAGTTACCGTCTAGGTAGTCGATACCGGTGATAACCGGGTTTGCCGGGTCGCTACCGGCAAACATGGTGCCATCTGCCGCTGGTTCTTGGCCAAACAAGATGTCATTGGGCAGCGGCATATCGCTGGTAGCGGGGCTGAAGACGACATAGGTTCGTTCAAAAGGAAGAGGCTGGTCTGTGGGAGTGTCGTTGTCGTTGTTTGAGCAGGCGCTCAATATGAGAGATATCGACATCAACACCAAAGACGTTAGTCTGCTGTTCACCATGTTTCTTAACCTCTGTGAGTTATTATTTTGATATTTGATAAGTGTAGACGAGGCTTAATTTTACCTTGGTTATTGTAGCGCCTACTGATACAGGCTTTTTAGCGGCACATTGATCTATAGTACCAAGCGGAGCTTGCATGACAACACTTCATTTGGTGAAAGAAGTACCGTGTTGTACAATGCGCGCGCATTTTTCACCCGGATTTAGCCGGTTTTCTATTGACTTTTTTTAATGGCAATTTTATGGAAATTAACCCTCTGTTGAACAAGCTGTCCGATCTACAGGCACGTACGGACGTGCTTAGGGGGTATCTTTGAATATGCTGAAAAGAAGGAGCGTTTAGCCGAAGTAGAGCTCGAACTTGCTGAGCCTGATGTTTGGAACGACGCAAGCCGGGCCCAAGCGCTGGGTCGTGAGCGGTCTTTATTGGAAGCCGTTGTTCAAACGATAGAAAACCTTGATCAGGGTGTGGTTGATTGCCGTGATCTGGTTGATATGGCCGTTGAAGAAAACGACGAAGAGAGCATTGGCGATGTTGAGCAGGAGGTAGATGGGCTTGAACAGCAATTGGCCAAGCTTGAATTCCGGCGGATGTTTTCGGGTGAAATGGATGCGAATAATGCTTACCTGGATATCCAGTCAGGCTCTGGTGGTACCGAAGCGCAGGATTGGGCAGAGATGATCTTGCGCATGTATTTGCGCTGGGGTGAAGATAAAGGCTTTAAAACGTCGCTGGAAGAAGCCTCCGCAGGCGACGTGGCGGGTATTAAAAGTGCCACTATTCGTTTTGAAGGTGAATACGCCTTTGGTTGGTTGCGCACCGAAACGGGTGTGCATCGATTGGTGCGTAAGTCGCCTTTCGATTCGGGTAACCGGCGCCATACATCGTTTGCCTCTGTGTTTGCATCTCCGGAAATAGACGACAATATCGAAATTGATATTAACCCCTCTGATGTTCGTACCGATACCTACCGTGCTTCCGGTGCGGGTGGGCAGCATGTTAACAAAACCGATTCGGCAGTACGTTTAACCCATGAACCTTCCGGGGTGGTGGCTCAGTGCCAGAGCGAGCGTTCCCAGCATGCCAACCGAGATAAAGCCTGGAAAATGCTGCGCGCGCGCATGTATGAGCAGGAGTTACTTAAACGTAATGCCGAAAAGCAGGCGCTGGAGGATACCAAATCTGATATCGGTTGGGGCAGTCAGATTCGTTCGTATGTGTTGGACGATCAGCGCATTAAAGATTTGCGTACCAGCGTACAAACCAGTAATTGCCAAGCGGTGCTCGATGGCAAGCTGGATGAATTTATCGAGGCGAGCTTAAAGGCTGGCCTATAACTATTGGGGCGTTTGGTGTTACAAACCGTATGCACTTGCACTGGTTGTTTTGAAAGCGTATAGGCCCACCCTTGGGGCTCCCCTCGTGTCCCTAGCGTGAGCGTTTCAGAACAGTTAGCCCAAGCACATGCTCACCCTTTTCCATGATTCATTTTTCTGATTTTTTGCAGGTTGTTTATTCATGAGTAATCAAAATACTACAGACGTTCAACAAGACGAAAATAAACTCATTGCTGAGCGTCGAGCCAAGCTGGCAGGGATTCGTGAGCAGGGTATTGCTTTCCCCAATGGTTTTCGCCCCAATGCTAAAGCGCAGGATTTACAAAATACCTATGGAGAGGAAACCAAAGTAGCTTTAGAAGAAAAAGCCCAAGTGTTTTCTGTGGCGG
Organism: Teredinibacter franksiae; assembly: GCF_014218805.1. Taxonomy (NCBI): domain Bacteria; kingdom Pseudomonadati; phylum Pseudomonadota; class Gammaproteobacteria; order Cellvibrionales; family Cellvibrionaceae; genus Teredinibacter; species Teredinibacter franksiae. Next base: position 884,430 of record NZ_JACJUV010000001.1, on the reverse strand, counting down.
GCCGTGTTATTCGTAACCGCGGTGCTTTTATGGTGATTCAGGACGGCAGTGGCCAGATCCAGCTGTACGTTACCAAAGAAGCGCGGCCATTTGCCAAGGCCCTGGATTTGGGTGATATCGTCGGCGTGACCGGCGTGCTGCATAAATCTGGTAAAGGCGACTTGTACGTCAATCTCGACCAATACCAGTTGCTCACCAAAGCGCTACGACCATTGCCTGATAAGTTTCACGGCCTTGCAGACCAAGAAATGCGCTATCGCCAGCGTTATGTAGATTTAATTGCCAATCCAAGTGTGCGAGATACTTTTGTTATTCGTAGCAAGGTGGTGCAGTTTATCCGGAAGTATCTTGATGGCAACGATTTCCTTGAAGTGGAAACGCCTATGCTGCAGTCCATTCCGGGTGGCGCTACGGCCCGCCCGTTTGAAACCCATCACAACGCGCTGGATATCGATATGTACCTGCGTATTGCGCCAGAGCTGTACTTGAAACGATTGGTCGTTGGCGGCTTTGAGCGTGTGTACGAAATCAACCGGAATTTCCGCAATGAAGGGTTATCTACGCGCCATAATCCCGAGTTCACCATGCTCGAGTTCTATCAGGCCTACGCCGATTACAACGACCTCATGAATTTAACTGAAGACATGTTGCGTGAGCTTACCAAGACGGTATTGGGTTCTAGCGAAGTGGTTAATACCAAGCCGGCGAAGGAGGGTGAAGAAGCGGTAACAGTCACTTACGATTTCGCCAAGCCTTTCCAGCGTTTAAGTGTGTTTGATTCAATTCTGCACTTCAATACTGATTTGTCTGCCGACGACATTAACACTTTGGACTCGGCTAAAAAGGTGGCTGAGAAACTTTGCATACCGCTAAAAGATTTTTGGGGCTTAGGTAAAATTCAAATCGAAATATTTGAGAAAACCGTAGAGCACCGTTTGGAGCAGCCAACCTTTATTACCGAGTACCCTACAGAAGTCTCGCCTTTGGCCCGTCGTAATAACGATAATGCTTTTGTAACGGATCGTTTCGAGTTTTTTGTTGCTGGGCGTGAGCTCGCTAACGGTTTTTCCGAGCTCAACGATGCCGAAGATCAGGCCGAGCGCTTTCAAGCTCAGGTAGCCGAAAAAGATGCCGGAGATAACGAAGCGATGCATTACGATGCGGACTATATTCGAGCGCTTGAATACGGTTTGCCGCCTACCGCCGGTGAGGGTATTGGCATCGACCGCTTGGTTATGCTACTTACCGATTCCCCGTCTATACGCGATGTGCTGTTATTTCCGCACATGCGTCCAGAGTAGACTTTGTGGTGGATTTAGGTTCGGAAATCAATCTTCACCCCAGCTGGATGACGGCTGTGGGTGGGGAATTTAATAAGCCTTATATGCAGCAATTATGTAACTTCCTGCGTACGGAAAAGGAGGCGGAAAAAGCGATTTATCCCGATAGTAGCCTTATATTTAATGCGCTTAACGCAACTCCTTTTTCAGAAGTAAAAGTTGTAATACTGGGGCAAGACCCCTATCACGGACCGGGACAGGCGCATGGTTTATGCTTCTCGGTTTTACCCGGTGTGCGAATTCCGCCATCGTTGAGAAACATATTTAAAGAAATTAATCAGGAGTTGGGCATACCCATTCCAGACCAAGGTTGTTTGCAGGGTTGGGCCGCGCAGGGTGTTTTGTTACTTAACGCGACACTAACGGTCGAGCAAGCTCGTCCAGGCTCACATCAAGGAAAAGGGTGGGAAACCTTCACTGACGCGGTTGTTCAAGCACTTAACAAGCAAACAGATCGTTTAGTTTTTTTACTGTGGGGGGGGTACGCGCAAAAAAAAGGTCAAATTATCGATAATACGCGCCATTATGTTTTAACGTCAGCGCATCCTTCCCCGTTATCGGCGCACCGTGGTTTTTTGGGAAATGGACACTTCGCAAAAACGAATGAATTCTTAACTTCCCGAAATTTGTTGCCAATCGATTGGTCATTGTCATAATTCTGTTCTATCTTTTATGCAGCCTTGACGTGGCGCTCCATAATTCTAGCCTATAGTGTTTTGTGTTTTAGTGGTCAAAAATTATTTGCACGAAGTACATCCAATCCTTGACGTGCGTCAATTGGAAAATTTCCCTAAAAAAACTGGTATACATATAATAGGAACTGTCAAAAGGCGCCGAACTATAAGTCTACTGAATAATTCCGGTGCGGCCTGTTGTCTAAAATCCGCACTGTACTAAAGGATTTCTATTCACCCACTCTATTCTTGGGAGACAACATAATGGCTGTAAAGATTGACCTTTCTAAATATGGTATTTGTGACGTTAAGGAAATCGTCTACAACCCTTCTTACGATCAACTATTTAAAGAAGAGACGAATCCCGACCTCGAAGGTTTTGAACGAGGTGTCGTTACAGAGTCCGGAGCCGTCGCTGTACAGACGGGCATTTTTACCGGGCGCTCGCCAAAAGATAAATTCATAGTTTACGATGATGTTAGTAAAGAGCACCTATGGTGGGATTCTGACATTGCACACAATGATAATAAGCCTATTACGCCTGAAGCTTGGGCAGACCTAAAAAAACTCGTTGTTGAAGAACTTTCCGCTAAGCGTCTATTTGTCGTAGATACTTTCTGCGGTGCCAACGAAGATACCCGCATGAAAGTGCGCTTCATTATGGAGGTCGCCTGGCAGGCACACTTTGTCAGTAATATGTTTATTCGCCCCTCTGACGCTGAGCTGGAAGCTTATGGTGAGCCAGACTTCGTTGTCATGAACGGCTCCAAAACATCGAATCCAAATTGGAAAAAACACGGCATGAACTCTGAAGTTTTCACCGTGTTTAATATGACTGAAAAAATGCAGGTGATTGGTGGTACTTGGTACGGTGGCGAAATGAAAAAAGGCATGTTCGCCATGATGAATTATTACCTGCCACTTAAGCATATGGCGTCTATGCACTGTTCGGCCAATGTCGGAGAGCAAGGCGATGTTGCAATTTTCTTTGGCCTGTCTGGCACCGGTAAAACAACGCTTTCTACTGATCCAAAGCGCCAGTTAATTGGCGACGACGAGCATGGTTGGGACAACAACGGTATATTTAACTTTGAAGGCGGCTGTTACGCCAAAACCATTAACCTCGACCCAGAGAGCGAGCCCGATATCTATAAGGCTATCAGGCGTGATGCCTTGCTCGAAAATGTGACTGTGGATGCAAACGGTAAAGTAGATTACGACGACGGCTCAGTTACTGAGAACACTCGTGTATCTTACCCAATCGATCATATCGAAAATATTGTGCCACCACCTTCACGCGCAGGGCATGCCAAGAAAGTTATTTTCTTAACCGCTGATGCGTTTGGCGTATTGCCTCCTGTGTCGAAGTTGAGCCCAGAGCAAACCAAATATCACTTTCTTTCGGGGTTCACGGCGAAGTTGGCCGGTACGGAGCGCGGTATTACTGAGCCTACACCGACGTTCTCAGCCTGTTTCGGTAAAGCCTTCCTGACTTTACACCCTGTTAAGTATGGGGAGGAGCTGGTTGCTCGTATGGAGGCTGCAGGTGCAACGGCTTACCTCGTCAATACTGGCTGGAATGGTACCGGTAAGCGCATATCCATCAAGGATACTCGCGGTATAATCGATGCGATTCTGGATGGCAGTGTTGACAAAGCTGAGACAAAATCAATTCCGGTATTCAATTTGGAAGTGCCAACCTCACTGCCTGGCGTAGACGACAGCATTCTCGACCCTCGCGACACCTATGAAGATGTTGCCGGATGGAATGATAAAGCGGCAAAACTGGCAGGCTTGTTTGTCAAGAATTTTGAAAAGTTCACCGACAATGATGAAGGTAAGGCCCTTGTGGCCGCAGGCCCTCAACAGGCGAAGTCTGCTGAAGTGGCATAGCCACTCACATTTGTAAGAGCATAACGCCACCTTCGGGTGGCGTTTTTTATGGGCGTTTATTTATGTCCACGTCTATGAGCCGCACACAAAGCCCCTAAGGGTGCAGCCTAGCAAACCTTATTGCGGCGTTGGCCAGCTTGGAAAGGTAACCAGACTGCCGCTACGCAGCCCGCCTTACACTATGTCTTGTCAGGCCACGCAGAGGGTAGAGTCAATTAATAGAGGCGGCCCTTACGGGCATTGCTTTTCGGTAGCCGGTGATCTTACTTGTCAGACCATACGGCCAACTCGTTGCCGCTGGGTTCGCAAAAGTGAAAGCGCTGGCCTCCAGGGAAGCTGAATATGGGTTTTACAATACCCCCGCCAGCCTGTTCGACCTTATCCTGAGTGACCTCCAGATTGGCGCTATAGAAAACCAACAGGGCACTGCCGTTCGCTGTAGAGGAAGCTGTCTCCGCCGCATAAAAGCCTCCGTGAAGCCCTTGAAAATCGAAGGCTGTGTATTCCGGGCCGTAGTCGGTAAACGCCCAGCCAAATACTTCGGAGAAAAAGGCCTTGGTTGCGGTCAAATCTTGGGCGGGGAATTCAACATAATTGAGCTTTTCGTGTTCGTTCATAGTCTGCACTCCGGCTGGCAGGTCAGTTGACGTATTTACTGCTATGATAACGCGCTTTGAAATATGACTATAAGGATAAACAAATGCTGAGAAAACTGCTGCTAGTTACGTCGTTTGTGGCGTTAATTTTTGGTCTGCAAGGATGTGAAACTGCACCCGAGCAGATGGCAGGCGTAAAGGCCGAGAGTGCGCCCGCCGCTATACTGAAAAGTCCAAAAGATACGCGTCAATTCGCTACGTTAACGCTAGCCAACGAGATGGAAGTGTTACTGGTGCAGGATACCAGTAGTGATATCTCTGCAGTTTCTTTGGCGCTAGGTGTTGGCAGTTTCCAAAACCCGGCGAATCAGCAGGGGCTGGCGCACTATTTAGAGCACATGTTGTTTTTAGGTACAGAGAAATACCCTGAGCCCAATACTCTGCAGAAGTTTATCGATCATAATTCGGGAAGCTGGAATGCTTATACCGCAGCGGATCATACTAATTACTTTTTCTCTCTGCCTGCCGAAAAACTGGACGAAGCCCTTGATATGTTCAGTGATTATTTTAAAGCGCCGTTGTTCGACCTAGAATACAGTGACAAAGAGCGTAATGCTGTGAACAGTGAATGGTCTATGGGGCGCAGTCAAGATGGCCGCATTATTCACTACCTCAGCGGTATTACCGGCAACCCTCAGCACCCCGCCAGTCAGCTGGCCGTCGGAAATCTGGAAACCTTAGCGGATAAAGAGGGGTCAATATTAAACGAAGAGCTGGTTTCCTTTTTTAACCGCTATTACTCCTCCAATATTATGAAGTTGGTTATGGTCAGTAAGTTGCCACTGGATCAGCAGGAAGCTTTGGCGAGAAAACATTTTGGGGGCGTTGAAAATAAGTACATTGAAAAGCCTTCGGTAAAGGTTCCTGGTGTTACTGCGACTGAAATGGGCAAAAAAATTCATTATAAATCGGTGATGGATTTAAAAATGCTGGTATTGAGTTTCCCAATCCCGAACAACCTCGATCAGTGGAAATCCAAACCGAATAATTATATCGTTAGCCTTTTAGCGTCGGAAGAACCGGGTACAGTCGCCCAGCAGTTGCGTGAGAAGAATTTGGCAAAAGCGGTTTATGCTAGGGTGAATCCTTCCGCAAATGACTACGATGGAAATTTCGAGATTTACGCGGAACTTACCGACGAAGGCATGACAAAGCGTGATGAAATTATCGCGTCTCTATTTGCTTATGTAGACTTAATTCGCAAGCATGGTGTCGACGAAAAATATTTCCTAGAGCAGCAAGCGATTAACCAGAAAAAGTTTGCCAATATGGAAATGCAGCAACCTTTGCAGACCGCAATTGGTTTAAGTGCGACGTTGCTGACGTTTGAACCACAGTGGGCTATAGCCCACCCGTATGTGTATGAAAAATTTGACCGCAAAGCTGTTCGTAATGTACTTAAGCAGCTTGAGCCGGAGCGAGCACGTATTTGGTACATTAGCCAAACTGAAAGTGCAACCACTCCCGTGCCTTTTCATGAGGGTGCCTATGATGTGCAAGCTGTTGAATCGGCGGATATTAAACGCTGGAAAGCGCTCGCTGCAAGCATGCAGTATCAACTCCCGGCAGAAAATGATTTGTTTTCTAAATCGGCTGTCAAGGTTCTGCCATCAACGCTGGAGAAACCCAAGCTACTCAAAGATACTGATGGTGTAGAGGTGTGGCTTACGCACAGTAAACAGTTTCAGGGGCAAAAGGGCAAAATCGACATCTTGCTAAATACGCCCATGTCTAGTGCCAATGCGAAAAATCAAATGTTGGCGAAATTGTTTGCTTCAGCTATGAACTCACAGCAGCTCTCGTTGGTGGATCGTGCTGGACAAGCGGGTATAGGTATACAGTTTTTATTCAACAAAACAGATTTTGTTGTGAGCTTGAGTGAGTTTAATGCCAAGCACCCATTGCTGGTCGAGCGAATTTTTACGGAGTTGGCAGACTGGAGTATTTCCGATGCGGAGTTCGCCAAAGCGAAGGATAGCCTACGGCAGAACTTAATTAACCGGGAAAAGTCGCCACCCATTCGTCAGTTGGGAGATTTGCTAGGCCGACAGCTAATGGAAAATAGCTGGAGCCGAGAAGAAGAAAAAACAGTGGTTGACGGGCTGACTAAGCAGGAGCTGCTCGATTATAAGGGTCGACTATTTACCCATAACCGTCTGCGGGTTTTTGCCTACGGTAATTATGATGAAAGTACGGTTCTAAAAATAGCGGCTGATGTTGAGGGTCGTTTGCCAGTAAAGCGTAAAAGTTCTGAGCTTTATGTGCGCAAACCGATGGACCCCGTTGCAGGAAAAAATATCGTCTATAAGGAGGCGCTAACGGGACACACGGATAACGCCCTATTACAGCAGTTCAGCGTTGCAGAAAAAAGCATACTCAGTAAAGCTCAGCTCGTAACCTTGGATGCATTGCTGGGTAACAGCTTCTTCACTCAATTACGTACCAACGAACAATTGGGGTACGTGGTGGGTACCGCTGCTAGTACCGATGGCGACTTCGCCGGACTGTTATTTTACGTGCAGAGTAACAACAAAGATTTACCCGCAATAAAAACCCGTATCGAACGCTTTCAGAAAGAGTTTCTTTCTGAGCTGGAAGCAACCGCGCCAGAGGTTATCGAGCAGATTAAAACGTCGCAACTTGCACTGTTGAATAAGTTGCCCTCCGACTACCATGAAGAGATGGGGCCATTATTGAGCGATTTTTATGGCGGCAGGTTGGATTTCGATAGTAAAGAAAAACTGAAAGCCGAATTCCCAAATGTTACCAAGGAGGCTATTGTTGCTTTGTATAAAAGCTTGGTGCTAAACGCCGGTGGTAGAAATGCGGTTGTTCAATTAAAGGGTTCAAGTTTCGCGGATACGGAATTTGCGTCTGATTAAGCGTAAAAGCGCTTTATAAAAAAGCCTGCCGATTACGGCAGGCTTTTTTGTTTTTTATCTTTAATTCGATAGCATTGCCATTGCTGCTTCCATTTCTTCGCTCAAATTTTCTGCTTCTGCGGCTTCAATATTCGGGTCGAGATCCAAACGGTAAAACGCCTGCACGGTGGTTAAGTCTAGTTCGGCGAAGTAGTCACCCACGCCACTGGCCTGGTTTTGGAGCATGGCAACCGTCACAAGATCGGCATAATCCGGCTTATCGATTTTACGGGTGAAGTTTAAATAATCTACCGGTACGTTACGAAGTTCGGTTGGGAACTCCCAAGTGGTCAGAATTTTAACGCCTAGCTTTGGGTGGATAGCCTCAATAACACCATCCAACGCCATGCTGCTGGACATAAGGGAAGGGTTGTCTTCGGCGTAGGAGAGTACGGGTAGCACTCCGATTTGATGCACTAGGCCAGCCAGGGCGGCTTGGTCGGCTCGAAGATTTGTTCGGTGTTTGCATAATACATGGCACATTCCGGCTATTTCACTGGAGCGCGACCACACTGCGCGCAAGCGTTTGTCGATTAAATCCGACGTAGCTTGAAACATTTGCTCCATTGCCAGCCCGGTTGCAAGGTTACAGGTGTACTGCATTCCCAGGCGTGAAAGAGCCATATTCAAGTCTTCAATTTCTCGGCGGGCTCGAAACAGTGGGCTGTTGGCAATTTTTATCACTCTTGCCGTCAGTGCTGCATCTGAGCTGATGGCATTACCTAGTTGTCTAATACTGGCATCTGGGTCGTCGGCTACTTCCCGTACCCGCAGTGCAATTTCGGGTAGTGTTGGGAGTATTAGTTTGTCGTTATCGATGGCACCGTTGATATCTTGCAAAACCTGTTCGGCAAGGGCATTCATATTGGCTCTCTCATTCGCTGACGTTAGCAGAGTAAGGATGCAGCGAGCACCAATTTGGCCCGCTGAATTGGCGGGGGGATTATTTGGTTGCAGGAGAGGGGCTGGTGTTCGCTTTGTTAAGGTATAGCATATGGTAGGGGTAGCCATGTGATTTTTGGTTGTGACGGAACCTCGAGAATGACGTTTTCACTGGCGGTGGTTTCGTCTTTAACCAAGGCTAAAAATTCATAGTGCCCATCACCAAGATGCCCAGCATCAACTACAAAACCGCTGCTACGACTTGCTCCGGTAAGCATTATGCTGTTGCCGTAGGCGGGTGGTGTAGCGTCGTCGGGCAGCTTTAGTGTACCTCTGTAAAGATGTTTTTTGAGTGTGGCTTTGTAGTGCATGCGGGCGATGATTTCTTGCCCTGTATAGCAGCCTTTTTGGAATGCGATACCATTTCGTAGTTGAAAATTGAGATCCTGTGGAATCAGCTTTTCGGCTGATTCGACGCGTACCTCTGCAATGCCACGTTGAATATTTTGAATGGCCCACGCCTGTGGTTTTGCAGATAAACCATTTTCACACTGAGCGGCAATTATGGCCGCTAATCTCTTGTCGTTAATCCAGAGTTCGCATCGCTGTTCGTCTAGCCGCAGTATTGTAAGCCCTTCTATTGGGGTGCTGAAGTGACCTAGGGTAGGCAGCGCTGCATCGGTGGCGGGAATAATCTTGGTATCTTCCGAGACTATAAGTCCGTACACGGCAACCTCCGTGGCTTTAATGTCTGCTTTGGAAAATACAATGTATTTACTTAGCGCAGCTAAAGCTGAGTCTTTAATGCTGGTGTGCAACCGCAAGGCAATACTACCATCGCTTAAGCTTGCGCTGTAAAAGCTGCTGTGCATGCGCCCCTGAGCGTTACAGTGTGCGCCCAGCAACCACTCATGGGTTGTTAGACGGGTGAAATCACAGGTGCATTGCCCCTGAAGGAATTTTTCACTATCTTCACCCTGAACGGTGATGAGCGTGTAATGGGGTAGGGCGATAAGTTGGTTTTCTTGCCCTACGGGCGTTTGATTTTTAGTCATAACAGCGTTCTTGCGTATGGGGTTTTGTGGGCCTAGTGTTGGTTGGCGAATTCGTTCCTGCAGCCACATGCTACAATCGACCCCCGTATTTTTTCTACCCGGTATTTTTTATGGAATTAAATCGTCTACGTTGGGCCGCACGCCGAGGCATGTTGGAATTGGATCTGATTCTATCCCCCTTTGTGGAAAACGTATATTCATCGTTACCCGAACGGGAGCAGCAGTTGTTTGAAAAGCTGTTGGAATGTGAAGATCCGGATATGTTCCAGTGGTTTTTACACAAAGGTGAGCCTGAAGAGGCCGACATCCGTGAGATTGTAGTCATTGTCCGCAGCCACGCTACAAATGCAGGCGGGTAGTTATGCTTAGGCAGGGTGCCTCGGCATATTTTGAGCTCCAGCCTGCGGCAATACTTGTTTGGTGGAGTGTTGCCCTACATGTGCTGGTGTTTTGCCTACTTTTTACTTTTCAGGTTGACTGGTGGGTAAGGGGAGGTGCTGTAGCGGTCTGGTTGTTGAGTGGTTACTGGCAATGGCGGTTTTGGCAGCAAATGCGAGTTATTGTTGGATTGCAGATTCAGGATAACCAGCTTGTTTTCACGGATAAGCAAAATAACAGCACCTCGATAGCGGTTGGATTGGGTGCAGGTGCAGGTGTGCGCGAAATTTTCCTCACACGCTTTCTTGTGGCGCTAATGTTTCGCAAGCCTCGTGCGTTAGCTATTCCCAGTTCACTTATTCTGATTAGGCAAAGTTTTAAAGATGAAGACGCCTTCCGGCAATTACGCATTTTACTGCGCCAATTACCTCTGGGTGGCGTCAGTTCTGATGGACGATGATGTCCTGGCTGGCAAAATTATCAGGCACAAGTATAGTGTCGCGGGCTACTTCAGCCAGATTAGGGTAGTCGAGCGAGTAGTGCAGGCCACGGCTTTCCTTGCGGCGCATAGCGGAGCGAATTATGAGCTCTGCAACCACGGCTAAGTTGCGTAGCTCGATAAGGTCGTTGCCTACTTTGTAGTTGGAATAGTATTCGTTAATTTCTTTTTTAAGTAATTTTATTCGGTGGTCGGCCCTTTCGAGGCGTTTTTGTGTTCTCACAATGCCCACATAGTCCCACATAAAGCGGCGTAGCTCGTCCCAGTTGTGCGAAATAACAACATCTTCATCGGAGTTGGTTACGCGGGTTGCATCCCAACCGGCTATGGCTGTGTGAGGGGCAATGGCATTGATAGAAGACTCTATAGCGTTAGCGGCAGACTGCGCATAAACCACACATTCGAGTAGTGAGTTACTGGCCATACGGTTCGCGCCGTGAAGCCCGGTAAAAGAGGTTTCACCAATGGCGTAGAGGTTACTCAAATCCGTTTGTCCTGATTTATCGACTACAACGCCACCACAGGTGTAATGTGCGGCTGGCACCACTGGAATTGCTTCTTTGGTGATATCAATTCCGTAGCTCAGGCATTTCTGTTTTACGGTAGGAAAGTGAGAAGCAATAAACTCCGGTGTTTTGTGACTGATGTCAAGATAAACGCAATCGCTACCAAGCCGTTTCATTTCATGGTCTATTGCGCGTGCGACTACATCTCGTGGTGCTAACTCTCCCAGTTTGTGAAAGCGATCCATAAAACGTTCGCCGTTAGGTAGGCGTAATTTGCCACCTTCTCCGCGAACAGCTTCGGTAATCAAAAAGGATTTTGCCTTCGGGTTAAACAGGCAAGTAGGGTGAAACTGATTAAATTCCATGTTCGCCACGCGGCAGCCTGCTCGCCATGCCATGGCAATGCCGTCACCACTGGCGCCGTCGGGGTTAGAGGAGTAGAGGTATACTTTGCTGGCGCCGCCGGTGGCAAGAACCACGGTTTTTGCGGCAAAAGTATCCACACTGTCGGTATTGCGGTTGTAAACGTAGGCGCCTGTACAGCGGAGTTTTTTACTTGATGGGTCTGGCTGTGAAATTAGGTCTAGGGCGATAAAGTGGTCGTACAGTTTAATATTGGGGGCGGCTTCTACTTTTTCGATCAGCGTGGTATGTAGCGCCCGCCCAGTGGCGTCAGCACTGTGAATAATACGTCTTTGGCTGTGACCGCCTTCGCGCGTTAGGTGAAAGTCACCAGAGCTGGGTTTGCGAGTAAAATTGACGCCCAAGTCGATCAGCCATTGAATAGCCTGAGTACTGTGGCTCACGGTGAATTCTACCGCGTCTTTATGGCACAGCCCGCCACCGGCGTTGAGGGTGTCCGTGACGTGCGATTCAATGGAGTCGTTATCGTCCAGTACGGCGGCTATGCCGCCCTGGGCATACCAGGTTGAACCTTCATTGAGTTGGCTTTTACTGAGTACGGCAACGTTTAATTGTGGGTTTAGGTTTAGCGCCAGTGATAGCCCTGCAGCACCGCTACCGAGAATAAGTACGTCGTAACTGAACGGGCTGGCTGTTTGGTTTTTGATCATCGATAGCGGCGGTCTATGGTTGGGGATTATGGCTTAGAATGGACTATACCCTAAGTGCTTCACGAAGCAGTAATAATTGCCTAAAGGGCGATTCTACCATTGATATTTATTGATCTGGCCTAACCTTAGAGGCTGTGAACGCATCAGGGTATGCAGTAAAAAATCAGTGGCGTATGGAACTTTATTTTAGTCGATTAATCAGATATTCCTGAACTGCCGATCGGAAACAGGGTTGTCTGGTCTTTTGGTCCAGTGGCGAATACGCTCACTGGGCTAATATCAAAGCAATAATAGGTTTAAGTTGCTTCTGTATAGAAGCTTTGGGAGTAGTCAATGGCGGTTCAACCCGCTTCTCAAACAGATGAACAGCTGGTTGCCCGTGTACAGAAGGGTGATAAGCGCGCATTCGATCTGTTGGTGTTGAAGTACCAGCATAAAATTCTAGCAATCATTAGCCGGTTCGTTAAAGACAGTGCGGAGGTGCAGGATGTAGCCCAGGAAGCCTTTATTAAGGCCTATCGCGCGCTGCCTAATTTTCGTGGTGATAGTGCTTTCTATACTTGGATCTACCGCATTGCCATCAACACAGCGAAGAATCATCTGGTGTCTCGTGGGCGTAGGCCACCGTCTTCCGATGTTGATGTGGAAGATGCCGAGTACTACAGCGGCAGTGAGCAGCTTAAGGACTTGGGTTCGCCTGAAGGTCAAATGATGCGAGACCAGCTTGAGACCGTTGTACATAAAGCGCTAAGAAGCTTGCCAGAGGATTTGCGAACAGCCGTTACTCTAAGGGAAATGGAGGGTATGAGCTACGAAGAAATTGCTGAGGTAATGGGCTGTCCTGTGGGCACCGTTCGCTCGCGAATCTTTCGTGCAAGGGAGTCCATTGATAAGCAGATGGCGCCCCTGCTGAATTAGCTTGCGCCCTAGGGTTTGTTGTTCAGCGATGGCAGTAAAAAATTTAGTAATGTGTTGAAACAAAACGGGTGTAAGGGTGTCTGATTTGGTGAGTATGGTTTACTGTCTCTGGCAAGAGCAGGTAAATACTCCAGGCACAAAAAAATTGATTACAATGACAGCTTCAAAAGCTGCGATTTTAACTCCAGGCGTTATTTTATGAGTTCTCGTTCAGATCACGAAAAGCCATCGGGTATCAATGACGAAAAAGTACTTGATATCAGTGCAGCTGTTAGCGAATCCATTTCTGCCCTGTTGGACAACCAAGGCAATGACCTTGATGTGCGGCGCGTTCTGCGGGAGGCAGAAGACAGCGACCACGTTAGAGCAAAGTGGCAGCGTTATCATGTGGCCAGTGCCATTCTCAGAAATGAGCCGTCTGCGGCTATGCCTGTCGATTTATCAGAACATCTTCGTGCGGAAATTGCAGTAGAGCCTTCGCACTCCTCTACCTCTACTGGTGGTAAAGCCCGAAAATGGTTAGACGCCATGGCAAAGAGCAGCATTGCCGCGGCTGTTGCGCTTGGGTTATTGGTGGGGGTTCAGCAGTACTCAGAGCGCGTGGATGAACAGCCCCATGCGAATCTTGCCGATGTCGAGCCTTTCGTTGCTCCGGATCTTAATTCGGCAGTAGTACCGGCTGGTTTTGATGCCCCTCAGCTATCGGCTCGCACGGTCAGCACCGTGCAGAATGCCCCCCGTCAAAATTTACCCTCGCAGGGTCTTACACGCAGCATACCGGCTAGCGAGAATGGAACCCTGCCCATGGTTGCAGACCCTGAATTACAGGCACATTTCAGTCGTTTGATGATGATTCATGCACAGCAGGTGTCGGAAAATAGTGATCTTGGGGTGATATCCTTTGCCCGTCTTACCGATTTGAATGCGCAGGTTGATAGCATGCAAAGTGGTGCAGTTAATGACACCCCTGAAAAAACGCTAACGCCGAGCGAGGCTGAATAAACCTCATTTAAAGCGTGAAAAATTCTTTCGCTCCTTTCCAACATATCAAAAAGGTTGAGCGCTACGTGCTTTTTGATTATCTAAAGAACAGTTTTCGGGCGGGTATACTACTTGCCCTTTTTACTGCGCCACTTTTTGTCCACGCAGTGGAAACCGAGCCCTCTGCCGAGAAAATACTTGCCCAGCTAACCAATGCCATGCGCAAGCATAACTATCGTGGTGTGTTTACCTATGAGCATGGTGGCAGTTTAGAAACATTGGATGTTACCCATGCCGTCATCGACGGCGTTGAGCACGAGCGCTATGTGCAGCTTAATGGCCCGGAACAATCGCTTGCTCTAGACGGCCGCGCGGCCGCTTGTGAGTCACTGGGGGGGCGTATGATTCGCGGAGCAACGCTGGCAACCAGTAATGGCCGAGCGGTGGGCTTTAACGAATATTACCACCTGTATTTTAAAGGTTATGACCGCGTTGCTGGTCGCACAGTGGCCGTTGTGCAGCTTTTGCCGAAGGATAATCAGCGGTATGGCATGAGCTTGGGGGTCGATATTGAATCCGGTGTGTTGCTGAAAGTATTGATTATGTCGGCTAAATCAGTGCTGGAGCGTATGCAGTTCGTCGCTTTTGAATATAACCCGCAGTGGAGCGACGAAGAGCTTGATGCTTTTGTGGCAACGCCAAGGGATTCCCCTGTGTGTGGTGAGCGGGCAGCAATAATGACCAGTAAAACGCCTACCGAGGGCGAAAACCCACTCACAGAGTGGCTTCCTACTTGGGTGCCTTCGGGATTCACCCTAGCCAGCTCGCAATGGACTGAGCTTGACGGCTTGGTGCATACGTACACCGATGGATTGTCGGCGTTTTCTGTGTTTGCAAACCCAAGTTTAGTGCCCGAGAATAATGCGGCACAACGTATTCCCAGAGGTGTGGCTCAGCGTGGCGCGACCCTGCTGATGATGGATTTATTTCGTTTTGACGACACATTCTTGCATGTGACTTTGGTGGGCGAGCTGCCCGAAGCCTCGGCGCTGCGAATACTTCGCTCAATCGTTAATCCGGAGGCCAGCAAGGCTACCGCAGATTTACCGATTCCACAGTAATTGTGAAGCGCCCTAGGTTTTAGCATTACAATAGGTCGTATCTGTATGTCCTTCCCGGAGTAAGTTCTTTCATGTTGACTGAAATTGGCAGAGTTATTGCGCTAGATGAAGATGGTGTATGGGTTGAAACCCTGCAGCAGTCAGCGTGCTCTCAATGCAGGGCTCGGCATGGCTGTGGTCAGAAATTACTAGCCTCAGCGGGCAGTCAATTCACTCGTGTTAAGGCATTATTTTCATCCTCTCTTTCGTCGTCCGATCTGGTTGTGGGTGATGAAGTAACGATTGGTGTTGAAGAGGCCGCCTTCGTAAAAGGTGCTTTTTTCAGCTATGGTTTACCGATGCTCTCGATGCTGTTGGGGCTGGTGCTGTGCTCGCGGTTCACTGCGCACGAGGGCTGGCTTTTAGCGGCGACATGTTTGGGTTTATTTGCGGGGGGATTGATTGTCCGTACAAGCGCCCGAATATTAGTGTCTAGAGAATGCCTGCATGCAACCCTGCTGGAAGTGAATTCTACAAATCGGGAACCTGTTGTTAATCAGATGTTCTGAATTAAAGAAGATAGTCTTTCATATACAAGCGAAATATCGGAGAAATACGAATGATTGTAAGGTTTATGATTCTGCTGGTTCTTGTATTGCCTGCAGTTGCCTCCGCAGCCGGTTATAACCTTCCAGACTTTACACCGCTAATTGAAAAGTCCTCTCCTGCTGTAGTCAAAATTAATACGGTTACCAAAGTGAAACAGGGGGGCTTAAACCTGCCCCCTAGTCACCAAATTCCCGATATTTTTCGTCATTTATTCGAGCCCAGAGAAATGCCCGAGCGCAATATGCACTCCATGGGGTCGGGTTTTTTCATTTCTGCGGACGGCTACCTACTGACCAATAACCACGTCATAGAAGATGCTGATGAGATAGTGGTACGTTTGGTCGATCGGCGAGAATTTAAAGCAATGATCATCGGCTCTGACCCGCGATCTGATCTCGCGTTGTTAAAAGTCGATGAAGACGACCTGCCGTTTCTAGAGTTGGAGTCGAGCGAAGCGCTGAAAGTTGGCGAGTGGGTGGTGGCAATTGGGTCACCGTTTGGGCTCGACTTTTCTGCCAGTGCCGGTATTGTCAGTGCGATTGGGCGCAGTATTCCCACGGAAAAAAATGAAAACTATGTGCCCTTTATCCAGACCGATGTGGCGATTAACCCGGGTAATTCAGGCGGGCCGCTGTTTAATCTAGAAGGCAAAGTGGTCGGTGTAAACTCCCAAATATACACCCGTTCCGGCGGTTCAATTGGGCTCTCTTTTGCTATTCCGTCTGCGGTGGCTATTAACGTGGTATCGCAGCTTAAGGAGAAAGGTCGGGTTGATCGAGGCTGGTTAGGGGTTGTTATTCAGGAAGTCGATAAAAACCTTGCCGATTCATTTGGCCTGAAAAAGCCGCAGGGTGCACTGGTTGCGCAAATGGAGCGGGGCGGGCCTGCCGATAAATCGGGGATTCGGGTGGGTGATATTATCCTTAAGTTTGGCAAGAGCACCATCGTAACCTCCGGTGATCTTCCTCATGTCGTGGGCTCAACACCGCCAGATACTAAAGTACCGGTAGTGGTTATGCGTGAGGGTAAGAAAAAAACATTACGGGTTGTTGTTGGCCGGTTGCCCGGTGGCGCTGACGCGCCGCCGGCACTGAGTTCATCGCAGGATTCTGGTCTAGATCGCTTAGGTTTAGCGGTCGAAACTGTGGACGCAGCACTAAAAGACAAGTGGCGCTTACCTGGTGGGGTACGAGTAACCCGTGTTGATCCACAGGGCGCTGCTGCTGATGCTGGTGTTGCGCCTGGGGATGTTATTGCGCAGCTGGGTTTTGAGCAGATAAACACATTCGAGGATTACACTCGGATTACTGCAAAGTTACCCTCCGATAGTCTGCTGCCTATTCGTTTTTTCCGCGATGGTAGGCCAACCTTCCGCACCATTCGCTTACAGTAAGCTGTTTATCATGCCCTTCGCCCGCCGGTTCCAAGCCGCGGGCGGCTTCATGGCCTCTCCCCCTTAAATACTGTAGACTTGCGCCAAATTTTTCCGGCCTTAATCCATGCAGATGGATGGACTCATGTAAGGCTTGGGAATGGGTTTCAACGCAATATTATTGAGTAGCCAGCACTAGTGACAGATCTAAGTCGTATTCGAAATTTCTCCATCATCGCCCACATTGACCACGGGAAGTCCACTCTAGCGGACCGGTTCATCCAGCACTGCGGCGGTTTAGCCGCTCGTGAGATGGAAGCGCAGGTGTTGGATTCCATGGATATCGAGCGTGAGCGAGGTATCACCATCAAAGCTCAAAGTGTGACCCTTGATTACAAATCGAAAGATGGTGAAACCTATCAGCTCAACTTCATTGATACGCCTGGGCATGTCGATTTCTCCTATGAGGTTTCCCGGTCTTTGGCGGCATGTGAGGGCGCGCTTCTGGTTGTCGATGCCGCTCAAGGCGTGGAGGCGCAGTCGGTAGCCAATTGTTACACCGCGATCGAGCAAGGGCTGGAGGTGATTCCAGTGCTGAATAAAATGGATTTACCCCAAGTTGAACCCGATCGGGTGGCCCAAGAAATTGAAGATATTATTGGTATAGATGCCACCGAGGCCGTTCGTTGTAGCGCCAAATCGGGGTTAGGTATAGAAGAGGTGCTGGAAGTCCTAGTGCAGGGCATTCCTGCACCTGTAGGTGATAAAGATGCGCCACTGCAGGCGCTGATTATAGATTCCTGGTTCGATAACTACCTTGGTGTTGTGTCATTGGTGCGGGTAAACCAGGGTACTTTAAAAGCTAAAGAAAAGATTGTGGCCAAGTCCATCCGTAAAGCCCACGTGGTGGATGTTGTCGGTGTCTTTACCCCAAAACGTAAAGACACAGGGGTACTGCACGCGGGCGAGGTTGGGTTTATTGTCGCGGGTATTAAAGATATCCACGGTGCACCGGTGGGCGATACCCTCACCCATTCCCACACTTCAGATGTGGATTCTCTGCCGGGCTTTAAAAAAGTTAAACCTCAGGTTTATGCGGGTTTGTTCCCCGTCAGTTCGGATGACTATGAAGCATTTCGTGATGCATTGGCAAAGTTAACACTGAATGATGCTTCGCTATTTTACGAACCAGAAAGTTCAGATGCGCTTGGTTTTGGGTTTCGCTGCGGCTTTCTCGGCATGCTCCATATGGAGATTATTCAGGAGCGACTTGAGCGAGAATATGATCTTGATCTCATTACCACAGCGCCGACGGTAATCTATGAAGTGATTACTTCCGACGGTACAACCGTCCATGTTGATAATCCTTCTAAATTGCCGGATATAGGCTTTATTGAAGAAATGCGCGAGCCCATTTGTGAGGCCAATATTCTTGTGCCTTCCGAGTACCTTGGGTCAGTTATCACTTTGTGTGTAGATAAGCGTGGCGTACAGAAAAACCTTCAGTATGTGGGTGGACAGGTTGCCTTAACCTACGATTTGCCGATGAACGAAGTGGTTATGGACTTTTTCGACCGGTTGAAATCTGTTAGCCGGGGTTTCGCCTCTCTCGATTACAATTTTGTACGTTTTCAAGAGGCCAAGCTCGTACGTTTGGATGTGTTGATCAATTCGGAAAAGGTCGATGCTCTCGCTATAATTGTGCATAAAGACAATGCTCCGTACAAAGGGCGTGCGCTAGCCGATAAA
The DNA here is from genome assembly GCF_014218805.1 of Teredinibacter franksiae. NCBI lineage: Bacteria > Pseudomonadati > Pseudomonadota > Gammaproteobacteria > Cellvibrionales > Cellvibrionaceae > Teredinibacter > Teredinibacter franksiae. The sequence continues at coordinate 865,824 of NZ_JACJUV010000001.1, read as the reverse complement.
ATGAAAGAGCTCATTCCCCGGCAAATGTTTGATGTGGCCATACAGGCGGCTATTGGGGGGCAAATCGTTGCTCGTACAACGGTGAAGGCGCTGAGGAAAAATGTGACAGCCAAATGTTATGGTGGTGATATTTCCCGCAAGAAAAAACTACTAGAAAAACAAAAAGCCGGCAAGAAACGCATGAAGCAAGTGGGGCGGGTGGAGATCCCTCAGGAAGCCTTCCTTGCCGTTTTGAAAATGGATAACTAAACAGGACTACTATGGATATCAATTTACCGCTGATACTGCTACTTCTGGTTGGGGGTACTGGCGCAGTTTGGGTTTACGATTTTATATTTTTGCGTAAACCGAGGTTGCAGGCGATAACAGGTGTAAACACACAGTTTCCCGATTTGGCTGATGCCGAAAAACCTAATAACGAACAGTACATGAAAGCCTACGAAGCGGTTGCTGCCGAGCCTGCTTTTGTTGAGTACTCCAAATCTTTCTTTCCTGTTTTGTTCCTGGTATTTTTCCTGCGGTCTTTCATTATTGAGCCTTTTCAGATCCCGTCGGAATCCATGGTGCCGACTCTGGAAGTGGGCGATTTTATAGCCGTTAACAAATTTGCCTACGGTGTTCGTCTACCGGTGTTTCGCAATAAAATTATTCCCATAGGGGATCCTAAACGCGGTGATGTTATGGTGTTTTTCCCACCCCATGAGGACCGTTATTTTATTAAGCGCGTAATTGGTCTACCTGGCGATAAGATTCGCTACGAAGATAAAGTGCTATATGTTAATGGTAAACAGGTTGAGCAAAGCAACAGTAAGCGTGAACCCGTTACAGAAAGGAATCGCTGTGTAGCCTTTGGCGGCCACTATCAGTTGGCAGAGGAGCGCTTGGGCGACGAATCGCATGTGATGCGAAAATGCAGTGTCGCCGGCCGTGCGGGACCGGAAGGTACGTGGGTACTGAGTGACGGTGAATATTTCATGATGGGCGATAATCGCGATAACAGCTCAGATAGCCGTGTCTGGGGCCCTGTTCCCGAAGAGCGTATAGTGGGCAAAGCATTCGCTGTATGGATGCACTGGGGAGGAACACTGCCAAGTTTTTCACGGGCTGGGTCCATTAAGTAGTTTCACCAATTGTTGAGTGGAGTGAAGATATGAAATCGATTAAATCACAAGCTGGACTAGGCTCGATTACGTGGTTGGTTATCCTCATGGTTGCAGGGTTTTTCTTGCTCTGTTTTTTTCGCTTGGGGCCACATTATCTTGATAATATCTCGATTGACGCTGCCTTGAAATCTCTCGCGGAGCAGGAGGAAAACCTTGGCAGTATGGACAAACGTGACATCTATCGAAAGCTAGATAATTTCATGATGGTTAATAATGTCCGGGGTCCAGAAGCCGAAAGTTTCAAAGTGATTCGAAAAAAGGATCGAGTATTGGTCAACAATGAATATGAGAAGCGTATACATATGTTCCTCAATATAGATGTTTTACTGACATTTAAAAGTCAGCTGGATACATCCAATCCGGAGCTCTGTTGTGAGTATCTTATCGAACCTGAATAAAGCGCAGCTCAGCGCGGCATTGGGCTACGAGTTTAACGATCAATCTTTGTTGGTCAGAGCGTTGTCCCATCGTAGTGTTGGGAAAGAAAATAACGAGCGCATGGAATTTTTAGGTGATTCACTGCTGAATTTTTTCATTGCTGAAAGCCTATTTAATCGTTTTCCCCATGCTCGAGAAGGTGACCTCACCCGTCTCAGGGCAACTTTAGTAAAGGGCGAAACACTTGCTGAAATTGCACGCGATTTTAAGTTAGGGGAGTTCCTTTTTCTCGGCGAGGGTGAAATGAAAAGCGGCGGGTTTCGACGGGCTTCGATTCTTGCCGATACCGTAGAAGCTCTTCTTGGGGCCATTTATCTTGAGTCTGGCATGGAGGTCTGTCGGGATATTGTGTTGTCGTGGTATGCGACCCGACTTGAACAGGTTTCGCCAGAGCAAACCGAAAAAGACGCAAAAACGCGCTTGCAGGAATATCTCCAAGAACGAAAAAAACCGCTGCCGCAGTACCGAGTATTACGTTGTCTTGGGGACTCTCATTCTCCAGAGTTTGAGATATGTTGTGAGGTTGGTCGTGGTTTAGATTCTACCAAAGCCATTGCTAGCAGTAAGCGCCAAGCTGAAAAGCTAGCGGCACAAAAAATGTTGCAGATTTTAGGTTTAAGCTAAGAGCAATACTATCAGTTGCTCTTGGGCTCAGCACGGCGTTAATGCTTTCCTCTAGCCACTACATGCCCGTAAGTTTTTCCGTATGCAAGAATCACGGGCAAAGCCAGAGGCTAAAATCAATGAAGAGAGGTACCGTCCAATGCCATTTAATACGTTCAAGAGTTTATGATGCCCAGTAAATCTGTATCCGGCTATATAGCCATTGTCGGCCGACCTAATGTAGGTAAATCGACACTGTTAAATCATCTGCTGGAACAAAAAATCAGCATTACTTCCCGCAAGCCGCAAACTACACGCAATAACGTGCTTGGCATTAAAACTGTTGGGCACGTACAGATGTTGTTTGTGGATACTCCTGGTATTCACAAAGGCCAAGAAAAAGCCATCAACAAATTTATGAATAAAACCGCTTCCTCCGCATTGAAGGATGTGGATGTTGTGATTTTTGTGGTGGATAAAAAACAGTGGACGGAAGAGGACGACTGGGTAGAGCAGCAGGTAAATAATGTTGACTGCCCCATAATTGTTGCTATCAATAAGGTTGATCAAATAGAAAATAAATCCGACCTATTGCCTCACCTACAAAAGTTAGCCGAGCGCATGCCTAAGGCCGAGTTGGTGCCAATTTCTGCATTGAAAATGCAAAATCTAGATCAGTTGGAACGGCTGGTTGTCGAGCGCCTGCCAGAGGGCGAACACTATTTTCCTGAAGACCAGATTACCGATAAAAACTCACGCTTTCTGGCGTCTGAGATAGTCCGTGAGAAGATTACCCGCCAGCTAGGGGATGAGGTGCCATATCAGTCTGCGGTCGAAATTGAAGAGTTCGTGGAAGAGGGTAATCTTATTACCATTAGCGCCGCGATTTTGGTGGAGAGATCGGGTCAGAAAAGAATGTTGATTGGCGATAAAGGCGACCGTATCAAGCAAATTGGTCAGCAGGCAAGGCTTGATATGGAAAAGCTCTTCGATTCAAAAGTAATGCTTAACCTCTGGGTAAAAGTGAGGCGTGGCTGGTCAGACGATGAGCGCGCCCTACGTAGCCTTGGTTTTGATGATTAAGGTAGAGCACCACCCTGCCTATATTCTGCACCACCGCGACTACACCGATAGTCGAATTCTTATTGAACTCTTTACACGCGAACACGGCCGTTTTACAGCGGCGCTGCGTATGCCTAAGCGAAAGTCTCCCGGCGTTGTTCGTCCACAGGCTTTTACCCCTTTTGTGATCAATTTTTCGGGTAAATCTGGACTTAAAAACCTTACCCACTACGAACAAGTGAGCCCGCAACTGTTAGCGAAAGGCGTAAAGCTGTTTTGCGGGCTTTACGTCAATGAATTGTTGCAGCGTTTGCTTGCGACGGATGACGCGAATATCAATTTGTTTGACGCTTACGGACTTTGTTTGAGTCGCTTGGCACTAGCGGAATCTGGTGAGGAAGATATTGCGTTAAGGCAGTTTGAATTTCATTTGATAGAAGAATTGGGTTACGCGGTGAACTTTACAGAAGATGTAGTAGGTAAGCCCATTGTTGACGGATCTAAAATTCATTACCGCTATGACCATGGCTTTAGGCCCGTTGTGGTCGAGGCCACAACGCCTGCTGCTCAGAGTGACATTTTTACCGCGAGCGAGATTGTGCTCATCGGTAATCAAAGTTGGTCCTCGCCGCCAACGCGTGCGGCCGCCAAAAGGTTAGCTAGAATCGCGCTTGCCAATCTCTTGGGAGGTAAACCATTACAGAGTCGCGAGTTGTTTAGGTAGTTTTCACTCTGTAATAGAGTAATCCTAACCATTCGTGTAAGGCTTGGGTGCTGTCACTGAGTGCGCGTGCACTTGGAATGAGCTGGTGAAACCGAAACGGTTGTTGAGAGACAAAATAGGTCGGTGCTGGCACAACCTCAAACCCGGCTGCTTCGAATAATAGTTGTGCTCTCGGCATGTGATATGCGCTTGATACGAGTAAAATTTTATCGATATTTATTGCCGCTAACATGTCGTAACTGAATTTAGCGTTTTCGTCGGTTGTTCTGCTGCTACTTTCCAGCCATTCGGGTGTTACTTGAAATCCGTCCTGTAAATCGAATGCTGCTGTGTGGGCGAGACTTGTGGTGGTTTCGCCTGCTGTGAAGCCACCTGTCACTAATAAAGGTAATTGCGTACGGCGCTGCAGGAAAGCAGCGTATCTCAGTCGCATTAAAGCTTCACCGGAGGAAATTGGGTGACCAAATTCCGGAGTATCGTTATTTTGGGCGCCGGTCAATACGACAATGGCCTGGGCGTCAATACTAGGCAGTGTTTCGGGTGAGAGGGCCGGTGTGTTTTCTAAGCGCGCGTGCAGAGCGTTGCTGGCGAGAGGCGTCGCAAGAGCAAATAAGCTGGTAAGGCTAGTAGCGATCAACGCTTTTCCCGTGGCTGGATGCCGCCGTAACAGCCAGAGCCCGGCGCCTGCCAATATAATTTGGCAAAGTGGCGGTAGCAACATACTTTTCAGGAGAAGTCTGATGATCATCAGTCTTCATCAGAAAAAAGTGCTTCGACCTCGACAGAGGCCTGCCATTCCAGCTGCTGATTAATAACGCTAAGTAAATGCGCAACTTTTTCTTCAAGTAAGGGGGTCACTTCGTCCTTTTCCAGTGCGCTTTGCATTTTGGCATCCAGCTCTGCGCTGTACTTTTTTAGCCGTGGAACGCCGCAATAGCAGCAACCACCGTGCAGTTTATGGATGGTTTCCTGTAATTCCTTGTGGTTGCCTTCGCTAAGGTAAGTTTCAATGTTGGTACGAGTTACCGGTAGTGAATCTAGGAGCATGTTGAGCATATCTCGGGCGAGATCAGGCTTATTTTTGGCCAGCTCCAGTGAATGCTGAATGTTAATAAGTTTTTCTGATTCATCTGGTTCGTTGTCGATTAACTCGGCGTCCGGGCTCGGTGTTGAAGCTCTGATGATAGGGGGTTCCGTTCGCTTGTAGGGGTTGCGCGATACCCAGCGGTCAATAATGTGCCGAAGTTCATTTTCACTCACCGGTTTGGTGAGATAGTCGTCCATACCGGCTAGAAGAAGTTTTGATTTCTGCTCGTTGGCGGCGTGAGCAGTGAGAGCAACAACTGGCGTGCGGTGGTCTGGTTTTTCACGCTTACGCAGTTCCTTGGTTGCTTCGATACCGTCCATCCCCGGCATTTGGATATCCATTAATATTAAGTCAAAACTGGTGGAGTCGCAGAGCTTTACTGCGTCGGCTCCGTTATCGACGGATGTTACATCAACGTCAATGTCTTTTAGTAGTTCACTGACCAGTCGCAGATTTGCCGGATTATCGTCTACGGCCAGAATGCGTGTTTGTTTGTTGGGCTCTGTTACTACCCCCTGTGAAGGTGCCATTTCCTGCTCAGTGTCCGGAATGATAATGCCTAGTTGTTCGCATACCGTTTGATGTAGGCGGTTACATAATATCGGGCGCTGTAATATGACCGAGTGAGTACCGGTAATGGCAGGTTCTATAAGGCGCTGAATGGAGGGTGATGCCAAAACAATAACCGGAATGGAGTAGTCTAAGTTGAGCACGTCAATAATCTTACGCAGCTTGAGCTTGTCGAAGGTTTTATCGTTTACCTGCGCGTCGACGATGGCTAAATGTATTTGCCCCGAACGGCAGGCATAGGCGGTTTTTTCATCAATATCTTCGAACCTAGATATCTCGTTTATTTCGGCTCCCCAGCCGCGCATGTAATGAGTGATTTCCGTACGGCTCATGGAGGAACAGTCGTAAACCATGGCGCGTACGTTGCGCAGTGTTCCGGTTAAATAGCCTGAGGTATTAGCGGCATTTGGGTTGCGGCCCAAGGTGGAGGAAAACCAGAAGGTCGCGCCTTTACCGGGTTCGCTGTCTACACCGATTTGGCCGTGCATGCGATCAACAAGCCCTTTGGCAATGGCAAGTCCTAATCCTGTGCCGCCGTGAGCACGGCTTTCGCTCGAATCCAATTGCGTAAAAGCGTCGAATAATTTGTCTTGTTGGGCCTGATTCAAGCCGATGCCGCTATCGGTGATACGAAATTGTAGAGAGATTTGGTTGTCTGCGCGGTCTTCCTTGCCGACGCTGATGAGTATGTGGCCGGTATTGGTAAATTTAATGGCATTGGAAAGCAAGTTGGTCAAGACCTGTTTTAAACGCAGCGGGTCGCCCAGTAGGTGCTCGGGAATGTCGTGATCGATAATGGTGAGTAAGCGCAATTTTTTTTCGTGTGCGGAGGGCGCTTGTAAACGCAGAGACTCTTCAATTACCTGCCGTAATCGAACGGGTTTATATTCAAGTGTAAGCTTGCCTATTTCGAGGCGCGAAAAATCTAGAATGTCGTTAATGATGGTTAGCAGCCCTTTGGCCGACTCATCAATTGTCTCTAGGTACTCTGCCTGCTGTGAATTCATTACGGTTTTTTTCAGTAACTCGGAAAAGCCGATAATGCCATTTAGCGGGGTGCGGATTTCGTGGCTAGTGTTGGCTAGAAACTCCGATTTAACTCGGCTACTTTCTAGCGCGGTTTTACGGGCGATATCAAGTTCAATGTTTTGAATTTCGACTGTTTCTAGGGTTTCTCGAAGCTCGGACGTTGATTGGTCAATATTTTTTTGCAAATCTTCCTGTGAGGTTTTTTGCAGCGTGGCTAATTCGTTAATGTCTTCGACCAAGTCGCCGTAAATATCTTCTTGCTCAACGACAATGTTTTTCCCGTAGCGACCGTTAATGTATTCGCGAATACCCGAGTGTATATTTTCTAGGGGCATAATGATTTTACATTTAAATTGGTTCAATAGTATTCCGGCTAGCACCATACAAATGGCTAAGCCTAGAACTAACGCTAGCAAAAACTGATAGCGAGCCAAGGAGTGCCCGAGGTTGTCTGTGACCACTAGGAAAAAACTGGCATTGGCAATGGGGGCTGTTAGTGCATCAAGGCTCGCTTCGGGAGGGGGGATAATTAAATAACATTTGCGCTCTATACAGCGGTTTTGGCGGCCGATTTCGTTGGATACATGCTGCTCTAGGTAGTCTATCTGGTAAGGCTTTAGGGGAATGCCTCGTTCCCACACGGGTTCTAATTCATTGTTCAATAGCGCGAAGGACAAACTGCCTTCCATACTTAGGATTGTATCGCTAAATGCTTCCAGCGAGGTGGCATGATGTTGCTGTGTGGCGAAGTTAATTAGCAGCGTATCGAGGAAGTTGTCGTGTTGTTCTTTGCGTTCCTGTAAAAACTGGCTCTGCAACAAGTAGAAGAGAATCGCAAGCCCGAGTAGTGCAAAGGAGCAGGGTATTAGGATTAACTGAACCAGTTTTGTATTGATTGCTCGATTTCTAGACATCTAATGGCCTTGGAGGAAAAGGGTGCGCGAATCTGTAACGCGAATTTACGGGTAACGAACCTGTGGGTAAGGTGTCTGCATTGTTATCGGTTTCACTTTCAAATTCCCGGATAGCATAGGCAAAAAGACGATATTTAGGAAGTAGAACTGCTAGAATTGCGCTCCCTACGAGCTAAGCCATTTGTTAAGCAAAGTAAGTCGCTTCAGACTGAGTACCAATCCTTGCTAGCGCGCGATCGTTCGGCGCTAATGGTAAACGAATAGCTACAGTAGAATAAAGTGCAAAAGCAAACAACAAACCTGGGTGAGACACAACAAGGATGAAGGAATTTCCTACCATTGAATCCTGCATTGGTCAGACGCCGCTGGTGCGGCTTCAGCGATTGGCCGGAACCGAGCGCAATACGGTTCTGGTGAAACTTGAGGGCAATAACCCGGCGGGTTCAGTGAAAGATCGTCCGGCTTTGTCGATGATCAACCATGCTGAGTCCCGGGGACGGATACAGCCCGGTGATACGTTAATCGAGGCGACAAGCGGTAACACGGGTATAGCCTTGGCCATGGCTGCAGCCGTGAAGGGTTATAGTATGATTTTGATCATGCCCGAAAATGCTACTGACGAACGCAAGGCCTCAATGGCGGCCTATGGTGCCGAATTAATCTTGGTGTCTAAGGACAAAGGCATGGAGGGTGCTCGTGATCTTGCGCAGAAAATGGAGAGTGAAGGCCGGGGTATAGTGCTCGACCAATTTGGTAACAGCGACAACCCGTTGGCTCATTACGGCGGAACCGGGCCGGAGATTTGGTCTCAAACGGCTGGTATGGTTACCCACTTTGTCAGCTCTATGGGAACCACTGGCACCATTATGGGGGTCTCGCGTTATCTTAAAGAGCAGAACGCAAACGTTCAGATTGTTGGCCTGCAGCCGGAAGAAGGAGCCGCTATTCCGGGTATTCGTCGTTGGCCGAAAGCGTATTTACCTTCGATATTTAATGATGAGGATATCGACCTAGTGGTTAATATGTCTCAGCGGCTTGCCGAAGACACCATGCGTGATTTAGCCCGAAAAGAGGGTATTTTTTGTGGGGTTTCTTCCGGTGGTGCGGTCGCGGCTGCATTAGAAATTAGTCAAAAAGTGGAAAATGCCGTCATTGTCGCCATAATTTGCGATCGGGGAGATCGTTATCTCTCTTCAGGTATCTTTAACCCACCGTCTGCATAGTCAAGGGGCTGAAACTCTAAATGGTTAAAGTCAGGCAAGACCACCCAATCGACCACGAAGGCGCAGTGGATATCACCGCTTGGACGAAGCGTATCCAAGAGCTGGCGCATGTCCCAGAGCCGACTCAGGAATGCCTCCATCAAGCCTGTATGCTTGCGCAGCAGGTGGTAAGCCGTGACGGCATTAATAACGCCGGATGGGGGGAGGGCTACTCTACGCTCAATGCCGGGTTGGAAATGGCCGAAATACTGGCTGATTTGCAACTTGACGAAGAAACCTTGATGGCGGCCATTTTGTACCGCAGCGTGCGCGAGCAAAAACTGTCCATTGAAACTGTGCGCGAACAGTTCGGAGAGGTGGTTGCTAGGCTAATTGAGGGCGTACAGCAGATGGCTGCCATCAGCGGCCTGTCCAATCACTCTAACGAATCAGTATTTGGCCAGCAATCGGAAGAGCAGGCGGAAAATGTACGCAAAATGCTGGTGGCGTTGGTTGATGATGTCAGGGTAGCGCTCATCAAACTTGCGGAGCGTACCTGTGCCATTCGTGCTGTCAAAAATGCGCCTGCTGAGCGGCGACAAAAGGTCGCCAGAGAAGTTTCCGAGGTATTTGCGCCACTGGCTCATCGGCTGGGTATTGGGCATATTAAGTGGGAGCTGGAAGACCTGGCTTTTCGCTATCTACAACCATTCGACTACAAATACATCGCAAAATTATTGGACGAGCGTCGGTTAGACCGGCAAGCGTATATCGATAAGGTAATTGCGCTGTTGCACGATGCCCTCGGGAAAGAGGGTATTAAGGCCGATATCTTTGGCCGCGCCAAGCATATCTACAGTATTTGGCGAAAGATGCGGCGTAAAAAAATAGGTTTTTCTGAAGTTTATGATATTCGCGCTGTACGCATATTGGTGAACAACGAGCGTGAGTGCTACACCGTTTTAGGCTTGGTTCACGCGCTATGGCGCAATATTCCCGGAGAGTTCGATGATTACATCGCCAACCCAAAGGAAAATGGCTATCGCTCCCTACATACGGCGGTGAAGGGGTCGGACAATCAGGTGTTGGAAGTTCAAATTCGTAGCAAGGGTATGCACGACGAAGCGGAATATGGTGTATGTGCACACTGGCGCTACAAAGATACCGATACCGCTGATGATACGGGCAGCTACGAAAAAAAGATCGAGTGGCTACGACAGGTACTTGAATGGCACGAGGAAATTGGCGGAAATCCGCTGGACGAATACCTACCGAAAACCATCGAGCAAGATCGCATATACGTTTTTACTCCCGATGGCCATGTGATTGACTTGCCCGCGCATGCAACACCCGTAGATTTCGCTTTTCGCATTCATTCAGATGTTGGCATTCGTTGTCGAGGAGCGAAGGTAAATGGCCGCATCGTTCCTTTGAACCATGCGCTGCGCACCTCGGATCAGATACAAATTCTCACGGGTAAACGCGAAGCACCTAGCCGGGACTGGCTTAACTCAAACTTGGGTTATATCACCACGTCTCGTGCGCGAAGTAAATTACAGCACTGGTTTAAGGAGCAGGACCGCGACCAAAACGTCGCTGATGGCCGTACCCTGCTGGACCACGAATTCAAGCGCCTTGCGGTAGAGAATTTCGACTATCAGGATCTCGCCGGCAAGCTCAATTTGAAAACATTGGACGACCTATATGCGGCGGTGGGTAATGCTGATATTGGTGTTGAGAAGGTTATTAATCTTGCTCAGCGATTGCTGAATATTGATAAACAAGAGAACCCGGTTGCGTCTCTTGTTGGTCGGGCCACCAATGAAGTCGGCGGTGCCGATGTGTTTATTGATGGGGTCGGTAATCTGCTATCGCACATTGCCCAATGCTGTAAACCCATACCTGGAGACCGCATCGCCGGTTACATTACCCAGGGCCGAGGTGTTTCCATTCATCTACTCGACTGCATTAATTTTATGCAGCGTCAGGCCATCGAGCCAGAACGTATTATTTCGGTCGACTGGGCGGAAGAGCCTACGCAATCCTATTCGGTGTCTATTGTCATTGAGGCTTTTGATCGCCATGGATTACTGCGTGATATTACTACCTTGCTCGACCGTGAGAAAATTAACGTAAGTGCTATGCAGACGCTGTCCAATAAAAGTAAGAATACCGTGGATATGACCCTGCAAATTGAAATATTGGACTTCAGTGAATTGAGTAGAGTGTTGGCAAAAGTCAATCATCTACCCAACGTGTCGTCTGTTAGGCGAAAGGTATAACGCTTGTGAAAACCAGTACTCGTCGGCAGTACCTTGTAGAGGATTTACTCTACTTGATGGCGCGATTGCGTAACCCTGATGACGGTTGTCCTTGGGATATCAAGCAAGACTATCTGTCTATTACGCCTTCAACCATTGAAGAAGCCTACGAAGTTGTTGATGCCATTGAGCAAAAAGATTACGACCATTTGAAGGAGGAGTTGGGTGATTTACTCTTTCAGGTTGTCTTCTATGGTCAGTTGGCAAAAGAGGAAAATCGTTGGCAATTTTCGGACGTTGTGCATGAATTAACGGCTAAGCTGATTCGCCGTCACCCTCACGTATTTCCCGATGGTACCCTGCAAAGTCGCCGAGAGGCGGGGCAGCTACTCACAGAGGGTGATATCAAAGCGTCCTGGGAGAATATCAAACAACAAGAGCGTGGTGAAAAAGGCAAAGAGCGGTTGCTTGATGACGTACCGCGAGCGCTGCCTGCCCTGAAGCGCGCTGAAAAGCTGCAAAAAAGGGCGGCTAAAGTTGGCTTTGACTGGGCAGCCTCCATAGAGGTAGTAAGCAAGCTCGAAGAGGAGATCGCCGAGCTTAAGTCTGTGCTAAATGCGCGAGAGGTACAGGCTAATGAAGCCGCTGAGGAACTCGGCGATGTGTTATTTTCCTGCGTCAACCTCGCTCGTCACCTAAAGGTGGATTCCGAGCAGGTACTGCGTGGTGCAAACCTAAAATTCGAGCAGCGCTTCAACTATATTGAGACTGAATTAGTGGCGCGCGGCCAAACTCTGGAAAACGCCACGTTAGCGGATATGGACGCACTATGGGGCCAGGCGAAAAATAATAGTCAACCCGTGCGATAGCGCCGAACGCTTATTTCAACATTAACAGATGGTTTTGGCGTCTTGGTGTTTGGCTAGGTATTCGCGAGACAGCGCGAGAAATTCTGGTGTGGGGCCCACGTCTTCGTAGATGGGGTCGCCCGATTCGTCAAGTGCAATCACCTTGCTTCCTGCTACGTAGGGAAGGCTCTCTTCCAGCTCGGCCAAAGCCGCGGACACCAGCTCGCTTAACAGTTGCTCTTTGGTGCGGCGGGGATACAGCTCTGCCAGTGCATCCACTCTGGCCGCATCCTCCAATGCTAGGTTCAAAATGTAGGTCTCGTTAGCGAGCTTTGCGCTTGCGGTTTTTTGCCAGGCGGTTGCCAGCTTTTTAACAGTCATACTCTCATCACATCTGTTGGACATTGAAAGGCGGGGTAGTGTGCCATTTGCATCAGCTAAAACGTTGAATCTGAGTCAAAGTAAGGGGATATTCCCCAAGCCCTAATTTGAGTATAGAGCAGCGTTACAATAAGTTAAGTGAATTGGTGCCAGGGTTGGCTTTAGAGCATTATTCCGGGGCTCCCTTGTTTCGGCTGCGGGTGGCGTGTATCGTATCGCCCTATTTTGAGGTGGGAGTGTTGCTCGGGAAGCCGCGTTTATTGTCTAAACACTGCTCCGGGAGCTGGTCGTCTTAGGGCTCGCAGCGTCAGTGTAGCCTCCATGGTTACAGACGCGGTGATCTGTATGCCTGTGATCGAAGTGTATGCAATAAAGCGCTACTACCCGCCTTCATCAAAAACACACTTTTAGTTAAGAGGTGAAATCAATGCGAGTTATCTTATTGGGTGCCCCGGGAGCCGGAAAAGGCACGCAGGCCAAATTCATTATGGAGGCCTTCGGCATACCCCAAATATCTACCGGTGACATGCTTCGAGCTGCCGTTAAAGCCGGTACGCCGTTAGGACTAAGAGTAAAAGACATTATGGCGTCAGGTGGGCTGGTTTCGGACAGCATCATTATCGACTTGGTAAAAGAGAGAATTACGCAGGACGATTGTAAAAATGGCTTCTTGTTTGATGGTTTCCCTCGCACCATTCCTCAGGCAGAAGCGCTTGATGCCTCTGGCGTTGAGATCGATCATGTTCTTGAAATTTTTGTTAAAGATGAAGAAATAGTGGCCCGCTTAAGTGGTCGTCGTGTTCACGAAGCCTCGGGTCGCGTCTATCATGTAGAGCATAATCCTCCTAAGCAGGAAGGTCTAGACGATGAGACGGCTGAACCACTAGTTCAGCGTGAAGATGATAAAGAGGAAACGGTCCGTAATCGTCTTTCTGTTTATCACGAGCAAACAGAACCTTTAGTGGATTACTATAAAAATAAGGAGGCCAACGATGAGACTTCGGTTGTGCGTTATAGCCAAGTAAATGGTGTTGGTTCCCTGAGTGACATTAAAGAGCGAGTACTAGCGACCGTAAACGATTAATTTAGGTTTCGGGGGTGCTGCTAAAAAGCAGGTGGATAAACCTCTTCCGATATTATTTAAAAAGCCTCCCAACGGGAGGTTTTTTTTGTTTGCTGGTTATCGACGTTAGTAAAAAATATGGGGATCGCATGCCTAATAGCGTGGAATAAATTCCGAAAGAGAGAAATATCAGACAATTTGGCTATAAATCCAGATATTTTGTTAATTATTCATCAAAAACGTGCAAATGTATAAAAGATAAAATAAGATTCGCCCGCAGACGCATATGCGTCTTTACAGGGTACTATGAATCCAATTTGCCAGAACGAATGAATCGTCATCGAATTGGGAAGTTATATTGAAATTGATGAGGAGAACTTAAATATGGCGAAAGTTGCCAAAAAGCGCGGTCGTCCTGCGGCCAAAAAAGTAGCCGGAAAAACGGTTAAAAAAGTAGCTGTAAAAAAAGAAGTTATTGTTGATGCAGCCCTAGCCAAAGTTGAGGCTGTTGCAGCTAAAGCTATGGCTAAATTGGATGCTGCTAGCAAAGCTGTCGCAGATGTTCGCAAAAAAGCAGCTGCCGCTAAAGCTGTTGCCAAAAAGTCTAAGAAAGCTGTAGACATACGCAAGGCCAAAACCGCTGCTGGCGCTGTAGCCAAAGTAGCTGAAAAGGCTGCTGCAGCAAAAGCTGAAGCTACAAGTGCCAAGCAGGCACTGGTTGCTGCCAAAACTTTGGCAGCCGTTAAAGCCGCAGAAGTTGCCGCTGCTACAAAACTTGAAGCGCTTAAAACCTCTTTGGCAACTGCAGCCGAAGCCGACTTGGCAAAAGCTCTTGCTACGTTTTCTGCTCGTTGGAGCAAGTCCAGAGCTACTGCCGACGGCAAAAAGTTCAAGACTGCTGCTAAAAAATTGACTGCAAAAATTTCAGCCGCTGACAAAAAAGCTAAAGCTAAACTCAAGGCCGCCGCTAAAAAAGCTGCCGCCAAAGGCAAGGTTAAGCGCAAACCAGCCGCTAAAAAAGCAAAAGCTGCACCAGCTGCTGCCAAGTCAGCCACTAAGTCAGCCGGTCGTCCTAAAGCTACTGCCAAGCCAGCAGCCAAGGGTCGTGGTCGTCCTAAAGCTACTGCTGCTAAGCCTGCAGCCAAGCGTCGCGGCCGTCCAGCCAAGAAGTAAGCTGTACACGCCAGTATTTTACTCGCGTATTTAATAAAAAATCCTCCGAGGGCTATGCTCTCGGGGGATTTTTTATTTGTCACATATTTATTGCCTAAATTAGCCAAGATCTGGAGAATGCGCGTTCTACTCTTACTCAGGAAAGTCACGTCATGTCCAAGATACTTGCACTGGACGCCTCTACCGAGGTCTGCTCGGTCGCAGTTGGTGATGGTTCTCAGGTTACCAGCCGGTTTTGCGATATCCCCAAATCTCATTCCAAAATGCTACTGCCACTGATTGATGAGGTTCTAACCGAGGCGAATTTGACCCTTGCAGATCTAGATGCAATTGCTGTTACCCGAGGCCCGGGGTCCTTTACCGGTATTCGTATTGGCTTGGGCATTGTGCAGGGACTTTCTTATGGGGCAAATATACCAATTGTGGGATTAAGTACGCTTGAAGCTCTGGCGGAAACGGCCAGGCAGAATGGTCTCTGTGAGCATGACGGAATTATTGTGCCGTGCCTCGATGCCCGGATGGGTGAGGTTTACAGTAGTATTTATCGGCCTGCTGTCGATGACAATAGCTGGCTGGCGTTGGTTGCGGCCTCTGTTGGGGCACCTGAGAAGTTGGCGGCGCTATTGCTGAAACAGTTCGCTGGCAATTCGATAGTGGCGGTGGGGCATGGCTGGCATGTTGCGCCGTTAAATGATCTATCAGTGCTAGCATTGGACGCGGAATTAAAGCCTCAGGCAACAGCGGTACTAACGCTGGCGCAACAGTATTTTGCCCTGGCTGGCCATGTTGTCGCGGAAGAAAGCAGTGTGTTTCCTGTGGGTTCGATAGAACCGATATATCTTCGCAATGAAATCACCTGGCAAAAACGCCAAAGAATTCGCCAATAGTCGCTTTACGTTTACAGAGATTAATTTTATGGATTTAGTACAGGTCATTGTGCTCGCCTTTGTTCAGGGTATTACCGAGTTTTTACCCATTTCCAGTTCAGCACATCTCATACTGCCGAAGGAACTGTTGGGCTGGCCGGATCAAGGCTTGGCGTTTGATGTTGCTGTGCATCTTGGAACGTTATCGGCGGTAATTATCTATTTTCGACAGGAAATTTACGCTTTAACGGGTGGCTGGTTTCAGTCTGTGGCGGGGAGAGGAACTAACACTGATGCAAAAATTGCCTGGTACATTATATTTGCGACCATTCCAGCGGGCTTGGCCGGGTTAATATTCGGCGACTTTATTGAAGACAATCTGCGTTCTACCAGCGTTATTGCGGCAACGACTATTCTATTTGGTGTCGTATTGGCCGTTGCCGATCGACTGCCTACGCGGGCAAAAGAGCTTACACAACTAACACTGCTTGCGGCGATTATCATTGGTTGTGCGCAGGCCTTGGCACTTATTCCGGGTACTTCGCGATCTGGCATTACAATCACAGCAGCGCTATTTTTGGGCTTTTCACGAACGGATGCAGCCCGATTTTCATTCTTGCTCTCTATCCCGATTATTTTACTCAGCGGTGGTTACAAAGGCTTGGAGTTAATACTGGGAGAGGCTCAGGTAGATTGGCTCTCTTTATTTTTGGGCGTTGTGCTTTCCGGTTTTAGTGCCTACCTTTGTATCCACTATTTTTTAAGTTTTATTAATCGCCTTAGCATGATGCCGTTTGTCATCTATCGCTTGCTGCTTGGGCTATTCTTAATTGTATTCACCTTGTAGGCTGTTAACCATTATGACAATGACAGATTGCACAACAGGGTTGCTCGACTTTATTGCTCGTTCGCCCACACCTTTTCATGCTACCCAATCTTTAGTTGAGTTATTGACGGAGCAGGGTTTTTCTCCGCTCGATGAGATGGACAGCTGGCGGTTAAAGGCGGGAGGGCGATATTACGTTGTACGTGGTGGTTCCTCACTGATTGCATTTGTAGTCGGTAATAAAGCGGTGGAAACTTCGGGTTTTCGTATTATCGGCGCTCATACCGACAGCCCCTGCCTTAAAGTGAAACCTGTACCGGAAATAGATAAAAAGGGTTACTGGCAGTTGGGGGTTGAGGTTTATGGCGGAGCACTGCTAAATCCATGGTTTGATCGCGATCTGTCAATTGCCGGACGAGTTTCTTATTTATCGAAGAGTGGCGAGCTGCGCTCTGCACTTGTGGATTTTCAAAAAGCGATAGCCTGTGTTCCTAGCCTGGCGATTCACTTAGATAGAGAAGCGAATAAAAATCGTTCGGTCAACCCGCAAACCGATATGAATGCCATACTGCAAATATCGAGCGAAAAGCAGAGTTTTCGGACGTTGCTTATGGCGCAAATAAAGGATGACGAAGCCCAGGAGGTTCTGGATTACAACCTAAGTTTCTATGATGTGCAAACACCATCGGTGATTGGTTTAAAGGGTGATTTTATCGCCAGTGCAAGGTTGGATAATTTATTAAGCTGTTACCTCGGTGCACAGGCTCTTTGCGAGGCAGGGGGCGCGCATACCAGTGTACTTATCTGTAATGACCACGAAGAAGTGGGGAGTCGTTCGGATATTGGCGCTCAGGGACCGCTTTTGGATGAGGTGATCGACCGCCTAGCAAGTGACGGCGAAGTGCGGCAACGGGCTTTGCGTCGGTCGGTGATGTTTTCGGTTGATAATGCGCATGGTGTTCACCCCAATTTTCCGGCTTGTCATGACGACAAGCATGGCCCAATGTTAAATCAGGGGCCGGTAATCAAATTTGACGCAAACCAGAGCTACGCTACCAGTAGTGCTTCGGCGGCGCTGGTACGCTGGCTGGCAGGAACGGCTCAGGGGGAAGAGGTTATTCCGCTGCAGGATTACGTTACCCGAGCCGATATGCGCTGCGGTAGCACCATTGGACCCCTTACAGCAGCGGCAGTGGGGGTGGCAACCGTTGATATTGGCGTGCCAACATTTGCCATGCATTCCATTCGTGAACTGGCTGGGGTGTCCGATTTGAGCTATATGGTTAGGTTGCTCGAGCGATTTCTAGCCCATGAATCTTTACCATTTCCGTCTAACCTTTAATATCTTTAGAGCGATAAAGCAGGGGTGGCGCGTAAAATTATGTGGAAACGACCTGCAAGGCACTGTCATACTTGGCTTAAGTGTAAAAAATTGTGCTGGGTTTGCGGTTTAGTTCCCAAAATTGAGTGATTCCAAACGCAGTTCCATTTTGGCCTTTCGTGCAGAATGCAGAGGAGTCTCCAAAGAGCTGGGGTGCCGCCCCGTGCGCTGTTTCGTACCAGGGCTCTGAGGACTATTTCGAGGTAAATAAATGCTGGATATCCAAACATTAAAACGATTCGTGCCTTTTAATGGACTAGAAGACGATTATCTGCAGGAAGCACTTTCGAAAATTGAAGTTCAGGAGTACGGCAAAGGGCAAATGCTGTATAAGCGTGGCCGAGCTGTAGCGACCAAATATTTTTTACTAGAAGGGCAAATCGACCTAATCAACAGTGCGTTTTACGTTTCAACTGTTTTGGGAGATTCTGCAGCTGCCAATTCGGCACTTAATTCGGAATCGCCTACGCTGTGTTCTGCTGTGGCTAAGTCTCCCTCTGTTCGGGTTTTCAGTATTGAAGCCGAGGTCCTTGATCGACTGACGGCATGGAGTCAGTCTGCGGTCGAAGAAGGCTTTGATGATTTTGAGTACTCCACTGGTGAGTTTGAGGTTGAAGAGGTTGGCGAGGAAGGCGGCGATTGGATGGCTGCTCTGCTGCAGGCTCCGTTGTTCTCAAAGGTACCACTGACCCAGGTGCAGGAGCTGTTTCTGCGATTTGAAGATGTAAGCCTAAAAAAGGGTGACATGGTCGTAAAAGAGGGCGAGCGTGGGGATTACTTCTATGTGCTCGTATCCGGCAGTGCGCGGGTACGCAATCGTTCTGAAAGCGTAGATTTAGTTGTACACCCCGGCCAATTTTTTGGGGAGGAATCCTTGCTCGGTGATACCCCGCGTAACGCTTCTGTCGAAATGGAAAGTAACGGGCGCTTAAAGCGGTTGAACTCCGAGGACTTTAACGCGCTTCTAAAAGCACCTGTGGTTCGCTATGTTGAATCCAAAGTACTGGATAAAATGGATAAACCCTACAAGCTGTTGGATGTAAAAATGCCTATGGAATATCGTATTCAGCATATGCCAGGGGCGATTAATATCCCCTTGTCGAGGTTAAGGAATTCTCTGGCCGAATTGGGACGAACCAACATTTACGTGGTGCCGGACGATGCTGGTAGCCGCGCCGATATCGCCGCACATTTGCTTTGTCAGGCTGGGTTTGACGCCGTTATATTGAAAAATTGCCAGGCGCAACCTGCCTAGAGTTGTTCAACCTAGGTTTTGCGTAAAGCCAGTTAATCTTAGTTTTTTGAGCGTTTTGATGAACGTTTTGCGGTAGCTGCGCTACTAAAGGGCGCCTCTAATAATTGATTTCAGTTTGGCCTGAACAGACAGTCTCTGTTCAGGCCTTTTACTATTCCGTCTATGAAAATTCTTCTTCTCTCTGCCTATGATGCTGAAAGCCACAAACGCTGGCGCACAGGATTGGTGAATAACTTAAGTGAACACGAATGGGTAACCCTAACCTTGCCACCAAGGTATTTCGCCTGGCGAATACGGGGTAACGGACTTAGTTGGGGAGTTTCCCAGCGCGACACCTTTTGTCAGCCCTGGGATCTCATTGTCGCAACCTCTATGGTTGACCTGGCCACCCTTAAGGGCTTGGTCCCAGAAATCGCACGCGTCCCTACCGTTCTATATTTCCATGAAAATCAGTTCGCTTACCCCTCGACTCGGCGCCAATTTTCCTCGTTAGAGCCGCAAATGGTGACTCTGTATGCCGCATTGGCGGCCGATGTATTGGTGTTTAATAGCGACTACAACCGAAACACCTTTCTAGAGGGGGTCGAAGAACTCTTGGCTAAAATGCCAGATGCAGTTCCGCAAGGGGTAGCGGGCAAGCTGAATCGGAAGGCGAACACGTTAGCAGTGCCGTTGGAAGCGTCTGCTTTTACGGCGCGTGAACAGCGGCAGGAGCGAGGTCAAGGCTTGCACATTCTATGGAATCATCGCTGGGAGTACGATAAAGGCCCGGCTAGATTACTGGAGGCCATTTGCGCCATGCCCGAGAGCCTAAAGCTCACATGTCACGTTGTGGGGCAGCAGTTTCGACAGCGGCCACTGGAGTTCGAAAAACTGCGGGAATTATTAATTGTACGTGGTTGGCTCGGGCAATTTGGTTATATTGAGGACGCGCAGGTATATCGCCAACTATTGCGTTCTAGTGACGTGGTACTGTCGACAGCGCTTCACGATTTTCAGGGGCTGTCGGTGCTTGAAGCTGTGGCCGCGGGCTGTGTACCTGTAGTGCCCAATCGACTTGCCTACCAAGAACTCTTTGCCGACCGGTACCGCTATCTGTCGTGCAGTGGAGACGGGAGCGCTGAGCCGGCTGAAGCGACTTTGTCAGAAAGTGCTGCTTGCGCTGCCATGATTACTCAATACGCGCAGCACGGGCTGCCCATTGCCCCCAGCGTGAGTAACCTGAGTTGGTCTTCGCTTGGCCCATTATACCGGCAGTTGATTCAGCAATAGGCTTAAGGTGTGGTTGTCGTTGGGCGCTAGGGGTGGCTGAGGTTCATCCTCATGGTATATTAGCGCCCCCGCCAATATTGCGTCAATTTTGTGATAGCAGCATCTGGTGGGCCATAAAAAAAGCAGCTGCCTTAATATCGGACAGTAGTTGCATAACAATTTTAAAATAGAAACTATGCTGGACCCATTATGTCTGTGAATCGAATTCTTACCGGTATTACCACAACCGGTACGCCCCATTTGGGCAACTATGTGGGCGCTATTCGCCCGGCAATACAAGCCTGCCAAGCCGGTGGTTCCGAGTCCTACTATTTTCTCGCGGATCTCCACGCCATCATTAAATGTCACCAGCCCGAACTTATTCGCCAGTCGGCGAAAGAGGTGGCAGCCACTTGGCTGGCGTTGGGTTTGGACACGGATAAAGCGGTGTTTTATCGTCAGTCGGATGTGCCCGAAATTACCGAACTTAGCTGGATACTGAGCTGCATGGCGGCGAAGGGCTTAATGAATAGGGCACATGCTTACAAAGCCTCTGTGGCAGCAAACCTTGAAGAGGGGGCCGACCCAGATTTCGGTGTAACCATGGGTCTCTATAGTTATCCGGTATTGATGGCAGCAGACATCTTAATGTTCAACGCCAACAGGGTACCTGTTGGTAAAGACCAAATTCAGCACGTGGAAATGGCTAGAGATATTGCAGGCCGCTTCAATCATCATTTTGGCGAGGTATTTAAACTACCTGAAGCTGTTATTGACGATTCGGTGGCTGTGCTGCAGGGCCTGGATGGCCGTAAAATGAGTAAAAGCTACAACAACACGATTCCCATGTTTCTGCCAGAAAAGCAGCTGCGTAAACACATCAATAAAATCAAAACCAATCTGCTGGAGCCGGGTGAGCCGAAGGATCCGGATACTTCTACGGTTTTCCAAATTTGGCAGGCCTTTGCCGACGGAGAGCAAACGGTTTGGATGCGCAAGCAGTTTGAAGACGGTATTGCTTGGGGCGAAGCCAAAAAACAATTGTTTGAGCTAATAAACGACGAGTTGGGCGGTGCTCGGGACAAATACAACGAGCTACTAGCCGACTCCTCCGTTATCGAGACGGTGTTACAGGCGGGAGCTGAAAAAGCCAGAGCAGTCAGTGGCCCGCTACTTAGTAAAGTTCGCGATGCCATTGGTATTGGTGCTATGTAACGGCCGAGGCATGTTCGCTCTGTGGGCATGTCTCAATTTTCCCCTCCGCGTAAATCCCCTAATTAATATCTCGTTGGTTCTACTTCCTTTTCTTCTTTCATAGAGTTGGCGTAGCCTGTTTAGGCCGTCTAGGCTTAAGAGGGAGTCTCTTCCGGATGTTTGAGGTAGCCCTGTGGAAAACAGCCTATTTAAACTTGTTGTCCCTGCAGCAGTATCTGTTGTCTCGGTGGCAGTTATCTATTTTGTCGATTCATCACACATTGATGCTTTAGTTTTGGTGCTGTGTGTGGGCTGCTGTGTGTGGGTAGCTGGCTTCTCCGATGACGGAGAGAGTGAACAAACCGCGGCTCAGGCGAAGAAGTTATTAGCAAGTTTCTCCGGGGTCCAGGATCAAATTGGCCAGACTTCACTACCGGTCTGCAAGGAACTATTAGAGCTGTCCGGTGAGATTCAAAAAACCGTTGAGGGCTCCAGTATTCGTCTACACATGAGCTTCCAAGGCTTGTCAGCCTCAGCGAATGCTGAAAAAGATCTTATGATGGGGATTGTCCATCAGCTTTCGAGTAAGCAGGAACAAAATAGTGGTGGGCAGGATGAAGACGTTTCCCTCGAGGGCTTCGCTAACGAAGTAGGCCGAATACTGGATGATTATGTCAGCCTGTTTGTTGATATTAGCGATAAAAGTGTCCAGGCCGTCCATAATATTCAAGACATGGTGAAGCAATTGGATAGCATGTTTGGCTTAATCTCCGATATTCGAGGAATAGCCGATCAAACTAATTTATTGGCACTCAATGCCGCCATTGAAGCGGCAAGGGCAGGTGAAGCAGGGCGTGGTTTTGCCGTCGTTGCGGATGAAGTTAGAAAGCTATCGCAAGACTCAAATGCATTGAATGAACAAATACGTGTGCGAGCAGAAGCGGCAAAAAATACGGTTACAAATGTGGAGAAAGTTGTAGGCGAAATTGCCTCCCTGGATATGAATATTGCCATTGATGCTAAGGGCCATTTGGATGCCATGCTGAATGAGTTGGAAATGGTGAACGAAAAAGTGGCTGTTAGTGTTAGTCGTGGCGCGGAAATTGGTGAAGAGATAAACAGTGAAATTGGTAATGCCGTAACGGCCCTGCAGTCCGCCGATCGGGTGTCGCAGTTTGCACAGCAGATAACCCATTATTCGCAGAAAATGGTGGAAGTCTTTTCGGTTCTTACGGAATCGAAAGGTAGTAGCAAGGATCTCGAGAACGTATTTGTCGATATTCGTCAGCGTATCGACGAGTTACAGTTAAATACAGACCCCCGTGGATTGACGCGAGAAAAATCTACTGGAGACATTGAGCTATATTGAGGAAAGCTAAATGGCAATTACTGTTGGTAAAACGGATAGTGGTGATACACGTCTTTCTCTGGGTGAGAGGTTCGATTTTGGTATGGTCGATCAATTCCGAAAATGCTATGAAGATTTGGATGAGATGAAAAGTAAATCGTTGGTAATTGATTTTGCGAATACGCGTTACATGGACAGTTCTGCGTTGGGTATGTTAATTAACGCTAGAAGTTTTTTCTCTGATTCCAAGGTGAAAATTAAAATCATCAATACCAATGATCAGATAAAAAAAATATTTTCAATTTCCCGATTTGATACGAAATTCGATATCTCTTAAAGCGGGTGTCTAAAACCATTAAAATGGAAGCTGTTCGTCTGTTAACGTTGACGTATCGAGTGAATGGAAAATGAAAATACTGGTCGTCGATGATCATTCCTATAATCGAGAACTTTTGTCTTTTATTCTTGAAGACGAAGGCCATGCTTGTGTGGAAGCAGAAAACGGTCGTTTGGCTTGCCTAGCTGTTGAGCAAGATTCGGAAATCAATTTAGTATTGATGGATATTAATATGCCAGAGATGGATGGCATAGAGGCAACAATACAAATAAAAAATGACATAGGTGAAAGGTTTTTACCCGTTATATTTGTAACCGCACTGGATGATAGCGAAGTTGTAACCCGATGCCTTGATGCCGGTGGGGATGATTTTGTTCCCAAGCCGGTAAACGAAAATGTGCTGTTGGCAAAAATTAATGCTCACGCGCGCTCGCAGAGCCTTTATAATGGGCTGCAAGAGGCTAACAATCGACTCATTTATCATCAAAAACTGATGGACCGTGAACACGCCATCGTCGAGCACATATTTGCGCGCGGAAATGCTCGCAGCAAGACAACTTGCGATAACCTCAATATTTTCACTTCACCGGCTTCCATGTTTGATGGTGATGTAACCCTCTCAGGTGCAGCGCCCAACGGTGGGGTGTATCTGATTGTGGGTGATTTTACCGGCCATGGTTTGGCCGCGGCGATGGGGTCTTTGCCGGTTATCGAAGTGTTTTTTAATTTGATCGAAAGGCAAGCTAGTGTGTCTCAAATTGCACTTGAGTTGAATACTCTGCTCTTTGAACTATTGCCGAATAATATGTTTTGTTGTGCAACTATTGCTCATGTCGAACACAGTGGTACGAGTTTTACCATTTGGTCGGGTGGAATGAACGATATTCTGTGTTTGGGCGCGGATGGTAAAGCGCTCACTCGATTTGAATCCATGCATATGCCGCTTGGGATACTCAGCCCTGCTGAGTTTGATGATAGCCCACGGATGATAAAAATTGAGCCTGGTGAAAAAGTGTATGTTTACACCGACGGAGTAAACGAAGCGGCAAACCCGGCGGGTGAAGAGTTTGGTAATGAACGGCTTGAGGAAATCCTCCTTGCCGGCGGTAGTGATGTTGTTAGCGCAATTACGCAGGCGGTCAATGAATTTCATGAGGGTATTGGTCAGTCGGATGACATGTCAATTGTGCAGCTTACCGGAGGGCCGCTAATTCATCGGTCACGAGAAGTTGGCGAAATAGTTGATGTGGCTGCTGACTACCACCGAGCCCAATCTTTTCCTTGGGAGTTTTCGGTACTTCTGGAGGGGGACGACCTTCGCAGTACCTCGGTGGTGAATCAGCTGATGGGTTTTGTGTCCAGTATTAATGGTATTGAACTCCATCAGGATAAAATATTTACTATTGTCAGTGAGTTATTTAGTAACGCTCTAGAGCACGGCGTGTTAGAGCTTGCATCCAGTATGAAACATACGGCGGATGGTTTTGAAGAGTACTACCAAGAGCGAGAGAAGCGCTTGGCGACATTGTCTGCCGGGCAGTTTATTCGCATTAATTTGAATTATTTGTGTGGCGAACCCAATCAGATCAAGCTGGCAATCAGTGATTCTGGTAACGGTTTCGACTACAGTAATTCGATGCGTAAGGCTTCGCTAAATGATGACCTGTACGGCCGTGGGTTAAGCCTGCTGTCTAGCCTGTGCTCCACTTTGGAATACAGTAATGGCGGTAGCACCGCTATAGCGGTATATGATCTTTGTCGAGAACCCTTTACTCATATGGAAGGCATCTAGTCATCTATCGGCAGATAATAATGATTGGTGTGCCGATTATAGTATTGCATTAATCCACACCCGTAAATTTTTACTCACTAGGCGCAAAGCCTAAAAATACCTTAATCGGTTATTGCGACGTTTGATTTGGCGCTGAGTAAAACACTTTAGGCGTTAATTGACGCGAAAAACACCCTTTGTACAAAAAACGCACTCAGCTAGATGTGCTATACGGTATCGTTTCTCGTCTTAAATCGTCGAATCAAACTGGAAGTGCTAACAAAGAAGTCTCAAATACAGATAAACTCTTTGACACCCTCCGAAAATCTACCTTATTCTACAGCCTGATTTCTAACTTTTGCTTTAAGTGCAACAAAGTGAGCGGTCGAAAATGCTTTGTTGCGTACATTATTTTATATATTAGCGAATAAAATAATAAATAGGTTAACTATAACCTTGAGGTTTGCCAGTGATAGGCGACGCGATAGCGTATATTCGACGGGAAGTTCGAGACTACTTGGGTGTTACAGACACCGAGGTATCAAGTGGACCTCTACACGATTTGTCCGGTCGGGATCTTAATCCTGGCGTAAGGATTGCGTTGGTGAACGTTGGGGCAGAGCCCACTCTCCGAAATACTTCACATGTAAAACGAAGCTTATCGGGGCAAAACCAGTATCTGGAGCCTCCGGTATTTGTAAATTGTCATCTAATGTTTGCCTTCGATTTTTCTTCATACCAATCTAATCTTATTCGTCTTTCAGACACTATCGAGTTTTTCCAACAAAAACCCTTCTTTGAGCCTGAAAATGCACGGGTTGAAAATCCGTTCCCTGCAGGGTTAGGCCGACTAGTTTTTGATATGTGTTCGATGGATTTCGAGCAACTAAATCATCTCTGGGGCATATTGGGAGGCGCCTATATCCCTTCTGTACTTTATAAAGTACGGTTAATTAGGCTTCAAGCAGGCACCGCTATTGACGGTCCTGAAGTTACCAGTATTCAGGTGTCAACGGGGTTCAAAGCACAATGAGCTTTCGCCGTGATTACCTGCCGTTGTTCAGTATCAAGTTATTGGATAATAGCGATGGTCAGCCGATCACAGGGGGCAGTATTGTACCTACCCGTGCCGGCATGAAAAAACTGAGCGACCACCAGTTGATTGCAAAATCGAGAACTTGGGGCCTACAGGTCTATTATAGCCGGAACCCTAGGGCCGAATCGCCAGTCGTTGCCGAAGTCAGCACCCGCGTAAGGTTTGACTTTGCGCTGCACTTACCCAGATCTTTTTATAGTGAATATTTGCCCGATATCTCAGGGGGTGAGAAGCTCCACCTGCAAAATTTGGAGGGGGGTGGTGCGATAACGATTGGTGATACAGTCAGTATTGCAGCTGGCGTAACGGTTTCTGCAAATGACGCGGTATTTCTTTTCCCCAAGCGCTTTGAAATAGAACAGGAAGTGCCGCCAGGGGCAACGGAGTATGAGTTGCGCGCTCAGCACGACAATACAGTGCTCGGGAGCTTCCCCGTTGAAACGCTTGGTGGTGGCGACCTACTTGAGTTTGATTTAAAAAAAATTAATAGCGGGCGTTATAGGCTTACAGCCGATACGCAGCCAGGCCTCCACACTCACATATTTGTAGAAAATCAGTTGGCCTCTGAATCGCTGCAAGGAATATGCAGTATATATTTGGAAACTTCACAGCAGTTGGCACCGGTGAATGGCTACCAGTATGAAGCAAGGTTTGCGACGCGTTAGCAGTAGATGTAAATGCTGGCGAAGAGCAATGGACACTCCCTACAACCAATGCCTTAAAGGCGCATAAGGAAAGACTATGGCTCTTTATAAGACCCCGGGGGTTTATATTGAAGAGATTGCCAAGTTTCCGCCGGCCATTGCTGCCGTGGAAACAGCTATCCCGGCTTTTATCGGATTTACCCAAAACGCCGGCTCTCTAACCAATATTCCTACCCGCATTACATCGCTGCTTGAATATGAACAGCATTTTGGCTCCGTGCCCAATCAAGCATTTAGTGTTGCGGTTACGCAACGACAGTTAGCCTCGTCGGGCAAAATTATTGGCACCAGTGTGGCCTTTAACGGTACGCCACCGAGAATTCCTGATTATTTGCTTTATTACAGCATGCAAATGTTTTTCGCTAACGGAGGCGGTGCTTGTTATATCGTCTCTGTTGGTGATACCAGTTCAACGGCCTATGCTTCTAGCCTCTTTACGGCGGCCATAGCCAAGCTCGAAGAGTACGATGAGCCGACTCTTTACGTGTTTCCTGATGCTTGCTCCCATCGAGCCTCTCATGTGGCGTTGGATGGTGATGTAAGTGACATTGTAAACGCGGCGTTAACGAGTTGCGCCAAATTACAGGACCGTTTCACCATAGCGGATGTACGTAACGCAATTGTCGGTGGTACAGATACAAATGCCGAAGTTAATTCAGCATTCAGAAGTGCAACGCTCTCAGATAAAGATATTGTGAAATATGGTGCGGCTTATTTCCCCTATTTGGATACCAATATCAATTTTATAACCACCGATGCGAGCATTCAAATTGCTACGCATACCGTTGTTAGTATTGCGGATGATGGCTCTGAAACGTCTGGTGCGGGTGTAATCGTTGCGGATACTGCGATCAATGATCCATCGATAATTAACGGCCAAACGGAAGTGTATAACGCTGTTAAATCGTTTATCCGGGTTAACGCGAAAGTCACGCTACCACCTTCCGGTGCAGTAGCCGGTATTTACGCACGGGTGGATGGAAGTCGTGGAGTTTGGAAAGCCCCCGCCAATGTTGGTGTTGCCATGGCCGCTAAACCGGCTGTAACCGTGACGAATGACCTCAACGATGACCTGAACGTGGATGCTACTTCGGGTAAATCGGTAAATGCGATACGCTCTTTTGCCGGTAAGGGCATACTTGTATGGGGCGCACGAACACTTGCCGGTAATGATAATGAATGGCGTTATGTACCTGTAAGACGCTTTTTTAATTTTGTAGAAGAGTCCGTTAAAAAGGCCACCTCGGCATTTGTATTCGAACCCAACGATGCAAACACTTGGGCAAAAGTTCGCACAATGATCGAGAATTTTCTGGTTTTACAATGGCGAGACGGAGCCTTGGCTGGGGCAAAGCCTGAAGATGCTTTTTACGTTCGGGTGGGGCTTAACCAAACTATGTCGGCGGACGATATTCTTAATGGATACATGATAGTTGAAATTGGTATGGCTGCTGTTCGTCCCGCTGAGTTTATCGTATTGCAGTTCTCACACAAAATGCAGGAATCCTAATAATCACGTTAATGCGTGATTCCGAATTTACCGGTTGAGGAAAGATTATGGCGAATTATCCATTGCCCAAATTCCACTTTAAAGTGGACTGGGGCGGTCAATCTATTTCGTTTTCAGAAGTCAGTGGTCTGGATGTGGAAACAGAGGTTATTGAATACCGTCACGGTGCCAGTAGCGAGTACAGCAAATTAAAAATGCCTGGGCTGCAAAAATTCTCCAATATAACGTTGAAGCGCGGGGTTTTTCGTGGCGATAACGAATATTTTGAGTGGTACAACACTGTGAAACTCAATACCATCGAACGGCGTGATGTAATGGTCAGCTTGTTGAACGAAGAGCATGAGCCGGTAATGGTATGGAAAATAAAAAATGCCTGGCCCACCAAAATTCAGTCAACGGATTTAAAATCTGATGGTAATGAAGTGGCTATTGAATCTGTAGAATTGGTACACGAAGGTTTGTCGATTCAAAACGAGTAAATACCCATGAGTGACTTTTACCCGCCGGTTGGTTTCCATTTTCGAGTGGAATTTGGTGTGGATGATGTTGGCGATAGCGATATCTTTTTTCGCGAGGTTTCCGGTCTCAATATGGAACTCGAAGAGGAAACAATCGTTGAAGGTGGCGAAAATCGTTTTGTGCAAAAGCTGCCTGTTAGAGCTAAATATCCCGACTTAGTGCTTAAACGCGGCTTATTAAAAGATTCGGCTGTTGGTAAATGGTGTCGAGCGGCCATTCAGGATCTCGACATTAAGCCGGCAACTGTATGGGTAACGCTATTAAATGAGCAACATGAACCTCTGCAAACCTATTGTTTTATTAACGCTTGGCCGAAAAAGTGGCAAATTTCTGATTTTAATGCGGAAAATAGCGAGCTGGTTGTGGAATCGATGGATCTTGCTTACCAGTATTTTACCGTCAGTTAACCCAGTGGTTAACGCGAAGAAAGTGAGGAGTTGCCATGCCGATCGTTATTCATGAGCTAGTTGTAACAGCCGAAGTGGAGCAGCGAATCAGTACCGAGGCGCAACGGCAGGGGGGCGAGCGTAGCGCTTTCGACAGAGAAGAATTGGTCAGAGAGTGTGCTGAGCAAGTAATGAAGCAATTACAGCGTGAGAGGGAGCGATAAGATTTATGTCGACAGGTCTACTCGATAAATTAAAGATCATTCCTTTTTTGGATGCAGAAAGTGTGCAAGGTGGATTACCCTCCGGCCCGCCTTTTTTCGCGCAGTTTAACCCCGAAACGTTGAGTATAAAAAACGAAATTAAGCTGAACACCGAGCAAACGGCTCAGGGCGCAAACGGTGCCGAAGCCAAGCAGGTTAAGGTTGAGCCGCAGGAGTTTAACTTTGATTTTTTGCTGGATGGAACGGGTGCTTCAGGGGTGTCGCTGGATGTGTTTGCGTCAATAGAGCTTTTTAAGCTTACTACCGGATTTACCGGTGAGACCCATCGAAACCGATTTTTAGTTTTACAGTGGGGGCTATTTGTTACCACCTGTGTTTTAAAAAGTTACACCATCAACTATAAGTTATTTCGGGCAGACGGCACGCCACTGCGGGCTGTTATCTCAGCAACGTTTCTTGAACATAAATCCCTGGAGTTGCAGGACCTCATCAGTAATTTGATGTCGCCGGATGTTACTCACGTGCATAACGTTACCGAATCAGAGCACCTAGGAAAGCTGAGTTTTGATATTTATAAGCGTAGCCAGTACTACCTGCAGGTGGCAGCTGTTAATGGCTTGGATACGGTTAGAAAAATTGATGCTGGTACACAGTTAAAATTTCCTCCACTCCGGGAGGGGAACGTGTGAATGCAATAGTACGCCCGGGCGGAAGTGATTTAACAACCTACACGCTAAAAGCTAACGGACAGGTTCTTACGGGTGACTTTAAACTCGAGTATTTGGATGTTCGTCGCATGGCCAACCGTATTGCTACGGCAGAGATTGCTTTTATAGATGGTTCAGCATCGAGTCAGGACTTCGCCTTGAGTGCGACAGATGAAATGCGACCGGGAACTGAAATTGAAATTGCGCTGGGCTATAGATCAAATGAAAATGTTGTTTTTACGGGTGTGTTGGTTTGCCAACAAATTAAAGTGGCCCGAGCTGGCCAGTCTCGCTTAATTCTGCGTTGCCGCGACGCTGCCTACAAATTAGCTATGGGTGCACACTCTGGTCATTACAGCGCTATTTCCGATAGCGACCTCATTAATTTACTTGCCAGTAACCAGCAGATAGTTGCTGATGTTGAAAATACATCGGTCACCCACACCGATATTGTTCAATTAAGACAAACGGATTGGGATTTGATTGTTCAGCGAGCCGAACGTAATGGCTTGTATGTGAATACTGAGAACGGCCAGTTGCAGATAAAAAGTTTTGAACCGAGCGAGCCTGTGATCGTATTGGCTTACGGTCAAAATATTCTAGATTTGGATTTACACCTTGACGGTGAACACCAATTTTCGGCGACTAGTGCGCAATCGTGGGCAATGGCCGAGCAGTCTAATAGCACTCAGGATGGATCTGCTAGTTTACCGCAACCGGGCGATATTTCCGCTACCGAATTGGCCCAGTCTGTTGGGCGTGAACAATTACAGTTGAGCGTAGATGGAAATGTAAACCCCCAAGCATTGCAGGCATGGGCAAATGCCGCAGTAGAGCGACAGCAGCTTTCAAAAACTATAGGTACCGTTACCTTCCAAGGTGATTCGTCTGTTGGCGTAGGTGACTGGGTGCAACTGCAAGGCTTGGGTGCGCGCTTTAATGGTTTGGCGTTTGTTGGTGGGGTGTCCCACAGTTGCTCACGCGGTAATTGGCTCACCACAATACAAGTGGGTATAAAACCCCAATGGCATATGGAGCAGGTGCAAGGTTCCGCGGGTGGTAATACTGCTTGGGAACAGCAAGCTCAGGGCGTCCACATTGGTAAGGTGGTTGCGCTAGCCAACGATCCAGACGGTGAGGAACGTATACAGGTCAAAATACCTATTCTTGGTGAAGACCATTCTGGCGTATGGTCGCGGCTTGTATGCCAAGATGCTGGCGATCAAAGGGGTAGTGTATTTCGCCCGGAAATTGATGACGAAGTAGTCCTTACTTTTGCCGATGGCGATGCGTCTCAGCCTATTGTGTTGGGTGGTTTATACAGCAGCGCACGGCCTGCACCTATAGCGGCGGATAACGACGACAATAACGAAAAAGGCTGGATAACTCGCTCAGGTATGCGTTTGGTTTTTAACGACGATGTCGTAAGTCTTACCATGGAAACCCCTGGAGGTAATGCCATCGTGATCAGTGAAGATGACGGCAGTATTGTTATTAAAGATCAGAACGACAATAGCTGCACGTTGAATAGTGATGGTATTGCTTTGCAGTCCTCTGCCAATGTCACTATTGAAGCGGCGCAAGATGTGAGTA
Organism: Teredinibacter franksiae; assembly: GCF_014218805.1. Taxonomy (NCBI): domain Bacteria; kingdom Pseudomonadati; phylum Pseudomonadota; class Gammaproteobacteria; order Cellvibrionales; family Cellvibrionaceae; genus Teredinibacter; species Teredinibacter franksiae. Next base: position 834,338 of record NZ_JACJUV010000001.1, on the reverse strand, counting down.
TTAAGGGTACAAATGTGGCCATAGAATCTAGCGCAAACTTAGATTTAAAAGCAGGCGCCAATGCCTCGCTCGAAGGTGGTGCTGTAACCAAAGTGAATGGCTCACTAGTTCAAATTAATTAATAAGGTTAGAAAATGCCTCCCGCTGCACGAGTGAACGATATGCATGTATGCCCAATGACGAGCCCTGGGCCGGTGCCCCACGTTGGCGGCCCCATTCTTCCCGCTGGGGAGCCGACAGTACTTATTGCGGGCATGCCCGCAGCCCGTGTTGGCGATAGTGCTTTGTGCTCTGGCCCAACGGATTCCATTGTTGCGGGTTCGTCAACGGTGTTAATTGGTGGAATGCCTGCAGCGCGAATGGGAGATTCAACCGCCCATGGCGGCACTATTGTTGTCGGAGAACCAACGGTACTCATTGGAGGCTAGGCATGGCACTACAGGATGATATTATCGGCCGAGGCTGGAGCTTTCCACCGGAGTTCGACGGTACAAGCCATGGTATAAAAATGACTACCGGGCATGAAGATATTAATAATAGCCTGCATATTATTTTTAATACGGCGCTCGGGGAGCGAGTTATGCAACCCAAATTCGGGTGCAGCTTGCACAGCATGGTGTTCGATTCATTAAATACCGGTAACCTTGCGTATATTCGCAACATGCTCGAAACCGCTATTCTTTATCACGAACCCAGAATAGATGCCGAACCAATAACGTTTGATACCACCTCTGAGTTGGGTACGTTGCGTATACAGATTGAATACACCGTTCGTGGCACCAACTCACGCTATAACTTTGTGCACCCGTTTTACCTTAATGAGGGGAGCGGAATATGAGCCACCCCTGTCAGCGTAAAAACCCGTTGGTGCGTAGTGGCACAGACCGTAGCTCTCGCCAGCTTCCTGCCCTGGCAACGGACTATTTCGTTGCCGATGAGCGGAGCCTAGCTGATTTTATTTTATTCGCCCGGCGTTACATGGCCAATATTAAATTTTACGGTGAGGGTGCGCCCGTAGAAGCCAATTGGCAGCCGTTCTTTGAGCAAGACATTAGCGTTAATTTGGCAACACTTGCCAGCTCGCCGTTAAAACCATTTGTAGCTTTTAAAGACGAGCTGATAAATTATTTAAAAAGCGCCTCCGATGAACAATTATTACGTGAGCACTTTGCGCTTTTACTGCAGCTTCCGTTACTGTTGCTCACCGAGATTAGTACCAGCAAAGAACGCATTACGCCTGGGGAACCGTTATTACGCCAAATGGAGCAATGGGCGGCAAGGGAGTTGGAAGGCGAGTTGGGGCAATTACTGAGTTTCTATCTAGGGGCTATTCAGGAGCTGGCGGGTTATGGCGATACGGCAATTGATACTACGCTGCTAAACTTGGATGCCAGTAGTGGCCTTGATCAACCGCTTATCCCCGAAAAAATACAACAACGGTTAACCGCATTAACGTGTACCCAGATGTTGGAGCAAGTATTTGATCAATTCGACGGCTTGGATGCAGGCGTTTTGGTGAGTACGGCTGCCAATACAGCGCCCTTTGAAGCTTCGAGTAATGTGGCAGAGCAAATCGAAGATGCGCTTAATTATAATTTACTGATTAACACGGTCGAACATCTTTTAAGTGCCACACAGTTCGTAATCGATATCGCCAGTACGGCGTTGGAAGAATCTCTACAGCGTAATGACCATGAGCCTTCTTATGGGCTTTGGTTAACTTTCCTAAAACTCTACCGCCACCCACAGCAATTACTGAATCAGTTTACCGACCGTCATCTTGAATTCTATTACCGTGATGTACTTCAGTTAAAAAACCAGCCAAAACAGGGTGATCGCATAGCGCTGGTAGTGGAGTTGGCGCGTCAGCATAATGAATATCTATTGCAGGCCGGTACTCGTTTTGATGCAGGTAAAGATGATAATGGAACGAAACGTATATACGAGCTAGAAAATGATACCGTTTTTAACCAAGCGAAAATTGCACAGTTAAAAAGTTTTTATCATCATGAACTTGCTACCGAGAGCAGCGCATATACAGCTGATGTGACCAACAGTAGCGATGGTCAAGGCGAAAAGCTTGATAAGCACGATCCCTCCTGGTTGCCCTTTGGCCCTGTTCACAGTAATAGCCTGGCAGCGCTGGGTTTTGCCGTCGCTGACGAAAAATTGCGCCTGTCGGATGGTGACAGAATCATCACGCTTAGCTTTGCTGGGGTGACCGGTTTTCCTACACGAATACAGAATTGTCTGGCTGCGGCCCTCACTACAGAAGAGGAATGGCTGCAGCTTGATAGTAATCAGCTGACCGTTGCGCGATCTGGAAATAGTTTGGTGCTTACCATAACACTGAATGGTGGGCAGCCTGCCGTAACGCCCTATAGTGCCGATATTCATGGTTACACTTTTAATGCGTCGCTTCCCCTTTTGCGCGTATGGTTAAAGCCAGAGGCCGGCAATTTTAAGGAGTGGTTAAATTTTCGATTTGTCGAGTGCTTATTGGTAACCGAAGTTCGGAGCAGTCGAAATTACAGCCTAAGTAATGATAATGGTCCATTAGACCCGGCAAAACCATTTATGCCCTTTGGCCCTATACCGAAAGAAAACAATCATTTTATTGTCGGTGGCAAAGAACTGTTCAGTAAGCCCCTATTAACAATCGAGCTTCGTCCAAAATGGCAGGAAAAGTTCGGTTGGACCTCCCATTACAGTCGCGAGCAATTCGCATATTTTGTCCGGACCGAAGTGGAGTGGCTCACAAAAGGTAAATGGGAAAAGAAGACGGAGGCGAACCGGGTTCCCTTTTTTGTACACGCCACGGACGAAGAGGCTCACGGGCTATTGGGAATTGCACTTTTGTTTCTTCTGCTTGCAGGAAAAACACTCGATTCGCTATTTGAAGATGACGAATTCTACACATTGCTGGTCAACCTGGGGCTGCTGGGGGCTGGCATTAGTCTTCCCGTGGATAACGCCAGTACGCCATTCGATAGCTTAGACGAGCAACGCAAGGCCTCTAGCTCAACCGGGTTTGTGCGCTTTAAGTTACTGGACGCACTAGGCCACCGTCAATACGCCAAGGAGTATGCGTTATCGGTAATGGCAAAAGCACCGGGAGTAACGGGAATTGCGCAAGATGCTTCGGTGAATTATGACAATGGCATTCCGAAAGAGCCTTATACGCCGGTTATTTCAGAGCTAACCCTTAACTATAAAACCCAAAGTGGCAGGCCTAGCCAATTTATTCATCATTACCCCTTTGGCGCGTTAGCAACGGCTGCCACTAATAATAGTATTCTTCCCCCACTTAACGAGAAGGCAGAGTTGTATGTTGGCTTGGAAAATGCTGAGCCTCCGCAATCAATATCGTTGCTGTTTTCGGCCGTGGAGGGCAGTGCAAACCCGCTTAAAAACCCGGCTAGCCTTCAGTGGCACTATCTTTCTGGCGACAGCTGGATTGAGGTCCCGACAGTGAACATCGCCGATAGCAGCGCGGCTCTCGCGGGCTCCGGTATCATTGCGTTTGAGTTGCCTATAGACGCCGACACCCGACACGCTATTTTGCCCACGGGTCTTCATTGGTTAAAGCTTTCTGTTGCAAGCGATGCGGATGCAGTAGCGAAGCTTACGGGTATTTATACTCAGGGTGTATCGGTTAGCTGGGTAGATAATAATAACGCTAATAATATGCTTGCTACGCCACTGCCCGTAAATGCCATATCACGCCTGGTTACACCTGATACAGCCATAAAAAGTATCTCGCAACCATTACCTTCAGTTGACGGTAAACCAGAAGAAGATAACAGCACCTTTAATTTACGCGTGAGTGAGCGATTACGGCATAAAGACAGGGCCGTAACAATTTGGGATTATGAACACCTGATTTTGCAACGGTTTCCGCAGGTTTATAAAGTGCGTTGTTTAAATCATACCGCTTTGTGTCGTGATGGAAACAAACGCGTGCTAGCAGAAAACGGCTTACACCCGGGTGCGGTGCTGGTTATCCCTATTCCTAAGTTAGAGGCCGACTCTGCGAGCGACCCTCATCGGCCCTACACAACAACCAAAACGTTGGCCGATATCAACACCTTTTTACGTGCACGTATTTCTCCATTTGTGCGTTTGGAAGTACAAAACCCAAAAATAGAAGAGGTGCAGCTTAAGTTTTGGGTGGCGTTTCATGTACACATTCTCGATACCGGATATTATTTAAAGTTGCTGAACAGCGAGATTAATCAATACCTGATGCCTTGGGCTTACAACCACAATGCCGAATTAGATTTTAACGGAAGTTGGTATAAATCGACGCTTGTCAATTTTATAGAAGAACGACCTTACGTTAACTTTATTAAAGATGTGGAAATGTTCCACCGTCGCGACATTGAAGATACAAGCGAAGGCTGGAAGCGGCAGGATACCGACGTTATTAGAACATCTACGGCGGGTTCGATTTTGGTCTCATATGCGCAGCACGATATTGTTGAAATTTCCGAGGTGGTGGCATGAGTGGGCAAACCCTGGTGCGAAACAAGGTTTTAAACACCGCACAAAATTTCGACACCCTGCGTGAACAGGGTATAGAAACTATCCGTCAGTTAAGCGGTGCATTGTGGACAGATCACAACCTTCATGACCCCGGCATTACTACCCTTGAGCTTTTGTGCTATGCCATCACAGATTTGGGCTATCGTACAGAATTCCCTACCGCAGATCTCCTTAGCGGGCAAACAGGGTTTATTTCTGAACCAGAAAAATCCAGTTTTTTTCCCGCTCAAGATGTATTAACCAGCACTCCATTAACGCCTCTCGACTACCGAAAATTACTACTTAAAATAGAAGGCATTCGCAACGCCTGGTTGCAACCGCGATTGGAAGCACCTAGTTCAGAAGTACCTGTTTATGTCGACACATTAGCTGGATCATTAAGTTTCTCTACGCTTAATGCAGAAAGCGGTAGCAATATACCGATTATAGTGACCGGTTTGTACGACGTATGGTTGGAGTTTGAGCCACACGTTGAGTGGGGCAGTATGAATGAAACCGCGTTGCCGCTAAATTTTCGTGGTGGCAGTTTCTCAGGTAAGCGAGGGCAAGTGTTGTTCGCTGAAAATACTGTTTCTAACAGTAATGCCTGGGGCAGGCTGGGGAGCATTGATAACCTACTAAATGATTTGACGATTGAGGTACAGCAATTCACCAATCGCTCGGCCAATATTCGTGTTACCTATGAGGAGGAGATCTTTCCTGAAGTTGTTGTACAACTCGCAGAATTAGGCTCGCTAGAAATAGCCGAGAGCGATTGGGTTGCAATGCTGTCTTCGCCCTCGTTCTCACCTCTTTTAGCTTTCGCCGCCAAACAGGCTGAGATTCAGCGGCGGACAGGAAAAGCGGTTGCTGTGCTACAGGACAATCGCAACCTTTGTGAAGATTTTGCTGCTGTAGTAACGGTTGCTGCAGACTATGTGGCGGTATGCAGTGATATTGAGGTCAGCCCAGAAGCCGATTTGGAGGAGGTGCAAGCGCAGGTGTATTTTGCCATTGAGCAATACCTGAATCCACCCGTACCCTTTTACGCGTTGAGTGAATTATTGAGTAAAGGCTTAGCCGCAGAAACCATTTTTAACGGGCCGTACATAAATCATGAATTGATTCACGATGGCGATCGTGTTTTTGATAAGCCCGGTTTCATATTAGATGAAGACTTACAGGCGGCCGAGTTACGGTCAATAATTCATAGCTCAGATATCATTAATGAGCTAATGGATATTGAGCATGTTGTAAATATTAAATCGCTTTCTTTACGCAAATATTCCGCTGCTGGGCAGCCAATGGGTGATGCTCAGCCCTGGTGCCTTGCTGTTAGTAGCGGCCACCAGCCTGTACTCAGCATTGCTAACTCCAATATTCTATTTTTTAAGCAGGGAGTGCCTTTTGTTGCCAGAACCGATGAGTTCGAAGCTACTCTGCGGCATTTGCGGGCGCTGGCTAGCAAGCAGGCCTATGGCAATCTTGAAGAAAGCCTGACGGTGCCCGCCGGTCGTTACCGGAACACGCTGAGCCATTACCCGGTACAGCACGATTTTCCACAGACTTACCAAATTGGTGAGGCGGGCTTGGAAGCCAGTGCCGACCACCAGCGGGTAACACAAGCTCGCCAATTTAAGGGTTATTTGATGGTCTTTGAGCAGGTACTGGCCGACTATCTTGCTCAGCTCGCTCATTTGCCACAGCTTTATTCTATAGAGTCGGATCTAGGGCAAAGTTATTTCAGTCAGTTTCTCACGGGTATCGCGCCTTCGCGCGGTACTTTTGCGGATGAATTTTATCAGGATGCTGCGCTATTTTCGAATGCTGCGGAGCGCGCAAGTTTACGTGAAGATAGAGAAGCTTTTTTTGAGCGTCGTCATCGTTTATTGGATCATTTGTTGGCAAGGTTTTCAGAAAAATTCACTGACTATGTCATGTTAATGATGCAGCAAGGAGGGCGATCTTTAAAAACATCTGAGGAACTCATGGCCGACAAAATTGATTTTTTGCGGCAGCAGCCCGTACTTAGTCGGGAACGAAATAAGGCGTTTAATTACAAGCCAGACTCGCCGGGTGAGGTATGGAATAGTCATAATGTTTCAGGGTTAGAAAAGCGAGCAGGCCGCCTAGCCGGCTTTGATGACTACAGTCGCCGGAACCTATCTTGCACCGCTTTTTTTAGTACGCTTATGGATACCCGCCGAGTGGGTGATGACTACCGTGTTGAAATCAAGGATGCCGCGAACAGGCTGTTATTTAAGTCGGTAGAGCTTTTTTCCAGCCGGGAGCTCGCAATGGACACTGCACGACTACTATATCCGTCAATTTCAGAGGAAAGCGCTTTTGTTGTCGACGTTAATGACGAAGACAAATCTATCTGGCGGATAGTAGTCGGTGAATTGTCATTGGAGCACGATAAACGCTACAGCCAGGAAAATGCGTTAAACGTCGATATTGATAAAGTGCGTACGCGCATTGGTGAAGTGTTATTGGAGGCAAGTGAAGAAACGCTTGCAGATGAAAGTTTACCTCAACATCCATTGAACATTATTTTCGATACACGAGAATACGGAAGGGATTACCGTGTTGAGATAAAAGACTCAGAGCAGAACATTCTATTTAAGTCGAAAGAAATATTTGCCACGAGGCAGCAGGCTGTAGCAAAGGCGCGGGCTGTTTTTTCCGGGGTTAAAAACCCAAAAAATTATACTATTGATGCTAGTGGCGGTGCCGGGGCGGTATTCTTTACATTGGTTTTTGGTGGGGTAGAGCTTATCCATGATGTGATGTTCGATACCGCGAATGATGCCGTCCACGCAATAGAAGAGGTTGTTGCACGTTATTTCCAAGTACTGTTGAGCGAAGCCTGTGATAGTGAGGGTATGTATCTAATCGAACACATTTTATTGCGCCCTCGCAATGCTAGTTCGACGTTACCAGACATCTGCATCAATCAGGATCATGGGGCTTGCACCGATGAAGATCCTTATTCTTTTAGAGCTTCGGTAGTATTGCCCTATTGGCCAACACGTTTCCAAAACCTTGCTTTTCGGAATTTTTTTGAGAATTTGATTCGCGAACAAGCTCCGGCTCATGTTCACCTAAAAATATGTTGGGTTGATCATCTGCAGATGGTTGAAGTGGAGAAGGCGTTGAAAACCTGGTTACAAGCTCTGCGTAACGAAGAATTTAATAGCAACCTGCTGGCAGCGGCTCAAAATCAGTTGTTGGTAATACTTGAACAGTTAAAAAGCATTTACCCAACTGCGACACTGCATGATTGTGAAGATGATGATAGCGGCACGCCTGTGCGGCTGGGAAGTACCAACCTTGGTGTGTTTTAAAACGCTATCGGGCAATCCTCGGGTAGCGCCGGTAAGTAGTTGTGGAAAGACCGTTAGTAGCCGCCAAAAAGAAATGCCAAACGCATAATTAATTAAGGCTGGAAAGGAAATGCAAACTTTTTATCCCGTATTTGAAAGTGGCCAGGTGCTTACTAATGCACATCTCAATCAGATGTCTGCTTGGTTGAATGAGCAGGTTCAGCAGAGTCGACACAAGCTATTTGGTATTGGCATTGTTTGTGGGCTTGAACCTCTGAGGGAGGGCAACCAGGTTAGCGTTAGCGGCGGTGTTGCCGTTACGTCTAATGGTTATTTATTAACTCAGGACGGCAATCAAAGCTACACCCAGTGTCGTGAGTACAACTTACCGGTATCAGCTTCGGTGGAAAACGACAACGCTGTAGACGCTATTGAAGTTCCAGAGTTACTCCCCGATGCCAATGTACCCATGTGGGAACTGCTCACGTCTGAGTTTGAAGCGGATGCTGAAGGTCCTTCGGTACAAACGTTGAGTGCAAGTTTCCTCGGCGATAAAGTAGTGATGTTGTTACTGGAAGCAAAAGTTCAGTCGCTTAAAAACTGTGATGTAAACAGTTGTGCAGATAAGGGCGCCCGCTATCAATTTACGCTACGAACCTTGTTAGTGCATGAAAACGATGCGCGAACGCTATGGCAAGGGGAAACCGATGCCAGTACAGAATTACGGCCTTTCGACCAAAACTGGCAGGTGTTACATAATCATTTACTGCCTCAAGCGGTTGAAAAGCTGGTTGTCGCCAGTGGTGGACTCGAGAGTTTAGAGCAGGTACATACTAAAGTACAAAGTATTGCCGCAAGTGCTTGGCAAAGGTTACGTGCACAGCTGCAGGCCAGTTTCGATGTGTATGGTTGGATTTTGCGCGAGCGCTTTCCCCATGAAACCTTCCCTACGGACCCTTGGGCGGGTATGGAAACATTGTTTAATACACAACCACAAAATGCACGGGACTTATTTCTTAATTTACATCATTACGATTTGTTACAGGATGTGGCCGCTTCCTACAATGAATTTCTTGAGGTTGCGTATGAATACAATGCGCTCTGTTGTCCCAACCCTCAGCGCTTTCCCTACCATGTATTCTTAGGAAAGGCAGAAACAGAAAAAGTGGCGCAACAACCGGGTAATAGAACGTTTGCGAGCATTAACTTCAATGTAGGAGCGAAACCGACGGCCGCTGAATTACGTCATCCTTTTTACCCATGTCCACAAATGGATGGGCAGAAACCTCTTGCGCTACGTATGCAAGATTTGTATTACCGTACTTGGTTACTCTTAAAGCGATATCGTACCAATAGCTTATCGACGAAGGCGTTGAAAATATTGCCGAGCCAAGTGGGTGGTGCATTATCGGGTAAGGCTATCCCCTATTACTTGGAGCTCAATCCAGCCGATGATCTTCATCGTAACTGGAACCCCGAGTTTACACGTAAAGGCAAGTTACCATTGGTGCCGGGGTACGACGTAAGTTCGAGTAACCCGCATCCACTTATGCGTGTGCCATTGGAGCACGATTTTTATCGTGTAGAAGGTGTTAGCGGTAAACCGTTAGGGCAGTTAATTGCAGAGCTGCGCCTGCAAAAGCAGCAATTGGGTCTTAGCTTTGCGATTGAACCGGTTTTCATACCGGTACAGGCGGGCAATAACCAGTTTTCTAAAGCTTCCCTGTTGGCACTGTTACTTAAAGATCGCACTTTGCTCAGGTTGTTTAAATGCAAGCTGGGTGATATGGATGTGATCTTTTTGCTTCTCTTAGCTGTAGTGTTTCAGCTATTACTAACGTTGGTATACCTGCTGGCGCGTTTGCGGCCATCGGAAAACCAAGCGCTGTCGATGGTTGGTCCCGAGCTCAAACGTTTCAGCGTTGACGAAAGTGCGCTGCGAGCGGCTATGGAGGGGAATGATGTCATAGCACTTCAATTAGCTGCCGACGAAATGATGCAGGCAAATAACGTTGGGCAGTTTTATTTAAATCAGGTGCGTGCCGGTAATCTAGGCGCCTTGGATCTAATAGATGCACTTGATGAAGACGACGACCCCAATGGGGCTATTGCGCAGGTGTATCAGTTGTCGAAAAAACAAGCTTCTGAGAGTTTGTTTGAACGCGTGCGCAGTGTGGTGGGTGATGACGCGGACGATGAGCAGTTACAAGAAGTCTACCATTCCGCCAGAATGATGCAGCAATCTGAAAAATTAATGGCGCAAGTATCCGTTGAAAGTATCGCTCAATTTGAATTTGATGACTTTCATGCACAAATTGAAGAGCTGAGCAGTGCCCACAAAGAACTCAACCAGCATGCGAACGCCCAAAATAATCCAGAGGTTCAAGCTGTACTTACGGGTGTTAACAGTCAAATGGGGTTGCTCGGTAATTTGGGTAAAAGCGCCTTGCTTACTAATATGCAAGAAGAATTCGGTAAGCGTATTAAAAACATTTTTGAAGAATTTATATTCGATGGCTATGCGCGTAAGCATCCTGGCTTAGAGCATTTATGCGGGGTGCCTAAAGGTGGCACCTTGGTTCTGGCGTATACCCATAAAACTTTATTGGAAAAATATACGCCTCCCATTGAAGAGTCAGAGCAAGCGGTTGCTCCTGCTCTGGCAGCGGCGCTTGCCAACGACGACGCTAAGGCCTTTGTCACTGCGAATGCTGAAATAATGTTGCGTGCCGAGACGATTCTTGCCGAAGAGCGGGTTTCGCCTGCGGTTGAGGCACGGCTGGCTAGTCTTGTAGAAGCCAGTCGGAATGATCGCTCGGCGATTATGGCCTTAAGCGAAAGTGTAATGGCTAACGAAAATGTGAATGTTGATAAGGACGTTGTTGGAGAGATGGCCTCCGAAAACCCGCAATTTGCGCTAGCAAATAATGCTTTTGAGCTGCTTGACGTTAGTAAAGCGGCGGATCAAGACGATCCGCTTAACGACATGGTAGTCGTTGCCGATTTCTGTTTACCCACTTTCTGTTGTGATAGCGATTGCTCCGATCTAGAGTTGGCAACAGCACCGAATGTGCCACCTGAGCAGGCAGAGGCTGTCAGTGTGAGTGTTAGTGGAAAGATAGTGGCAGCAGCAGCTAAAGGTGCACTCGAAGCCCTTGTGCGAAAATCGCGAGTCCCCTTGGTCGATGCGACGTTATCGGTACTTGATCGTGATAATAAAGCCGTAAAAGTGAGAGTAACGCGTGGATCATTTCTTTTTAAAGTGAAACCCGGGGTTTATAACATCACAGCGTCGGCTCCTGGTTACGTTACACAGGAACAGGAAGTGCAAATTGGTAAAACCGTTTTAAAAGATATAGTCGTTACGCTAGATAAGTCTAGGGGTAAGGGCAAAACAATACGCCAGTAAATCGGCGAAAACTCATGCTGGATTAATATATCGGTTAAAATGTGCATCATGTTCGCAGCGCCAATTTCCGTTTAAAAACCGCTTCGGAGAACGTCGAACCTCGCGTGCGCCAGGAGTGGCAGCGCTGGTTCGAATTTCGTTTTACGCCGTTATTGGATCAAACTCTTAGTCAATGGCAGGCTGACAATCGTATTCCTCCCGAACGTCTAATCGATGTTGCACAGCTGAACGTGAATATTGGGCAGCTTTCGGAAAATCTTTCAGATGCTGAGCTTCTTAGTAAGCTTGAAATACAAGTATATCCGCAATTAAGGGCCCAGTGTTTGTCGGTGGTAGCGACAAACACTGGGCCTGTCATTAGCCGGAAAACTCAAGGGCTAGCTGATTACTGCCAGTTTCTCCAGTTTGGGCAATGGCCATTCGCTAGCGCTCATTCATCCGTCATCGAAATTGAAAGCTGGTTCCTGCAGGATTCACAAAATGTGGATGCCCTAATCAAATTATTAATACGCTATCGGCGCAGTAAGGTAGTTTGGCTAAGGTTTTTGTACCAACATAGTGAAGCCTTCTTGGTTCGAGTTGCCGCGTGTTTGCCTGAATCAGAGCCCATACCAAATGGGTTCGCAATAACCCTTAACATGCAAAGTGCCGAGCTTTGTGCATTATTCTGGCGGTTGTGGACGGGTGTACTGCACGTTGGTGGGGTTGGGTTGAATAGCCAGCCAGTGAAAAATGCATTATTAGATCTTAATTTACCCATAGCTGGGCTGAGTATTACTCAGTTTGTCGATACGGTTATTCACGCCGGTGGTAAATTGGTAGCAGACGATTCAAATACCAAAGAAATGTTAAAGGAGGCTGATGCAGCGGCTACGGGTTTTATTGTTCAGCAGGCCGGAGTTGTATTGCTTCATCCCTTTTTACAAAGCCTCTTTGATTCAATGGGTTGCCTCCATAATAATGAATTTAAAACAGAAGCTAACCAGCTTGCCGCAATAGCGGCCCTACAATTCGCCGCTACAGGCTCTACCGAGGCCGATGAATCTTGCCTACTATTTCATAAATGGCTCGTAGGTTGGCCGCTATCGAAACCCCTGCCACGTAAGCTACACCTCCCGTTAAGCGTACAAAGCGAAATTACTACCATGCTGGAGGCGGTTATTGGGCATTGGGCGGCATTAAAAAACACGTCGATAGAGGGGCTGCGCGAAACCTTCTTTCAGCGCAGTGGTAGCTTAAAAGTTCAGGAAACCGGGTACATACTGTATGTTGAACAACGGTCGGTCGACATCTTATTGAAGCAATTACCCTGGGGTTTTGAGTTGGTTGTTTTGCCATGGTTAAAGCAGCCGCTATATGTAAGCTGGGAGGCCCAATGAAAACCAAGCATTCTCAGGTTATACCGTCGAGTAGCAGCCACCACTCTCGCTCAAGCAGTCAATCTCAACCAGTACAGGCCGGTGCGTGTACGCCATCGTTAGCGGAGACTTCTCGGCATGTGCTAGGACTACAGCCAGCCATTAAATTAGGTCGGTCAAACGACAGGTGCGAGCTTCAAGCCGATCGTGTTGCCGATAGAGTTGTGTCGGGGGAGACAGCTATTAGTACGGGTTTGGCTTTAGAAAACCCCCAAGCTGAAAAAACGCAAAAGAAAAACCAAGCCACCAAACAGGCTGAAAACAGTGTATCGCCGGAGCTGGAAGAAAAAACTGAACTGCAGGCCAAAGGTGAACAGGGAGCGAAGCTATCGCCAGAGTTGGATAGTGATGACCCTGAACCCAGCAATTTGGAGCTACAGGCAAAGGAGCAAATAGTTGTACCCACCCAAGATGATAAAGCGCTGCAGGCGAAGGTGAATACCGAAGCGTCTTTCAAAGAAAGCGACGGGGCAGAGCAAGCCAATGTACAGGCCAATGTACAAGCCAATGTACAAGCCAATGTACAAGCCAATGTACAAGCCAATGTACAAGCGAAGTCGGCCAATACAGAAGCGGCTACGGGTGTGGGTAGCTCGGCAGCTTTCTCAAAACAGGGTTCACCTTTAAGTTCAGCTGTACGTGGAAAAATGGAGCGAGCGTTCGAGGCGGATTTTAGCGGTGTGCGCATTCATACCGATGACGCGGCGGTACTCTTAAATAAGGCGCTTGGGGCAAGGGCGCTTACCCATGGCGAACATATTTATTTCAATCAACAAGAATTCTCACCCCATAATCGCAACGGCGAGCATCTACTTGCTCATGAACTGACCCATACGTTACAACAAAAACAGTCTTCAGTGCAGGCAGTCGAGCCTCAGCGCAAAGAGCAGGATGAAAATTATCTTGTACGGCCCGAACTACTTGATGCTGTGAATTTCGCGCGTAGCCGTATTGGGTCAGTTAACGCAAAACAAACGGATGAAGATGGGAATAGGGTAGGTTGGAAGTTTCTACAGGAGTTTTTTAATGTTGCTTTCGGCGGGCAACATCCCCTAAGTGAGAGTGTTATCCAGCAACCGGTAATGTTGGCGGGGCCAGACGGTAAAAACAAAGACGCGCTACCCAGCTGGTGCGGTATTTTTGTTTGGTGGTCTTTAAAGAGTGCCGGCATACCCATACCGGACTGGAAGTTGGGGCAGTCTGCAATGGCTTTTTTAAAGGTTCGGCCAAAAGGCGATATGCCGCGCAAAGGGGATATAGCCTACAGGGCGGCTTTTCAGCATTTTGCTATTGTATCCGGGGTAAAAACCGAAAATGGTCAAGTACAAATAGCGACTATAAATGGCAATACCGCTGGTGCAGACAATTTAGGTGGCCAAATTCAGGAGCAGTGGCATTCACCCAAACAGTGGCTCGGTTTTTTTGACCCTACTGCAAAATTAAGCCTTCCGGAAAAACCCCTTGTTAGTACGGGGCTCGCACCCGATTTAGCCGTGACAGCCGAAAAAAACACCGCGGATCAGAGTGAACCTGTTCAGGGTAATACTGCGACCCCGGCGGGTAAAGACTCTTCTTCAGTAAAAAGTGACGCGGAGATCGCTGCGGACGGTGACCTAAGTACAGCTTCGCAAGAACTGGAAAAACCAGCAGACAAAGAGGTAACCCTAGAGCTACCCGATATTCCCGCTGCCCCGGCAATGGAACCAGCAGCCAAAATTGAATCACTGGACCTCAAAGGTAGTTCAGACAAAGCTGTATCCACCACGGCAACGGCCAAACCTTCGCAAATTGCGCTGGAGGGCCATAAACTTGGTGGGGCAGTTACGGGCAAGCTTAAGAGTGAGCAGGCAGAGGAAGCCAAAGGTGCGCCAAAATTGCAGGTAAACCTTGCCGGGAATGTCACGGCAGGCATTACAACGGCGGACCAACTATCACCCGAAAGTGCAGATATTAAGGATGCAAAAAAAGACACCAGTCCGCAGGCCTTAAATGCTGACCCCCACATAAATCACGGTGCTGCGCCTTCCAATAGCCAAAGCGAAAAAGAACTGGAAAAGCAAAGCCAAAGCGGTAGCTTTCTAGATTGGCTAAAAGCCAATATAAAGCGCTTTATGAATGCGGTTAAAACCCGCGACTCCAACCTTAATACCAGTGCCGGACCGCGTCAAAAAGTAGCTCTTGAAGGTGGTTCAGACCCTTCGCGTATGGCCGAACAGCGCGAGGATGCCGGGAATAAGTTACGTGGTAAGCGTGACGACCTAACGGGCAAATTGAAGTCACACCCTGGTCAGTCGAACATACAAGCAAAATCAGTGCAGCAAACGAAGCCTGTAATACTTACGAAAGTAGAAACCCCAGCCGTAGAAACAACTCAGGCGAACGATGCCAAAGACTATGCCGAGGCGGCGCTCCCACAAACTGTTCGCGACAAAGCTGATGAGCAGCTTACTAAAGGCATGGCGAAGAACCTTTCTAAAGCCGATCAGGATTCTCGTCAGGCAGCTGACAAGAAAACGCATGATAAATCTCAAGCTGTTTCAGATGCCGAAGCAAAAAATAGAAAACTCAACGATCAAGCCGACGCAGACCAGAAGAAGTTGGTTATCGATAACCGCAAATCCGTTGCTGAAAAGCAAAAAGAGGGTATTAACAAGGCCTACGCAGGCGTAAATACCTTCGAGCAAGACGCGGGAAAACGTCAGGCCGACAATAAAAAGGAAATACAAAGTAAAGTTAAAACGTCTGAAAAGAAAGCAGACGACGAACTCAAAAAAGGTGAAAAGCAGGCCGAAGCCAAAAAACTAGCGGGCGAAAAAGAAGCGCAGGAGAAGAAAGAGAAACTCGAGCGTGAGCAGAAGAATCAAAGCTGGTGGGATAGAGCAAAAAACGCGATTAAGAGCGCTGTTAAGGCCATTACAGCGGCGATAGATAAAGTTTTTACTGCTGTTCGATCAGCCGTAAAAACACTTATTGATAAGGCAAAGAATCTTGCCATTAGCGCCATTAACGCGGCGCGAAACTATGTGGTGGACAAACTCAACAAATTCCGCGACTGGGCCAAAGATAAGGTGAATAAATACCTGGGTGAGCATTTCCCCGGTATTGCGGCCGCCATTAATTCGGCAATCGACAGTGTAGTGGATGTGGCCATTGCCGGGGTGAATATGGTCGCTGATGGTGCTATTGCTGCCGTGGAAGCCGTTGCCAAAGTTCTGACAGCGGCGTTGGATAAAATATTGTCGGTATTTCAAGCAGCGTTAAAGGCCGCAGTACAGATTGTTGGCGCGGTGCTTACGGGCGATTTTCTAGAGGCACTCAAAATTGCCATTCGAGCGGGTTGCGACATAGCCGGAATTGACTCAAAGCCTATATTTGACTTCTTTGATCGCGCCGGAAAAAAGTTGATTTCTATTCTTAAAAGCCCGGGTAAGTTCTTTAATAACCTTGTTACTGCCATAGGGATGGGCGTAAGAGGGTTTGTTAAAAACATTAAGCAGCACCTAATAAAAGGTCTCATTGGTTGGCTTACGGGAACGCTGTCTGAGGCCAATATAACCCTGCCTGAAAAATTTGATGTTAAGGGTATTTTTAATTTGGTTATGCAAATATTGGGGTTGACCTATGCCAATATAAAGGCCCGCATAATTAAACGTTACCCAAAAGCCGAAAAAGTAATTGGTGCCATAGAGAAGGGCGTTAAGATCATACATCTCTTGGTGACTAAAGGGCCGATCGCACTGTGGGAAATGGTAAAGAAAAGCATGGCCAATCTCAAAGAGATGGTTATGAGTGCAATTCGAAACTTTGTTATCACTACCGTTATTAAAGAGGCGGTAACTTGGCTACTCGGTCTGCTCAACCCTGCTGGGGCCTTGGTGAAAATATTGAAATTACTTTTCGATCTGGTAATGTTTTTTGTAGAACGCTTCCAGCAGATTAAAGAATTTATTCTATCGGTTTACGGTGCTGTAGTCTCGATTGCCAGTGGGGTGCTGGGGAAGGCCGCAGCGGCTGTCGAAAACGCAATGGCAAAGAGCTTGCCGGTGGTGATTGGCTTGTTGGCCTCTCTTGCCGGTTTGGGTGGTATAGGTAAAACCATTCAGGGGATTATTAAGAAGGTTACGACACCCATTAATAAGGTGATCGATAAAATAATCGATAAAGTTGTCTCGTTCGCTAAAAAACTACTTAAGTCGGGAAAAAAAGCGGCGAAAAAAATTAAAAGTAAATTGATTCAATGGTGGAAAGTAAAGCGTAAATTCAAAGCTAAAAATGGCGAAACACATACTTTATTCCTAAAAGGTAGTGGCGCATCGGCAAAGCTTACTATGCGCAGCGATGAAGGGCCCTATGCTAGTTTTATAGGTTCGGTAGATGAAGCCAGCCTGACGGCTAAGCAGAAGCCGCACTTGGCTGCAGCAAAAGTGACCGCGTCGGAAATTGATACTGAGCGTAAGAAAAAGGTGGCCGGCAAGACGGATGCCGAAAAAGAGAAGAATGCCGAGGCGAAAAAAATTAAGCTGGATGAACTCTTGGTAGCGTTAGGAAAGGATACCGCTTACCTTTTTGGGGCAACTCTGGAGAAATGGCGAAAGCCAAATTATAAACCCAAAGAGAATTCTGCCGGTTTCGGAACTTTTATGGAAATTTCGATGCTGACAAAAAGTGGAGATGGGTGGAAGGGTGGTTATGGGCCCACACAAAAGAAGCATGCCGTATATGATGTGTTGAATTTGAGACGTCAATCCAAGGGCGCCAGCTTTTACATTCGTGGACACTTATTAAATGATAATTTGGGAGGGCCGGGTGAGTGGTACAATATGACCCCGCTTTCGAGGGAGGGCAACCACCAGCACGAGGCTCAGGTGGAAAGCTTTGTAAAAGCCGGTTTTAATTCGGGTGCAGCTCAACGGTATAAAGTTGTGCCTGACTATTCAGGTCAGAGTGGTGGGCAGGCGTTAAAAACCGGACTTGCGACAAAATACCCTACACAGTCGGCTATTTTCAACAAAATTATTGATGCCGAAGATAATGTGCCTTCTGCGCTTGTTATTGAAGCGGCTATCTTGCATAAAAAAGATAATAAATACGAGGATAAAACCACAAAAAAATGGACGCTGGTAAACCCAATACAACGGAATGTGGATAGCTATTTTCTCGCCGATAGCCCTAAAATTATCGCGGTAAAACTGAGTGAGCTAAGCAGCGCGCAGGAACTTGTTGGTCTGAATCATGTCGATATTAGCGCGCAGGCTGGCGCAATCTATAAAGCTGTAGTCGCACGAAAAGCCGATAATACCAACGGTTGGTTCGCGTCTTATGAGGCATTGGTTAAAGAAGTACAAAAACACGGCGGTACGGCGACTATAAGCGATTTCACCAGCTGGAATAAAAAGGGATTTATTCTACTTAAGTAAAGTTTTTAGGGTATATAGATGACAGACACTAATGCTGCAAACCTTAGCCATGCGTTTAACTACCTTTCGCAGGTACTGGTAGCGCGAATTCGTTTGCACCTCGATAAGGACAGTCGACCACAGGCGGAAGAATTGCCGGGGCTCGCTTTTTTTGAGGACGGTTCGGCGTTTGCGAATTTTATTCAACAATATCAGCCCAGTTTTGATGAGTATGTAACGTTATTACTGGCTTTAGTGCCCCATGTACAGCCGGGGCTTATCGATAGCCTGTATGCGGAGCACCTTCCTGAAAAGGGATTGTTTTCCGAGTTCGGCGGCAGCAGGGATAATGTTAACCAGGTCTTTCAGCCCACGGGCGAAACAGCCTTGTATGTACTGGCGGGACGCGATTTGGACCGCCGGTTTTCGGTGCAAAAGCTTTTTTCGGTGGATCACTGGTTTGCGGTAAACAATATTGTTTTACTGCAGCCGGCTAAATCCGGCGACCCTTATTTTAGCGGACGTTTGCTTTTAAACCCGGATTATGTCGAATTATTCACAACAGGTAAAATCAGTAGTCCGCATTTTAACTCTGAGTTTCCCGCGCAGGAACTCTTGACGACGCTAGAATGGTCAGACCTTGTGTTGTCGGATAAGGTACGCGAGCGTATTAGTGAAATTCGTTTATGGATAGAAAAAAATAGTACGCTATTACTCGAATGGGAAATGGCAGCCAAATTAAGGCCTGGGTATCGCGCATTATTCTACGGCCCACCCGGCACAGGTAAAACCCTTACGGCTTCTCTTTTGGGTAAATATACAGAGCGGCCTGTGTACCGCGTAGACCTTTCTACGGTGGTATCTAAATATATTGGCGAAACGGAAAAGAATCTGGCAACGCTTTTTGATAAAGCTCAAAGCCGAGATTGGATACTGTTTTTTGACGAAGCCGATGCGTTGTTTGGGAAACGCACGGGCGTAAAGGATTCACACGACCGTTTCGCCAACCAGGAGGTTTCCTACTTGCTACAAAAAGTGGAGCAATTTGATGGTCTGGTGATTCTTGCGTCTAACTTAAAGGCGAATTTGGATGATGCCTTTTTGCGCCGGTTTAACGCCGTAATTCCGTTTTCTTTTCCAGATGTGGTCGAGCGTGAAAAAATATGGGCGGTCTGTCTGCCCGAGGGTGTACGCATAATTGGCCATGATAAGCCCATAGCTTATTTGGCTCTTTACGAACTGGCCGGTGGTTCTATCGTTAACGTTGTTCATTACGCTTGTTTACGGTCGCTGGGGCGGAACGACGAAAAGGAGTTGTTGCTTGAAGAGCTCGTTGCCGGTATTGAATTGGAAATGGAGAAAGAGGGCAAAGTATTTCGCCGTGTGATAGACGAATAGAGGTGCTCGCGAGAAAAGCGATTATAGGGGTATAAAAAAAGAGGCCGGTTGGCCTCTTTTTGAGTTTTAGATGATTTAAATATGTTGGTGCCTGAGCATTACGCGTTAGTAACCAACGCTGTTTGCATAAGAGATGATTTTATCGCCGTACCCACCGCCCCAGCTGTAACCATTGCGGCGCTCTTCGGATATATTCATTATGTCGTATACCTTACGGCTGTCACGGTCACTGAAGAAGCCAGCATTTGTGTCTAAGTCGTAAAAACGGTACCACACTTTACTGCCGGGGCTGGCGACAAATTTTTCTTCAACGGACTTGTCGTAGGTGTAATCGGCTAAATAAGTATTTGGGCTTCTGAACCACGCCAGCGCAGCTTTTACGGCGGTTTCAATTTCGGTAGATTGTGGTTGGGTCATTAAGAATGCAATCACCTCTACGGATTCGCTACCGCTTAAAGATACAAGCTCATAGGCACGGGCTTGTTTAGGTTGGTAGTCGAAGGCACCGTGTTGTGCGCACCATACGGTTAGTGTGCCATCTTGTGTCCACTGAGATTTGAGAATGTAATCTATACCGAGGTTAATGGCGTTTTGCAGCTTGGCTTTTTGTTCCGTTGTAAATACGTCACTGTCGAATGGGTAAGCATTGTTGTTGGCTTTATCTAGAACAACCAATGCGCGCGACATGGCATCGTCATTAAAGGTTGCGTGGTCAGCGTAGCCACCTTTTAACGGATAAAACTGGGGGAAGGCGCCTGTACTGTATTGCATTTCCAGTAGAAAATCGAGGGCCGCCCTAGCCGCCGTCCGGTATTTTTCTTGACCGCCACGCTGATAAATATCGGCGAGGTAGGTCATTTCTGCGGTGGTCGCACCGTTGTCTATAGTGCCGCTAGAACTGCCGCCGCTACCCATACTGGTGTATTCCTGATTTTTCGGAAAGCCACCGTTGGTTAATTGGTAAGAGAGTAAAATATCGGCAAAAGCTTCGTCGCCAGACACACTGCCTGTATGCCAGTCGGTGTATTTGTTAAAGCGTGAATACACGGGGTTACCGGTTTGCGAAAGCATTGGCCCTGTGGGTGTGGTAACAGTAGTTTCGCAGTTAGCCGCTTGGGCGGAGCCCCTTATTGTGAGGGAATCGATGTTGGCAAGGCCAGAATCACCCGTAGCAATGAGGCTTAAATCGTAACTGCCCGGCGTTAATGACACGGTCACGGTTGTGGTTAACCAGGTTGCCCAGTCGGCGGTTGCAGGGAAATCCACAGCGGCCTGAGTATTACCATCCACCAGAATATCGGCGGGGCGCTCGGTGGTACTTGCATAGCGGAAGGTGAGGTCGTAGTTACCGTTGTCACTGACGGTAATGCGCCAGTTTATACCGGTATCGGGAGCATTGGTCGTGTTGGCAAAGCCGGCGCCGGTATACCCGGCGTTGTCGGTATCAATAGAGCCATCAACGTTGCAAAAACCTTGCTCGTCTTCCTCAATAACCAGATCGCCACCGGTGCTGGATTGTGACGAGCTGCTGGATGACATGCTAGTTGATGAAGAACTCGAGGATGATGAGCTGCTGGAACTCGAATCTACCGAGCTACTTGAGCTGGATTCTACAGAGCTACTAGAGCTTGAAACACTGCTGGAATTGTTCGTAGGAGAATCCCCAGAACCTCCACCACAGCCAGCCACCAGACCAGCGAGGACGATACATATTGCCAACTTCACACTATTCATGGGGTTTCACTCTTGCGTTTATATTTGAAAACAAAGACAAGCATATAGGCGCCAAAGGGTGCGAGCAATCAAAAATGACGGGGATTACTGATCAGTTGACCAAGTTCAATGAGAAAGCAGAACGGAAGCCGTAATTAGCCTGTTCAAAGCCGCTCTACCACACTGCAAATGGCGCTGGTGAGCTTTTGCAGCTCCGCTGGCGCCATGCAATAGGGTGGCATAACGTACACGCGGGTTGAGAACGGCCTCACCCACACCCCTTGTTCAACAAACAGGGGGGTTATGGTCGCCATATTCACCGGCTCTTTCATTTCGACCACGCCAATAGCCCCAAGGCAGCGCACGTCTTCGACTGAGGCCTGCTGTGTGCAAGGAGCCAAGCCTTCGCGTAGAGCTGTTTCCATCGATAAAACCTGTGGTTGCCAGTCGTTGGCGAGTAATAGCTCAATGCTCTTGTTGGCGACCGCACAGGCCAGAGGATTAGCCATAAACGTAGGGCCGTGCATAAAGCAGCCTGCTTCCCCTGCGCAAATGGTCTCGGCAACCTCATTAGTACAAAGGGTGGCGGCGAGGGTCATGTAGCCGCCGGTAAGGGCTTTTCCGAGGCAAAGAATATCCGGCGTTATACCGGCAAAGTCACAGGCAAACATTTTACCCGCCCGGCCAAACCCCGTGGCAATTTCATCGGCAATCAACAATACCCCGTATTCCTTACACAGCTCGCTGACACGCCTTAGGTAGTCTGCGGAGTAAAAGCGCATGGCGCCCGCGCCCTGAACGATGGGTTCGAGAATAACGGCCGCCAGGGTTTTATGGTGCTGTTGCAGTTGCTGGCGAATATCGAGCAGATACTTTTCGTCCCAAGCCTCACCGTATTTGCAGGCGGGTGCTTCGGTAAAAAACTGCTCGGTAAGTACGCCGTTGAATAGTTGGTGCATGCCGGTGACGGGGTCGCAAACCGACATAGCGGCAAAAGTATCACCGTGGTAACCCAGGCGCAGGCTTAGCATTTTATTTTTTTGCGGGTGGCCTTTGGCGTGCCAATATTGAATGGCCATTTTTTGGCCAATTTCGACTGCGACAGAGCCCGAATCGCTGAAAAAAACCTGTTCTAGGCCCACGGGTGTAATCTCAACCAAAGATTTGGCCAGCCGTGCGGCGGGCTCATGGGTGAGACCACCAAACATCACGTGAGCCATGTTATCCACTTGGTCTTTTATGGCCTGATTTAGCTCGGGGTGGTTATAGCCGTGAATCATGCTCCACCAAGACGCCATACCGTCTATAAGCCTGCGGCCGTCCTTCAAAACAATTTCAACCCCTTGGCAATGGTCTACGGCGTAGAGCTCAGCCGCTGAATTTACCGAGGAGTAGGGGTGCCAGATATGGGCTTTATCGAGGGCGAGAATTTGTTCCTGCGTAAGAGCCATGGTGACGGTCCGGTTGTTCAAACCGCTGCATTCTACCCGATTCTGCTGTTAGGCCGCTGCAAATCCGGAAATCGGTTGTTGGAAGCCAGAGTAGGCAGCAGGTGGTGTAATAATTGAATGGATAAAAGTATCAATTTGAGCCTGCTGCTCTTCGTTTATTACCCTAAATTGCAGGCGTATGTGGGTGTGGCAACATGGGGTGCGCAGGAAGCGGCTCTGACGAACCTGGCATTTCAGCGTGAGGTGGAAATGGTCGTTAAAGCGGAATATACCTTCAATTTGCGAGGTTTGATTAACGCTGGCTTTTAGGTCTTGGCCAAATACTTCCAAAAGTGCACCGCGACTGCTCAGGTTTGCAATCCACGCGGTTTGAAGCGGTTGGTTATCCAGCTGTAATTCCACCTGTGGCCCCTGACGGGGTTCAAAATACACCCGCGGATGCCAGCGTCGGTTGTGGGTAAGGTTAGTTTGACACACGCGAACGGTGAGTAATTCATGGCCTTTTTGGCCTTCAACTTCCAAAAGTTTAACTTCCAGATTAAAAAAGCCACTGTCACACTTAATCTGAATCCAGAAGCTAGCGCCGGGCCGCAGGCGTTGCTGAGGCCATGGGAAAAGCCCATCCAGCAACAAGAGAGAGCTTTGCAGGTCAAACCCATGAATAAAGCTTTGTAAGGTATCGCCGGTTGCCGGGTCAAATACCGTCACAAACTGGTGCTTCAGGCCACAAGCTACGAGAATGTCGGCCTCCCAGAGCTTCCAGTCTTTTTTTGTGGCATTTTTGGCCGTGATAGACGTGTGATTAAAATGCATAGTGCTGAACTTATTGATTAAATCGCATGGCCGGTTACTCCGGCGGGATCGGCCCCAATGGCTGATAGAGAGACGATTGCAAGGCTTGTGCCGGTAATTCGGTGCTGTGGGGAATTCGCATCAAAGTGCGATGGTGCGTGGTCTGCTGATTTATCCCCTTCATCTAGGTTGGCGTTTTGGCGGCGTATGGGCGGCAAGGCCTTGCCATTGACGGTGACAATTCCCTGCCGTGGCCAAACTCCGTACAATAGCGGCCTTTTTGTTCATTCCAGATTCAGGAGTTTTTGTTTGGACCAGTCTGCGTCAACATCCCGCACCGAGTTTAATAAGCTGCAAAAACGCTTACGCCGTAATACTGGTCGGGCGATTGCCGATTACAATATGATCGAAGAGGGCGACCGGATAATGGTTTGCCTCTCTGGGGGTAAGGATTCCTTCGGCATGTTGGATTTGTTAATGGGCCTGCAGCGCGCTGCACCGGTTAATTTCGAGCTGATAGCGGTTAACCTTGACCAAAAACAGCCCGGTTTCCCCGAGCATGTTTTGCCGGAATATCTACAGGGGCTTGGGGTTCCATACCATATCATTGAACGCGACACATACAGCGTAGTGAAGGAGATGATTCCAGAGGGGAAAACAACCTGCAGCCTGTGTTCCCGTCTGCGGCGCGGCACTTTGTATGGTTTTGCTGAAGAAATTGGGGCAACCAAAATAGCCCTGGGGCACCACCGGGATGATATGGTAGAGACGCTATTCCTCAATATGTTTTACGGTGGGCGCTTGAAATCTATGCCCCCCAAGCTGTTGGCAGACGATAAGCGCAATATCATTATTCGGCCCATGGCCTATTGCACCGAAGAGGATTTGGCAAATTATGCCGAAGCGCGTAAATACCCCATTATTCCTTGTAACCTCTGCGGATCACAAGATAACCTGCAACGTCAGGCGATTAAACAAATGTTGCGTGAGTGGGATACACAGTACCCGGGTCGGGTAGATACCATATTCGGCTCATTACAGCGTGTTTCACCCTCTCAGCTAGCCGATACCGACCTGTTTAACTTTCAGGATTTGACGCTGGACCGAAGTGAGCCGGCTAAAGCTGGCTCGGGGAAAGATGATAAAGTCGATTCTACTGATCCAGTACAGTATATTGAGGCGTTGAATCTGGGATGATTACTCAAAATCCGGCTAATATTAAGGGATTACGGATAAACTCAGGCCGTCGGCCGGGTAGTATTTGGCCCTACAATAATGTATAGGTAGAGAGTGCAAGGCTTTTTTCACGGCATATCATTTCGACTCGCTAAGTTGGGTGTCATCATCGCGCTATTAATTGGTCTGTTGATGAGTGCCATCCAAATCTACATGGACTTCCAAGTACAATCCGAGGAAGTGAATAATCAAATTGCCAGTATCACCGATATGTCCACGCCGCCCGCTGCGCGCGCGATTCACACGCTGGACAACATGCTGGCTAACGAAGTGGCCGAAGGTATTATGGTTAACGATTTTATCGTCGCCGTTACCATCGAAGACGAGCTGGGGAACGAAATTGCCCAGTCAAAACGGATACCACGTGAAAGTGGCACCATCTGGGTTACGCGGCGTATTTCCGAACACCTAAAAACTTTCAGCTCACCGCTGTATATTCCCGATCACGACAAAAACGATGATCATGGTATCATTCGCTTTGAAGTGGATATGGATGCGGCCTTTAGCGGTTTCTACAAACAGTCATCTGTAGTGATAATTATTGGCCTTATTCGCAGTTTCGTGATTGTGTCTATCCTATTCATTGTTTTCCACTACCTGCTCACTAAGCCGCTTATTCGAATTGCGGGCCAAATAAAAGATATTAACCCTGGCAGCCCAGGGGAACAGCGGTTGTCCTTGCCAACCCACACACGAGATGACGAGTTAAAGCAGTTGGTAAACAGTGGTAATCAGCTACTGGATGCCGTTGACTTGGCTTTGGCAAAACGCCGTGCCGTGGAAGTGGTTCTTCGAAAGAGTGAGGAACACGTTCGCCAGATTATCGATAGCCTGCCTGTATGGGTGGGTGCTCGCAATAAAGATGGCCACTATATATTTGCCAACAAGGCGCTCGCCGATTTTCTGCAAACCTCACCCGAAGCTATGCGCGGTTCCCATGTGGGCGATTTTTCGGCCTTCTTCTTAACCAACCCGGCAGAAGTGACCAACCTGGATTCAGAGGTTATAAAGTCGCGTATTAGTGCGCAAATCTGGGAAGAAAAGTGGATGGGTGCCGACGGTACAGAGCACAGCATGCATACCCATGTTATGCCCATGGAATTTTACGATGAAATTGTAGCCCTTGTGGTGTCCTCCGATATCACCGAGTTGAAATCGGCGCAGGCGCAAATGGAGCATATGGCCTACCACGATGCGCTTACTGATTTGCCTAACAGAAGCTACCTTGTAGAGCGGCTTGAAGAAGAAATTCGAAAATCCGCACGGCATGATTACTACGGTGCGCTGTTATTTATCGACCTCGACCAGTTTAAATACATTAACGACTCACTGGGCCACCCCGCCGGTGATGGTGTGTTAAAACATGTCGCCCAGCGGCTAATGGCTATAACCTCCGACCATGATGTAGTTGTGCGTTTAGGTGGAGATGAATTTGTAGTGGTACTCACCGACCTAGGTGAAGAGCTGTCTAACGCATTATTACGTGCAGAAGAAATTGGCGAGCGCATTCGCGCCTATGTATCCGAACCGCACTTTTACAACGACCTTGAACTTCATGTGACCTGTAGCGTGGGTATTGTGATTTACCCCGAAGACGACGCCGGTGTTCACGAGTTGTTACGTTATGCCGATACAGCCATGTACCAGGTGAAAGAGCAGGGCCGCGATGCTATTCAGTTCTTCAATAAGTACATGGCCGACAAAGCCCGAAATGTACTGGTTATGGAAGGTGAATTACACCGCGCGTTGGAAACCGACGCCTTTAGCCTGCATTACCAGCCGCGCGTGGACGTGCACACGGGGAAAATTGTGGGGGCAGAGGCGCTGATGCGCTGGAACCACCCAACCCGTGGCATGGTGCCGCCGGTAGAATTTATCCCTATTCTGGAAACATCGGGTTTAATTGTACAAGTGGGTATGTGGGTTCTACAGCGCTCTCTGCGTCAGGTTAAAGAATGGCAACGCATGGGGCTGTGGAGCAGCGATATGCGCTTAGGCGTTAACATCAGCCCTCGTCAATTCCGTTCCTCAAAATTCGTAGATGATGTAATTGATGTATTAGACAGCGAGGAATTTTCCGCTGAAATGCTGGAGATGGAAATTACAGAGGGTATTGTTATACACAACCTCGAAGAAACCATTAGTACTATGGCTACCCTACAGCGGCAGGGCATAAACTTCGCGTTAGATGATTTTGGTACAGGCTACTCTTCTATTAGTTATCTTAAGCAGCTACCGGTTGCCATACTGAAAATTGACCAGAGTTTTGTTCGCGATATTACCGAAGACCGTAACGATCGTGTACTAGTAGAAACCATTAGTGCCATGGGTAATATGTTGGAGCTAGAGGTGGTTGCAGAAGGCGTGGAAACTATCGCTCAATTGGATTTGGTTCGTCAGTACGGTTGCTCATACTATCAGGGCTATCTCGCGAGTCGCCCGGTCGCCCCTAATGCGTTTGAATTATTACTGGAAAAACGTATTATTTCGGTAACAGCCGAAACTTAGTTCGTTTGAACCTTCGCTAACTCGAAGCTTATCTAACCTGAATATTAAACGCCGTAAAGCGTTGCTAGAACCGCAGTAACCGCCGTTTCCACTTTAAGAATACGGCCACCCATCGATACCGGCGTAAAGTTACAGTCAGTGAAATACGCCACTTCTTTTTCGGTAAAACCACCCTCCGGACCAATCGCAAATATCGATGCAACGTCATTGCCCAAACGCGGACAGTTTTCGTAGGGGCCGGGGTGAGCAATGTATTGGTTTTTTCCTTCACTCAACCCGCTCAGGCTATCTTCCGCAAACGGGCGAAAACGCGGGTATTTTTCAACAATTGGAAGCTGAGTGGCAACCCCCTGCTCCAAACCACATAACAACTGTTTGTGAATCTCTTCCTCTGTAACAGAGGGCGATTGCCAAAAACTTTTTTCAACTTTCGCCGTTTGAATTAAACACAGCTTCTGTACCCCCAAACACG
This sequence comes from Teredinibacter franksiae, assembly GCF_014218805.1. Classification (NCBI taxonomy): domain Bacteria; kingdom Pseudomonadati; phylum Pseudomonadota; class Gammaproteobacteria; order Cellvibrionales; family Cellvibrionaceae; genus Teredinibacter; species Teredinibacter franksiae. The sequence continues at coordinate 806,695 of NZ_JACJUV010000001.1, read as the reverse complement.
CAACTGTTTGCAAAATGCGTTTAATCATTTGCGGGCGTGGAAGGGCGAGCACCAGTGTAATGGGGCGCACGGGGGGCGGTGCCTGGTCCAGCGCATTAATGGCAATGGTTGTTTCTTCCGCCTGCGAGGTAATGGTTGCTGTTCCCAAGTTGCCATTAATTAGGCCAATACGAATCTGGTCGCCTACGGCGGCTTTCAGGATTTTTTGCGCGTGTTGGCTTTGTGCTCGGGTTAAACGGGCGCATTCGCTATTGAGACGTTGGTGAGATTCAAGCAGGAAAATATTCATGTAGAGAAGGGCTTAATAAGAGGTGGCTGCCGTTATACAGGCAAGGGTACCTGATACATGGGAGGGGCGTAAAGTTTGTTTGTATGTCGAAGAAAGGTTGCTGCTTCTGTTTCAGTTAATTCATTGGTACAGCTGGGACTTAGTGCTACGTAACCGTGAGCGAATTAACTTCTACATCACCACCGATTTTGCCACATCAGATAAGCAGTCTGCCGACTTCTCGTTTATTTCCGTATGGGCTTACAATAATAATCGTGACTGGTTTTGGGTGGATGGTGTGTGCAAGAAGCAGTTGATGGACGCCAACATCAATGACTTGTTTCGGCTATCTCAGAAATACCAGCCTCAGTCAGTGGGTATCGAAGTCACCGGACAGCAGGGCGGCTTTATGCCATGGATTCAGGACGAGATGATACGTCGTAATGTGTATTTTCATCTGGCTTCGGATAACAACGACAACGACCCAGGCATTCGGCCATCAACCAATAAGATGCAGCGTTTTAACGTAACCGTGCCTTGGTTTAACGCTGGTAAAGTGTATTTACCACGGGATATGAAAGACCACCCCGCAGTGGTTGAGTTGGTCGAAGAGCTGGAATTGGTTTGCCCTGAAGGATTCAAAAGCCGAAACGACGACGGCATTGATACGATCTCCATGCTGCCCTTAATGCACGCTATGCCCCCGAGTGAGATAGCCACACTTACAGATGCTGGTGATCCCATGTGGGGCGACGCAGCAAACGACGACGAATCCGCTTATTCATCCTACATTGTGTGAGACACTGTAAATGACGCTTAATGATATTTTTACGCAGCTTGCCCATGGCGAACTCTCCCAAGTGATTTTGGGTAACGATGGGAAATCACAACTGAGCGTACCGGAGGGCCGGCGTAAGCAGGTTGCTTCGCATATTCAATTGGGTCTTACGGCGCTCTACACGCGCTTCCGTCTTCGGGAGGGTAGTTTGCTTGTACGTGTCACACCTGACGTTCGGGCGTATATCCTGAGTGCGGATTATGCTACGAGCAATACTGAATCCGAGGTGCCGACTGAAAACCGCTATATTCAGGACTCTGTGGCTGTACCGTTTCAGAACGATTTACTGAAAGTGGAGCGCGTGTATGCTAAGGGTTCGGTGGGTCACTTTGATGAGTTGGACGCCAACAAGCCAGATAACCCCAGTGCAGTTACCCTGACAGAGTTCAATTCACTGGTTTTACCTGATACATTGAAAACTGATTTGTTGAAAGTTATTTACCGAGGAGATCATCCCCCGTTTGATATTCATCGGGTAATACCTGCACCGCAATTGATCTCGGTGTATATACCGCCGTCATACCTTCAGGCACTTTTATATTATGTGGCAAGCCGTGCCTTGAACCCGGTGGGGATGGTTGCGGAGTTTCATGAAGGGAATGGTTACATGCAGAAGTTTGAGATGGAGTGTTCCCGACTTGAGCAGTTGAATTACAGCCTGGATCAGGAGCATGGCGATGGGCGCTTTGAAAGGAATGGGTGGGTTTAGGTTAGATTTGGGCGCCTAAGTCCCTGTATTTTTTTCGCGCCATGCTGGTGTTGCCGCTAGTCGCGGCATCTGGTTCAGTTTTTACTTTTCCGTAGGTTAAATAAGTCCTGCAACACAAAAGATACTTTTAATAGTCAGCGGTAGACGACTTCAGAAAGTCTTTGGCTCTATTGCAGCTAACCAATGGTTTCGAGGCAATAAAAATTAATTGTGGGGAGGGGTTCGATATTGCTGCTGCCTATGCCGAATAAGGGCTCGCCAACCGCGTATCAAAATTAACTCCTGCAAACTCGCAGTCTTCAACAAGAATTCTAAACCGCTCAGAGTAATAAATATCTATGCAGCTTTGAAAGGGGCTTTTGAAAAGTAATTTGTCCCCTACCGATTTTGCATCAAAAACTAATTTCGTTTCGCTACTCCCTGCTTCAACTACTTCGGCTGTCGTTAAGCAATTAAGTATTTGGTAGGTTTCCTAAATCGTTAGAAAATGGTAGATGAAAAACCTGCGCTAAAGTATACATTGCAGTGGGTTATTGGATTCCCGGATTAATAAAATGTGAAATCGTGTTTGGTATCTTTAGCTATCCAAATGTAATCACTGAAAATTAGTATAAATGTAGACATTTGTTTTAATTCTCTGTTTAATCCTCGGTTGAAGTGCTTGTTGAGGCTAAGGTGGCCTCGACCACTACAGTGAGTCTCGGTATTGAGAAAAATAAATTATTTTAGACTGAAAAGGAATCGTATGTTCGAAGAGAGCAAGGGAGTACGTTTTGGGTTGTACGTAATTTTAGTGTTTGGTGTAGTGGTTTTTGCTATGCCCACTTGGGCAGCCCCCAAGCTAATACTGGCAGACACTTCGACTTCCTGGGAATATAATATAAGTGTTTCCAAGGATGCGTATACTTTTCAAATACAAGAAAAACAAGAAAACGGAGTATGGAAAACCATTGTAGATGGTAATTACTACAATTATGGCCCGTTTAATATCGTAAAATCAAAAAATAATGTTTACTACTATAAGCTTAAAAATTGGTCGCAAAACGGCACGCTAACAACGCATTTGGATTCGATTAACGTTCAAAAACCCCTGCCTAAGCCTGCTGTACCAACTTTATCTTTAGCGACGACAGATTCCGATGGAACCTATACGGTTTCCTGGAGCAAGCCCACGCATACCACGAATTTTATATTGTATGAACAGAAACAAGGCGGTAACTGGGGTAAAAGTGAATTCGTTGCTTCGATAACATCGCGGTTGCGACCAGGGATGGCTGATGGCGTTTGGAATTACAGGATTGAAGCAGCAAACGGCAATGCTTTTTCAGGTGCATCAGGCATAAAGTCAATAAAAGTGGCGCGAATTCCCGGCGTTCCTTCTTCGATTGAAACGCCGGGCACAAACGATGGTAGCTACACAATTGGCTGGAATGGCTCTTCTGGCAGTGTGACCAGTTATGAATTGGAGCGCCTTAAGGTGAACACGCCGGGCTGGGTCGCTGTCTATAGCGGCTTGTCACGCCAAAAATCATTTCCTTCAATTGCTGCTGGCACTTATCGTCATCGCGTTAAAGCTTGCAATAATGTCAGTGGCTACGAGCCCTGCTCTTCTTGGAAGTATTCATCGGGTTCCACCGTCGTTGCAAAGCCTTCTTCTTCGCCCTCTATTGATTTGGCTTCAACAGATAGCGATGGTAGTTACACGGTTTACTGGAATTCGATAGGTAATACCAAATCCTATATTCTTCAGGAAAAAAAGGTTGGCGATAGCAATTGGTTTGAATATTCAAGTACAACCGCAACGCAGCTAAGCATTCCCCCAAAGGGGAGTAGTACATACATTTATCGGGTGAAAGCGTGTAATGATATTGGTTGCTCCGGGTACTCGGGCAGCAAAGAGATTAGTGTAGCAATTGCCCCTGGCACTCCCCCCAGTATTGATACTCCGCCAACCAATGATGGTGACTACATAATTACGTGGGGGTCTGCAAGCGGTTCTCCAAACAGGTATCGGCTGTACTATAAAAAAAGTAGCGCTTCAAATTGGACCAATATATACACTGGGTCAAATAAGTCATATAGCTTTGAAGGGTTAAGCGCCGGCACCTATAGCCATAAAGTGGCAGCCTGTAGGTACGAGGGTAGTTACGAGAACTGCTCCGGTGAAAAAGCGTCGGGGAATACCGTTGTAGCAGCACCGAATACCGTACCGGTGATAACTCTGGCCGGTAGCGATAGCGATGGCAGTTATCCCGTTTCGTGGAATTCAATTTCAAATTCGACAAGCTACGATTTACGGCAAAATATTAATGGTGGAAGTTTTAGTCAGGCGCAGAACAGCGGGGCTACCACCAAAGGTTACAGTAGCCAGCTAAGTCGGCGTTACGGTTACAAAGTGCGAGCCTGTAACAATATTGGCTGTACTGGCTACAGTGGAGTAAGTTATATAAATGTTGCCGTTAAGCCCGGTATGCCCTCCAGTATTACCCCTCCAGGCACGAGCAATGGTGAGCATACAGTAAGTTGGGGGGCTGCTAGCGGCGAAGTTCATTACTACCAGCTGGAGTACAGGCGTAGCCCCGATACAAAATGGTCGTTGGCCTACACTGGAGATAAAACAAGCGAAACGTTTACTGTTCCATCTGCAGGCGTGTACGAACATCGGGTTAGAGCATGTGTGAGCGCGGGGGGCCTTGAAGCGTGCTCCAGTGAGCGAACTGCAACACTCAAAACCAAGGTCATCAAACCTGTCGATATCACTTATCAGTACGACCCATTGGGCCGTTTGGTTAAAGTGAAGGAGGATGGGAGTACAAAAACAGGTTATTGCTACGACCCAGCAGGCAACCGCACAGCGCTCAAAGAGAGTGGTGGCGGCGAAGACTGCCCGGCGCCCTCCAGCCCAGATAAACCAACTGGGTTAGCCATTAGTACACCTGCGCCAAATATGTATATCGCTAGTTGGGGCCAGGCTCCAGGCAGCTCGCACTACATTTTTAAATACACAGATGAAATCGGTGAAACTACCATGACCATAAATGGAGGGAGAACGACAGAAATTACTATAGTGAAAGATCCCCAAGCATATCCGCCAATTTATTTACAGGCATGTAATCAATTTGGCTGTAGCAGTAGCGTTAGCTTTTAGTTGGGGTCGAGCGTTAGTCCATTGTGTGCTCGTAAGTCTATATACAATTTCAAAGGATCAGATAATGAGTGTCTTTCTCCGAATTACAAGTGAATATGTAGTGGCATCCGTCAACAGCATAAAAGCCGAATTCAAACATAAATTTTCAAGCAGCGATTCAGGTGGCCATAGATCAAAAATGTGCGCATACAACTACGCAAAATTGATAAAAATGGCACCTAGTCGCCCAACAAGATATAAGGCAGAAAAGCGTGCAATGAATTTGAAAAAGTGCGCTACGGCATTTATTCTTTCCGCCTTCTCTCTGTCGGCTTATGCGGTGCAAGAAGCTGTTATCGCGCCACCGGATGTGGAGGTAACTGATTTCATGGGCGTGAATATGGCCACAGGAGAAGTGAGTCAGAGTTTAAATACTGTTGCAATTGGTGGGGAGTATGGGCTGAGTCACAGCATTTCATTATTTGCGAACCATTTTGATGCTAACGACGGAAAAGGTTATCGAGACAAATTTTCCGGCATGCCACATTTCACAATGCTGAATGAACATCAGGATGGGCTCCTGGAAGTAGACTCCAATGGTGTTCTGAATTTTGAGCTGGTAGAAGGCCAAACTCAAATTAGGCAGGTGCCTGTTATTCGCGTCTCCGGCCCTGTAGGTAGCCAGGACTTTGCCTTCAAAAAGAATGATGTATTAATCGGGCGCTTTATCGAAATCAATGCATCGGATTACTCTTATACTTTTGTACCAATCGGCGATAAAAGGCATTCTTTAAAATATATGGCAAACGGAGATTTAGTCTGGAGAAATCCAAATGGGGTCGAGATAAAATATTTGCAGGGTAAGGCAGGAATCGACACCATCACTTACCCTAATGGCTTCTCAATTTACGTAGACCACAGTGCAGTTTGGACCAATACCGGTTTTATGCTGAAATATGATAAGTCCAGCACCTATACCGCATGGGCAGACAACCCCAAATCAATATCCGCGCTCAATTTGGCCTACAACGACTGTGCACCCGACCAGGCTTGCACTACCAAAGATTGGCCCACGGCCAGCTTTGCATGGCCAGCTTCTGCGCCGGACTCCTTTTATAGCGATGGAGCAGAAAATGTTTTTTCCGTTACCAACCAGTTTGGTGGGGTAACCGATTACCATTACAACACTAAGGACGCCTGTTATTTCACCCAGCCCGAAGACGAAGGTATTTCTGAGTATTGCCTAAACCGGCATCCCGGCGATGAGCGGTTCGCGCCACGATTGGTCGGTATAAGATCAGCTAATAGCAGTGTTATTGATATCACTTACCAGTATGAAAACGATGGCTTCATGTTTAGCCCTTCACCGGGGGGCGGACCCGGAATGCATTTGGCGCAGTGGTATTGGAAGCTATCGACCAAAACCGGCCGGCTCACTAATGCCACTAATAGGGCTTATAGTCGTGTTTATGGTGAACCCTTCAGCGGCAGTCATTGGGGTTACAATACCGTTCGGGAGAGCGCGGGCAACAGGGTTCAATTATACAACGCCTTACCGGGTAAGCTTGAGCGAGTTGTCCTGCGTAAAAAAGGAACGTTTATTTATGAAGAAAGCTCTCGTAATTTTGTGACATCGCACACGCCTATTTCCGGGCCACCTAAACTCTATATTTACGGCGATGATGACGGTGGCCGTGGCAATCTTGTTCGCATTACCTCCAAGGGTACTAATATAAGCCAGGCTGACTATCCAGATACCTGTAACGATACGAATTTCAGGTATTGTAACAAACCCCTGTGGGTTAAAGACGCAAACAACAACCAAACCGACTATACCTACCACGCCGAATCGGGTCAGCTGGAAACCGTTACTCAGCCAGCCATAAAGATTAACGGCGCAAGCGTGCGCCCTAAAACAACCTATGTGTGGGAAGAGTATTTTGCTACCTTTTTCCAATATAACCAACATCAAACAAGCACCTCTATGCAGAAAGCCAATGACGGCATATGGCTATTAAAGCAGGAGTGGTCCTGCCGCACCTCTAACGCGTTAAGTGGCAGTGTAGGCTGTGCTGGTGGAGCGCAAGATCTGGTTCAAAAAGACTACCACTATGGGCCGCAAGAGGGTGGCGAGGCTAACAACCTGTTGCTGCGAGGCGAAAGCGTTACTGCGTACAATCATGCAGGTGCCCAAGAAACCCGAGTGACATGCTACGAGTATGACAATTACGGCAATCAAATTGGTGTAACCCTGCCCAAGGGTAACCTTTCCAGTACCAACGCTGCGTCATGTCCTTAAGGAAGAGGAAAATAGAAAATGTTAAATAAAGCTATCCATTCTTTAAATCTCCGTGCGTTGGTTGGTCTTATACTCTTTTTGCCGTTTAATGCACTGTACGCTGCACAAGAAAATGCCAGTTTCAAGTACGTAAAACGCTATGCACCTTCTGGGTTGTTAGTGGGGGAATTTAGCCCTAGCCCCAGTAGTGACGAACAAGACCGGCCTGCGAAACGGTACTTCTATGCCGACCCAAGTGGCCAGGATACGCGCACCACCTTATTGTTTTTAATCGAGGAAGGCTATTTAACGGGGTGGGCAGGCGAAGCGCAAGACCCTAGTCAGTGGCCATTTACGTCGACTGGCCGCACCCAGTACACATATGACCAATACGGTAGAAAGCGCACTGAAGGCGCTATCGATAATTCAGGCAACTACTTAAACCTTGCCCAGTACAGTTACGATGAAAAAAGTCGAGTTGTGTGTAAAGCGGTTCGGATGAATCAGCAAATGCTGTCGCCCTCGCTGCAGCCTGCGGAAAACGATAATAGCGTATACAGTGGTGGAGCCTGTGTATTGGGAGCGGAAGGTGAGCACGGTCAAGACCGTATCACGCAATATGTTTACGACGATGTGGATAACATACTGGAAGAACACCGTGCTGTAGGTACAAGCCTGGAACAGTTGTATGTCAAAAACACCTATAACGGATACCACAAAGAAACCGTTACTGATGCCAATCAAAATACCGCCAAAATGGAATACGATGAATTTGGCAGATTGTATCGTTGGTATTTCCCAGACCCGGATGCAGGGCTTGCGCATAACACAGATGATTATGAAGAATATGAGTACGACTTAAACGGCAACCGTAAGCGTTTTCGTAAGCGGGATGGCAGTGTTTTTAACTACCAGTACGATGCATTGAATCGTATGGAAAAAAAGGACGTTCCCGTAAAACCCGCTAACCACCCGTTCGCGGAAGATGTTTTCTACAGTTACGATACGCGGGGCCTACAGCTCTATGCCATGTATGGCAGTTACGGCGCCACCAACCACGACGGTATTGGTGTAGAAAATCAATACAGTGGCTTTGGCGAAATTATTGCAGAAGAAAGCAACGTAGGCGGAGTATATACAACATCGCACACCTACGATAAAAACGGGAATAAAGTAGATACAAGCTACCATGACAGAACAGCCATTGCCCGTGGGTACAATCACTTAGACCAGCTCACCACTATTACCAAAGGTGCGCAAGCCGTTGTCGGTTTCGGCTATACCCCGGCGGGCTTGTTGGAATGGAAAACTACCGGGAACGCTGCAACCACTACAACGCTTGGCTATGACCACGCCTCACGCGTTGACAATATTGGGTACGATTTTTCCAGCAATGGTGACGACCTGATTTTAGGCTTTGAGTATAACGCGGCGTCGCAAATTAACAGCAAAGCATTAAGCAACAGCCAGTACCACCATCTGGATGGCCTTGGCAATATGGGGGCTTATAGCGTTAACGGCCTTAACCAATATACCTCGGTAAATGGCGTTAACTACACCTGGGATGAGAACGGCAACCTTACGCAGGATGAGGAGGCCACCTACGCCTACGACAAAGAAAACAGGCTGGTAAGGGTTGTTCATGCCAGTGGGGCAGTTGCCGATCTTATATACGACCCTAGCGGCCGTTTGGCACAGTATAAAGTTTTTGGCAGTATTACTAATTTTGTGTACGACGGCGATGTGATTATTTCCGAGTACCGTACGAATGGTACCTATGCCAATTATGTACACGGGAATACTGTGGGTACGCCGTTGGTCAGTTATGAATCGAATGGCGATACGCTTTACCTCCATACAAACCATCAGGGCTCGGTGATAGCATCGTCCCGGCAGGATGGCAGCGTGGAATACATTAATACCTATGATGCCTATGGTGTTTCGGGAGATTTAAACGAAGGCCGTTTTGGTTATACCGGCCAGGTATGGCTGGCAGAGGTGGGGTTGTATCACTATCGGGCCAGAGCGTATCGGGCTGAGATTGGACGGTTTTTGCAAACGGATCCGGTTGGGTATGAAGATCAGATGAATCTTTATGCTTATGTGGGGAATGATCCGGTGAATATGGTTGATCCAGGTGGCAAGGAAGGGATTGGTCTTAATGCAAAGCCGCTGACTAAAGCACAGGTGAAGGCCATGAATAAGGCAGTATCAACATTTTCCAAGGGGGCAAGTGCAGCCTTAATGCAGTCGACGTCAAATTGGGAGCCGGATCCTTCATTAGGTGCAGGGATTTCGAGAGGGTTTAATGATGAGGGAGCCAAGGCATTGGGAAAGGAGGATATGCAAGACGTATATGAATCTAGCGCAAAAGATCTAGCGGCAGAGGCAGGGCCTTTGGCAGTTGCTGTCGTGGACACAATAGAAGATGTACAAGATCTGGTCCAAGATTTTAAAGATTCAAAGGCTCGAAATAAGAAAGCCAGCAAAACGTTAACTTCAGATGCTCGAAAGGCGATAAAAAAGGATAATAAGGTAAGAGAAGCCGAATTACCTGGCGATCCTAGTAAACTATAAGTTTTTGCATATCTAGATTCTATGTTTGGTGATTTTCAAGCGTTATAATATTGATGGTGGTAGCCGGTATGATAGAAACCAATGTCAGCAGTAATAATCAAGAGTGCAAGGGTAGAATTTCTGCAAAAATAACATTTTTTATTTCAATATTTTTTTTGTTTCATAGGTTCATATTGACATATTTTATTCCTTTGAATAATCCAACCTTTTTTTACGTTTGGGGGACGCTATTGCAAATAGTAATTGTCTCGGGAGTTGTTGTCGGTGTATTTTCATTGGTTAGAATAAACAAAATTCATTCTCGGAAATATGTGCTTATGGCAATATTTGGGTTTAGCGTCAATTCATATTTTTTCGGGGTGGCTGTTTACCATATGAGAAATTTGTGGGGTAATAGCCATTTATTGCCTTAAGTTGTAAGAATCATCATCGTAGTAGCGTCTATATTGAGAACCATACTTGGATCTGAAAATAAAAGGACATCCAAATAAACAGTTTAAGGGACACCCACCAGTAGAGGATTTGTAAAAAATCCATTGGGCGAAACACGTAAGATCAAAATCCTAAGGTAAATACTGTAAGAGTGGCGCGTACGAGCACGAATCACGCTGATTAAACCATCGGCAGAGCCTGGCTAGCGTGAGCTCGCTTTAATTGCAGTGAGTTTACAAAGCAGTTTAAGGGACACCCACCAGTAGAGGATTTGTAAAAAATCCATTGGGCGAAACACGTAAGATCAAAATCCTAAGGTAAATACTGTAAGAGTGGCGCGTACGAGCACGAATCACGCTGATTAAACCATCGGCAGAGCCTGGCTAGCGTGAGCTCGCTTTAATTGCAGTGATTTTTTTAAAAGGACTAAGCGACGTTTTTATCTCGCCGCCTATAATGGAATTTTTTATAGAAGATAAAAGCAGTTTAAGGGACACCCACCAGTAGAGGATTTGTAAAAAATCCATTGGGCGAAACACGTAAGATCAAAATCCTAAGGTAATAACTGTAAATACTGTAAGAGTGGCGCGTACGAGCACGAATCACGCTGATTAAACCATCGGCAGAGCCTGGCTAGCGTGAGCTCGCTTTAATTGCAGTGATTTTTTTAAAAGGACTAAGCGACGTTTTTATCTCGCCGCCTATAATGGAATTTTTTATAGAAGATCGCTTCAAATTTCTGCGTGTTACCCACCCAGTCGTCAGCGTCAATGCCTAGCCGTTGCAGAATGGGAAGAGATTTTTTGGAAAAGCAGTTTAAGGGACACCCACCAGTAGAGGATTTGTAAAAAATCCATTGGGCGAAACACGTAAGATCAAAATCCTAAGGTAATAACTGTAAATACTGTAAGAGTGGCGCGTACGAGCACGAATCACGCTGATTAAACCATCGGCAGAGCCTGGCTAGCGTGAGCTCGCTTTAATTGCAGTGATTTTTTTAAAAGGACGAGTTAGAAGGGACACCCACTCTTAGATGATTTGCGAAAAATCCATTGAGTAAAATACGAAGGATAAGCAGTTTAAGGGACACCCACCAGTAGAGGATTTGTAAAAAATCCATTGGGCGAAACACGTAAGATCAAAATCCTAAGGTAATAACTGTAAATACTGTAAGAGTGGCGCGTACGAGCACGAATCACGCTGATTAAACCATCGGCAGAGCCTGGCTAGCGTGAGCTCGCTTTAATTGCAGTGAGTTTACAAAGCAGTTTAAGAAGAGTTAGAAGGGACACCCACTCTTAGATGATTTGCGAAAAATCCATTGAGTAAAATACGAAGGATTGTTCTCTTATCAATGTGTCCGGTGTCATTAGACCACTACACATATACACGCATGTGAGTATCCGCAAGTTGCAGGAAATCCACGCGGCGACACATCCAGCAAAACTAGAAGCCAAAGACGCCTTGGCTGCAGTATTAGTGGAGGATCATAATGATTAAAATATTGGAATATATACGCCATTGGCGTATAGTTGAGCTATGATAATTATAGAAACAAGCGTATTTACCCGTCGAATCAAAGAGTTGATGGGTGATGACGAATACAAAGAGTTTCAAGAGGCCTTGGTGAGCCGCCCTGATATGGGGGCAATTATCCAAGGTACTGGCGGTCTTAGAAAGGTGCGCTGGAAGCTTGAAGGCAAGGGGAAAAGTGGTGGCGTTAGGGCTATTTACTACTGGATGACGGAAGATGAGCAGATATACATGCTTTATGTTTATCCAAAAAGTGAGCAAGAAGACCTAACATCAGATCAAAAGAAAGCCCTAAAAACGATAGTAGAGAGGTGGTCAGATGAAAAATGACATGTTCGATGAGTTGCTGGCCGGTGTGCAAGAAATGGACGAGATCGTCCAAGGGAAAAACGCCGCTGCCAGAGTGACCGAGTTCCCAGAACCCGAAGTTAAACTGATCCGGGAAAAAGTGGGCTTAAGCCAGAATCGCTTTGCGCTGTTAATCGGCGTTAGCAAGCGGACGTTGGAAAACTGGGAACAAGGCCGCCGACACCCCACCGGCCCCGCCAAAGCCTTGCTTAGAATCTTGGATGCCGACCCGGAGCTAGCCGTTCGTGCGTTGCATGGGTAAGCCGAGCTAGGAGGGATGCGAGCTAGGGAGCCAGGAGGGAAGGGAGCCAGGAGGGACACCCACTCTAAGAGAATTTGTAGAAAATCCATTGGGCGAAACACGAAAGATCAAAATCCGAAGGTAAAAGCTGTAAATACTGGAAGGTTGGCAATGTCGAGTGGGTGTCCTCGTGAATCGCTCTCCTCGTGAATCGCTCGTGAATTACTTTGATTTATAGGAGCTAGACGAGGGTTTTCAAGCTGCTTATGCACCTATAGGGTTTACCTGTTAATGCATAAAAATCATAGAGAAAGGCCCTGATTACAGCGCTAGTTGGCCAACACTGCAATAAAATATTCCAGGCCACAAGTAATTATTAGAGGTGCCTATAGCCCATACCAGCCGTTCTAATAATTCAGTCGTGAACCCGCACCAACCCATTGAAATTGTTCCGGGAATGCTTGTGACAATTGACTCATAGCGTTAAACCCGGTGCAGTGAAAAGGCGAAAGCTGCTGAATCGAAAAACGTTTTAGTGCGGTAATGGTGTTGTTAATCATCAGGGACACCTAATCATCAGGGACACCCACTCTTAGAGAATTTGCGAAAAACCCAATGGGGGAAATCCGAAAGATCAAAGTTTTAGGGTGATAACTGTAAATACTGGAAGAGTGGCGCGTACGAGCACGAACTGGTCAGTTTGAGCTATAGGCAGAGCATGGCTAGCTTAAACCCGTTTTAATTGCAGTGATTTTTTTAAAAGGACTAAGCGACGTTTTTATCTCGCCGCTTATAATGGAATTTTTTATAGAAGATCACTTCAAATTTCTGCGTGTTATCCACCCATTCGTCAGCTCCGATACCTAGCCGTTGTAGAATGGGTAGAGATTCATTAGCGATATAACCACGCTTATCCTGACGCTGAATACGGCCAGTCGTATCCACTAACGTGAGGTAATCTTTGATATCGAATAATACGCCGTGTTGTATGTCGGACCGCATATTCCCCTCAAAAACGGCTAATTCTTTAACGATAAAGCGGCTGAAGTGGTGAGGGTTGATATCAGGGTTGTGGGATAAAGCTTGCTTCAATTCAAAGTGAGGGTTTATTCGCTCTTGAACGCTGGTATGTTCAGAAGTTTCGGGTGACTCGGCCATTTTTGCGCGTATGGGGTTTAAATCCACGTAGGCCATAGCGGTTAACAGTGCCTCCTCGGTCAATAAGGCTTGAGATTTAAATCGCCCCTCCCAGAATCGGCCAGTGCAGCGTTCTTCTTGGTTCGCCTGTCGTGCGATGACTTGATTAAGTTGCTGCATAAACTCGCTTAAGCTGCCAAGGCGTGTACGCCAATCTTCTACAGTATCTTCGAGTACGCGTTGTTCTGCCGTATCTAAGGTTTCGCCTTTTTGATATTTTTGTACCAAAAAAGGGCCTTTGTATAAGCATAGCCAGCGCTGAATGACTTCGTCGAAGCTCCAGCTTTGCGGTGCCTGGGCATCAATTTTGATTACGATATGGTAATGGTTACTCATTACGGCGTAACTGCAGATATCGATAGCAAAAATGGTGGAGAGTAAGCGAATACGCTCTGCAATCCATTCGCGCCGGTGTTCGTAGCATTGCCCGGTATGAATATCTGTACCGCAGAGGTAGGAGCGGCGAACACAGCGGGACATAACGTGATAATAGGGCGTGTCACTGATAGAGACTTGATGCTTCCGTGCCGTCGTCATGGGTTTACCGTAACTGTGTATAAATACAGTCATTAATCGTAGGGGATGTTCGGTATGATGTCAATGGCGAGTGGGTGTCCTCGTAATTTGCTCTTCCTCGTAATTTGCTCTCGTAATTTGCTCGTAATTTGGCTGCAGAGTCAGAGTGAACACCTTTTGGCCAAGCCGACACGAGCGGTCAAATGGAGATACTTAGCTAATCAGCGTGATTAAGGCAATATGATTAGTGCAAATTGTAAAATATGGTTACTTAGTCTTAATTAATGCTTGAATTAGGGTATTCATGATGCCATTATGATTAAAAAACAACCTTGCATGCATGAGAGACTTTTGAATGAAAAACCTAATCCTAGTAAGTTTGATTACAATACTTACCGCTTGCGGCGGCAGTTCAAACGACATCATACCTTCCCCCACCTTGCCGCCAACAGCTGAACCAACGGCTGAACCAACGGCTGAACCAACAGCTGAACCAACAGCTGAACCAACAGCTGAACCAACAGCTGAACCAACAGCTGAACCAACAGTTGAACCAACAGTTGAACCAACAGTTGAACCAACAGTTGAACCAACAGTTGAACCAACAGTTGAACCAACAGTTGAACCAACAGTTGAACCAACAGCAGAGCCAACCAGCATTCTCTCTAATGGTAACCTTAACGAGGGAGATGGTGACGAATTTACCAGCTGGGGCAAGTGGAACGGTGGGCCGAATTTAACTGCCGTTACCGATAGCTGCAGCGGACGCGCCCTGCAAGCAGCAAGTAGCGGAGGAAACGCTTGGGAGCTGCAGTTTGTTAGCGATGAAGTCACCATGGTTGCCGATACCCAATACACGGCCTCGATGTGGATTAAGGCCGACGCGGCCGATGGTATTGTGCGATTCTCATTAAATGGTGCGAGCCCGCAATATGGCGTGGATGAAACCGTTGCCACTGGGGATTGGCAACAGATCACCTCGAGCTTTACCGCTAACGACACCAATACCCGTCTACTACTCGACTTGGGCGCATCTTCCGTGACCTACACTATCGACAATATCGCATTAGTCGAAGGTGGTACTGCGCTCGCTGGTGTCTGCCCAGAAAATAATCCTGAGCTGCTGTTAAACAGCGATCTGGAAACGGGTGACGGAGGTGAATTTACTAACTGGGGTAAATGGAACGGCGATACGGTATTAACCGTTACTACAACCGAAGTTCATAGCGGCAGTCGAGCCCTGCAGGCAGCGTCCCCTGGAGGAAACGCTTGGGAAGTACAGTTTGTTAGCGATGCCGCAACCACTGAAGTGGGCAAAGCATACACCGCAAGCATGTGGATTAAAGGTGCAGTAGCCGATGGTGTTGTTCGCTTTTCAACAAACACAGACGGTGCCACCGATGCTCAATACGGGCCAGACACAACCATTGGTACAGACTGGCAAAATATCACCTGGGGGTTTACTGCCGATAGTACGTCCACACGGCTGGTGTTAGATCTGGGCGCTTCTAATGTCACTTACTATATTGACGAAATTTCGTTGAAAGAATAAGCGGCACTTACCTTCAACCACTCGAAAAATCCCCGCTTCTGCGGGGATTTTTTTGCAAACACAGGCTGTTGGTTAAGTTATTAGTGTTAGCTTGGGTGCCCGAAAAGTATTCGGCAATAAGGTTCTTCAGGCCACAAGAAAGTAGTAGAGGTGCCTAAAGCCCATACCAACCGCTCTAATAGCTCAGTCGTGAACCCGCACCAACCCATTGAAACTGCTCCGCGAATGCTTGTGACAATTGGCACATAGCGTTAAACCCGGTGCAGTGAAAAGGCGAAAGCTGCTGAATCGAAAAACGTTTTAGTGCGGTAATGGTGTCGTTGATTTTTTGTGGTGAAGCGTGCTGCAAATGCATGCCGCCAAGCACAACCCGCATGGGCGCGCCGGAAGTAAGCTCATCAATATATTCCAGAGTGTTTATAACCCCTGCATGAGCACAGCCCAGTAATACAATCGTACCGGTTTTGGTTTCTATAAACATCGCTTGGTCGTCTTCTAGGTTATCGGCTTCACTATGAGACTTGTCGGTAAAATAATGACTGTCGTCAGTTTCGAAACTGTTGTGCCTCGGTACCGGCCCGGTACACCAAATATCGTCAGCAATTGCGGTGGGGGTTACTACCAAATGTCTTTCGGCAATTTTTTGAGTGGCGTAGCGTGTGGTTTCTCGCATTCCAATACTGCGCGATTCTTGCTTATCTTGCCCAGTATATTTACTGTTAAATGCCTTTGGATGAGCAAACACTTTCTGGCCATCGGTGCCCGCTAAAGCTTCAAGAAGGCCGCCTGTATGGTCGTAGTGGCCATGACTGAGGACGATGGCATTAGCGGTACTCAATAAAATGCCCAAACGTTTGGCGTTATGTTTCAGCGCGAGGCCTTGGCCTGTATCAAATAATATTTTTTGCCTGCCGGTGTCTATCCAAACGGCCAGTCCATGTTCTGCAAGTAAGCCGCGCTGCTGTGTGGAATTGTCCACCAAAATCGTGAGCGTTAAATTTGGCAATGCGTGGTCTCCATCGTCGGTTTAGACGTTATTTAAATCGTTCATTGCAACCTGGCATCAAAAATCGTTGCTGTGCCAATTGTTTGTTTATGTAGGCCGAAATCACCTCGGTGATATTTCCACGTGTTTGCGTAATGGAATGAATTTTAGCGTGATTAAGGGCACTGGAAAAGGACTTGGAAAGCGCACCACAAATCAGCAGCTTGACGTCAGCATGAGCTAAAGCGCTTGCTAGCGCACGAGGTTGCTCATGTGTTACGTGTAGTGTGTGCTGAGCAACGACCTTGTTGTTTTCTATGTCAACAATAAGCAAGGTTTCGGCAGCATCAAGTACTGGGGATATATGATGCTGCCAATAGGGTACTGCAATTCTCACGCGAAAGCCCTCTTCAGTTTTCCCTGCGTTCGCTGAACGTACGTGCATCTTATATGCCATAGATGATAAATGGCGTTATTAGCGGCAATAATGAAGAGTGCTTGATGCTACTCCAATTGTAATCGTGCAAATTGCATTAATATGCTGTTCCAGTGGAGGCAATTTGCCATACGCTAATTCTCGGGTTTATAGGAGCATTGATGTGTCTTCCCACGTAAATTCTACTCAACAGCGTGAAGCAGCCATTCTGGATTCTGTAAACGAGGGGGTGTTTACCATTGGTGACGATTGGCGGATAACAGCATTTAACGCCGCGGCGGAAAAGATTACCGGCATTCCACGAGAAGCGGCGATAGGCAGTCGTTGTTGCGATGTGTTTCGAGCGAATATCTGTGAGCAAAACTGTGTGTTACGGCGCACCATGTCCAGTGGAACGCCTATTCTCAATGCGATGGCGTATATCGTGAATAAAGAGGGGGAGCAGGTACCCATTCGCATTTCTACTGCACTGTTAAAAGACAGCGCTGGCAATATTGCGGGCGGCGTTGAAACATTTCAAGACCTCACCGTTGTTGAGCAGTTGCGTAAAGAGTTACATGGTAGCTATACCTTTGAAGATATTATTGGTCGCAGCCCGGTAATGAACAAACTCTTTGATGTGGTGCCGCTTGTAGCCGACAGCGATGCCACGGTGCTGATAGAGGGCCCAAGTGGTACCGGGAAAGAGCTTTTTGCACGGGCAATTCACAACCTTTCACCGCGCCGATCAAAACCTTTTATTGCTATAAATTGCGCAGCCTTACCCGATACCCTTTTAGAAAGTGAGTTGTTTGGACATAAAGCGGGGGCCTTCACCGATGCCCGTCGGGATAAGCCAGGGCGTTTCGCGCTAGCAGAGGGCGGTACGGTTTTTCTGGATGAAATTGGCGATATTTCGCCAGCGATGCAAGTACGTTTGTTGCGCGTTTTACAGGAACGCGTTATTGAGCCTCTAGGCGGTGTAAAAACGCACCCTATTGATGTACGTGTCATTGCAGCCACGAATAAATCTCTGTTACAGGAGGTAAACGAAAACCGTTTTCGTGAAGATCTGTATTACCGAATTCGAGTGGTTCATTTGATGCTGCCACGGCTGATTGAACGCCGCGAAGATATTCCTTTACTTGTGGATTACTTGGTTACTAAGTTCAATCGGCTACAGGATAAAGATATTGTCGGTGTTTCCAGTGAAGTGATGGTCCGCCTAATGGAGCACGATTTCCCTGGGAATATCCGAGAGCTGGAAAATATTATCGAACAGGCATTTGTGCTATGTCGCGGTGGACTGTTACATTTGAATCACCTTCCCCCAGAATTGCGGCCAGTTTCAGGTAAAGACGGCGAATCCCATTCGCTCATGTCGCTTGCCGAGCTGGAAACCCTGTTTATTAACGAAGCGCTTCAGCGTAATGATGGCAATCGCAAGAAAACTGCTGATGAGCTGGGAATAAACGTCAGTACTCTATTCCGAAAAATACGCAAAGCCGGTATTGAGATACCCAAAAAAACGGGTGAGGCTAGTGGGAAGTTGGTTTGGCGAGGCCATTAGTATAACGAAAGGGCGTATGTGGAATCGTTGTTCGCAAACAAATATGTGTTTTTCTCTGTTGCTAGCGATACGCGGTCATCACTAGTGCTTTCATACTATTTTCTAGAATAGAAAAAGGTCCGTTTCGACTATCCGTATACCCAAATACCATGTTTTTACGCCATGGCCATTTTGACTTTAGGTGCTGGCTAACACGTGGCTATTTTGTCTTTCATCCATATGCGTTCCATAGTCTAAAGTTCCATAGTCGAATTCCAATCGGGTGTTTTGCACGATTGTTTCGTGCGGCTAACCAATACTAAAAGCTAGATTTTACTGTTACACCACCCGCTATAGGGGCTTGGCCAATGTGTTGCTGGTTGGCATATTTTTTGTAAAGTATTTTTCATGATCGGATATCGTTACCTTTCCTGTCGTTTATTGGAGATGTAATCGATTTGGATAATGAAACTACACGAGCTTTAGAGCGGGTGTGCCTAAATGAAGAAATCGATTGTTCCTTCTGCGGAACACTTTGTCGTGCATTACAAAAAACTACACTCGATGTGCACGTCTATTCGCGGCATTAATTTACTGATTGTACTGGTCAGTACTGGTGCCGTATTGATAGCTGTGCTTTTTTTCCAAAAAGTGTTGCACCTCACCCCTTGTCCACTTTGCGTAACTCAGCGTGTGTTTGTGATGGCTGTAGGGCTGTTGGCACTCCTAGCGTTTATCCATGCACCTAAAAAGAGGGGGGGGCGTATTTATGCCGGGCTTGGTGCTGTTGTTGCCCTTTCAGGTGGAGCTATTTCCCTAAGGCATCTTTGGTTGCAAAGCCTACCGGACCATCTTGTTCCCGCTTGCGGCTCGGGCATCGCGTATTTATTTCAGACCTTACCGTTAATGGACGCACTAAAAGTAATTTTACAGGGCGATGGTGACTGTGCAGAAGTGGTTTGGTCGCTATGGGGTATCAGTATTCCTGGTTGGACATTAGTGTCGTTTATTGCCTTTGCGCTGATAAATGCTTGGCAATTTACTCGGCCAATGCCCGCCAAAATACTATTGTAATGATCCCTATAGATATCCATTCATGCTTTTTTAAAAATCACTAAGAGATATTTTATGACGACTAACTACAGTCATGTACGTAACGACATTCGCGAATACACACGCGAACTACAAAAAATGCAACCTGACACCATCAACGCTTTTTACACCGTATCCAAAAATGCACTGAAAGATGGGGTTCTATCTGAAAAAATAAAAGAATTTATCGCGTTAGCTATTGGTGTTTCTAAGCAGTGTGATGGCTGTATTGCCTTTCATGTGAAAAACTTGAAGAATTTGGGCGCAACTCGCGAGGAGCTAGGAGAGGTGTTAGGAATGGGCGTGTATATGGGAGGAGGGCCTTCACTTATGCATGCGGCGGATGCCTTAAGAGCATTTGACCAACTTGAACAAAACGAGGAACCTGGAGGTGTCACATGAAATCAAACCACTGTCGAAAACTGGGCTCTGAGGGGCAATGCGTTTGCCCGAAATGTGATTTTGTATCAGAGCATACAAAAAGTGTCCCCTGTCAGCAGGAACACTGTCCCAATTGCGGAGCAAAATTGCTGCGAGAGGGGTCTTACCATCATGATTTGTGGGTTAAAAAGTCAACGCCGGATTAATCTATTTGTTTTGTTGTATAGGTTAATAAAAGACATAAAAGTAATACGGTCATTTTTGGTGGGCCTATTAACTGATTTTATCCACTGCAGGAAAAATGAGGCGATCTACCTGCTTGGCCTCAAGCCCTGTATGCCGCTTATTGTTAAGTAAAAGTGTGGGGTTCATCATGCCCCCAAGCTTGAAGCAGTACCGAAAGTATCCCAGATGAATGGGCGCAGGAAGCATTATTGAGAGACATTGGGAACCTGGTGTCGAATAAAAACCGCATAAAAAACAGTAGGTTACGAGGGTTTTCAGTAAAAGGTGGTGTGTGAAAATTAAGCTGTGGCGTCCCCACCAGGACTCGAACCTGGAGCACGCGCTTAGGAGGCGCGGGATTTATCCTGTTAATCGATGGGGACGTTTTATTCAGAGCCGCTTTTAGACTTTTGGCCAGCTTGTTCTGTAGAATGCATAGCCAGCGGGTCGCTAATATAGCAAATACCTTGGCATTTAAACAATTGGTGTTTAAACAAATGCCAAAGAATAAACAATAAATGAGGCTATAGGGCGGCTAAAACTTACCCCAAAATTTGCGTCGACAATATACTTAATCGCTCAGGAGTTTTGCATGAAATATAGGGTGTTTTTGTTTCTTACCATCACAGTTCTCGCAGCCTGTAACCAGAAGGCGGACATGCCTCCAGCGGTTGAGTCGGGAATTGATTTGTCCTATATGGATACCAATACCCGCCCGCAAGACAGTTTTTATGACTATGCCAACGGTACTTGGTTGCGTGAAACAGAAATTCCTGCTGACAAAACCCGCTTCGGTGCTTTCGATATATTACGCGATAAAGTCGATGCCGAGGTGCGCGCCATAATTGAAGCATCGGCTTCGGCGGAAAAAGCCGCTATCGGCTCAGCAGACCAGAAAGTGGGTGACCTCTATACCAGTTTTATGGATGTGGAGCGCTTAAATGCTGTCGGGTTAAAACCGCTGGAACCCTATTTCTCACGAATAGAGCAGATTAAAACCTATAAAGCGTTATCGGCTTATTTTGGCTACAGCTCTCGTGTGGAGGTTACTTCGCCCATAGCGCTTGGGGTAATAGAAGACTTTAAAGACCCCACCCGCTATGTCATGTTTATGTTGCAGGATGGTCTGGGCCTGCCAAATCGTGATTACTATTTCGACAATTCCGAAAAAGGCAAAGGCATTATTGACGCCTATCAGGTTTACCTACAGGAGGTGTTCACGCTGTTGGAGCACAAGAACCCTGCGGATGCGGTGGCAAAGGTTTACGCCCTCGAAAAAGCTTTGGCCGAACATCAGCGCAACCCCGTGGAAAACCGGCAGTACGACAAGTGGGACAATAAATACGAACTCGCAAAACTCGATACTCTTATGGGGGATTTCAATTGGGCGCCGTATTTAAACGAAGCCGGTATTGCAAAGCAGTCGCAAGTGAGTGTGGCACAGCCAGAATACTTTGAAGCGTTAAATTCTATTATCGCCAATACAGACCTCGGTATTTGGCGTGATTATTTAAAGTTAAGATTATTAGCCGATTCCGCTCCGTTACTGAGTGAAGATATTTACGCTATTCATTTTCATTTTTATAAAAGAGTTTTAAAGGGGCAGGAGACACCTTTACCCCGCTGGCAGCGCGGTGTTTCGCTGGTGAACGGTAATCTGGGGGAGCTGGTTGGACAGATCTACGTTAAGCACTATTTTCCTCCTGCTTATAAGCAAAGCATGATGGAATTAGTAGACAATTTAGTTGCTGCGTACCGTGAGTCCATCCAAGAAATCGACTGGATGAGTGACGCAACCAAGCAAAAAGCACAGGACAAACTAAACGGATTTTTGCCTAAAATTGGCTACCCCGATACTTGGAAAAGCTACGATGCCGTTTCAATTTCGGCCGATAATTTAGTGGAAAATGTAGCGAGCGCCACACGCTGGAATCACGATTTTGAGTTGGCTAAATTAGATAAGCCGGCCGATAGAAGCGAATGGGGTATGAACCCGCAAGTAGTGAACGCCTATTACCACCCGATACAAAATACAATTAATTTCCCGGCGGCGATTTTACAGCCACCGTTTTTCAATATGGCCGCCGATAATGCCGTTAACTATGGCGCCATTGGTATGGTTATTGGCCATGAAATTGGCCACGGGTTTGATGATCAAGGGTCTAAATTTAATGCCCAAGGTAAGCTGGACAACTGGTGGACCGATGAAGATCGAGTGGCTTTCGAAAAGCTGACAGCTAAATTAATTAATCAATACAACGCCTATGAGCCCCTACCTGGTGTAAAAGTAAATGGTGAGCTGACTCAGGGGGAAAATATAGGTGACCTAGCGGGCCTCAGCATTGCGTATAAAGCCTGGCAAAAATCACTCAACGGTAAAGCTTCTCCTGTTATCGACGGCTTAACCGGTGAGCAACGTTTCTTCCTGGGAGTGGCTCAAGTTTTTCTGGGCAAGTATCGGGATGAGGCTTTGCAGCAGCAGGTGAAAACCGACCCGCATTCGCCTGGGCGGTATCGGGTGGACGGCGTACTCCGAAACTTAGACGCGTTCTATACCGTATTCGATGTAAAAGAAGGTGATGGCCTTTACTTAGCCGAAGAGGAGCGTGTTCGTATCTGGTAGTCGAACATTAGGGTTATTAGGCTTCGCCGACCTTTTGGGATATGTGGCCGCTGGTAGATTTTCCGGCAGCCGAATATAGGTTCGGTGCGGCCGTTTGTCCGCGCACAATTTCCAGTAATCGGCCAAAGGTTTTTTGATTGCGAGCCAGAATCTTACCGTTTACTTCGTTGGCTTGTTTGCAGGCAATCTGCAAATCCTTGAGTTTTTGCCATTGCTCCACCAGCTGGGGCGTTCCAGTGCTAGTCAGCATGTTGGCCCAGGCCTGTTTCAATGCCTCTAGGTCAGACCCGCTTTGCCCAAGGTAGTCCCGGCTCCACTGACTGCGTTGCTGAGCACTGGCCTCAAGGCTGGTTAGCTGTTCGGCCTTTTGCTCGATGATTCCGTCCATAGCATCAACATCTCTCGAACTCAGTGCTGTTTTCTCTTTTTCCAGTAAGCCCAGTAGGGTTTCGCAGGCGAGAATATCGGACTGCAATTGTTGCGTAAGTTGTTGAGGTGATATTTGCCCACTCATGGCAGATCTCCAGTGAAGGTTGCTCTTGAGTTTAGGACAGATGTCAATATTCTGCCCTTCTGGTACAAACGGGCAAAAACTATGCCGACGGGCAATAGCTTATCGTTTAATCGGCTCGGCGGGATAATCTGAAGGGGATTTTACTGTGTTCTTGAAGGTTTAGCTGCGCGCGAAGTGCGCGCTGCATATTCCGGTGAAGGGGATAACGCTTAGAGCAAAGCATCCTGGTCGAGTAATTTGCTGGCAATAGTCTCGGCATCAACGGTGTAGCTGCCGTTTGCAAGTGCTGTACGTGCTTCGGCTACTTTGGCTTCGTCTACATCAGGCGCTTGTGCTAGCTCTGCTTCGAGTTTTGCGAGATTCTGGCCAGCGCTACTCAGCGAAACACTGTCGGGGGAATGCGCGTTCGAGCCTTGGGCATCGGTTTTCTCCTGCTTGCCAGTGGGTACGGCAGGCCCTGAGTGCCGACTTTTGCCTGTGCCAGCGGCGGTGGAGCTATTTGCGTTAAAGCTGTTGCCAGGTTCAATGACCATGGGAATCACCTAATAAAGTTACTTCTGTAGAGACGCATATTACGCCATCAATGAGTATTTCGGCCGGTATTCAAGAATCTTTAGCCCTAATGACTAAAAAATTATCGAATGTTCATCTTGAACGCCCTTAAGCCGTGTTAGCGAATGGCGACGCTAACCTGTCCGGGGCCGACCACTCTGCCGTTAACAATTCGCCGAGAGTGTTCGTTTCGTACGCGTATCTGAGCACCAATTACTCCGTTGGAGAGCGCTGTGCCTTCGGTTTCGACCGTGAGCACTGTAGATTTGACCTGTAAAACAACGGTGTCGCCTTTGTGGACGAGGTTAGGCTGCTTAACATTGCTGAGCTTAATGACCTCTAGCGCCCGTAACGGACGCTTGAGCTCAAGGCCTTCAATGCGCGTTAGCTCACTGACATAACCGCCGGTTAAGCGTGCAGTATTCAGTGTTTTTAGGGTTATATCGTCGGCACTTATTTGAGTGCCGCGCGCCAGGCTTCGGCTGGCGACGATTACCGGGCGCCAGATCTCGAGGGTGGCGGGTACATAAATGGTCCATTTGGCAACGCCGTTGCAGCGGGTTTTTACCGTAACGTTTGCACTTTGTGGCAAATCGCGAATTTCCATTTCCAGAGGAAGCGTGCAGTCCACTAGGCGCAGTCGCTGGTCGAGCTTACCGGTTTTAATCTTTAATGATTCTCCCACCCGCAGCTGCGGGTAGCGCTGCTGAAAATAGCGCTCTAAGTGTTGTTGTACATTTTGGCGGATATCTTCTATCGCCGCGTAGCGGGTTTCAGCCGTTACTGTTTGCACAGAAAATAAAATTAATAGCGCAATTAGAGTGCCCATCATTCTGTGGTTAAAGCCAATTTTGTCTACCGTACGCGTCAATATAGCGTGTTGAGTCATGGTGAAAAAACTCCGTCGTGTGATAATTCTTGGCCTATGCTGTAGGTATTACAGCGCCTCCGCGTTGCTGCCAGAAAGCTGACGGTAGCAGGTAAGTCAATACGGAGCTGCAATTGCTGTGCCCACATGAGATTAACAATAGTTGCCAGTTTTTAGTTAAAAAATACGAATGTGCGAGGCCTAAATTACTGAGCGCCAAAAAAATGGCATGTTGTTTGTCCAAAATAATTGTTTGTAATGTGAAGAGGGCCTCCAATGGCTGGAGTATTAGATAGCGTCAATCAACGTACGCAACTTGTCGGACAAAACCGTTTAGAGCTATTGCTGTTTAGCCTTGGTGGTCGGCAACTTTACGGCATTAACGTATTTAAGGTGAAAGAAGTCCTACAGTGCCCGCCCTTAAGTGAAATTCCTAAGCGTAACCCCGTTGTACGAGGCGTGGCGCATATACGCGGCGGTACCATACCCATTATGGATTTACGTCAGGCTACCGGTTATAAACCGTTAGAGGATATTCAAAATTGTTTTGTCATTATCACCGAATACAACCGATCTACTCAGGGCTTTTTGGTGAAAGGCGTAGAACGTATTGTGAATATGAACTGGGGTGATATTCACCCTCCACCTAGGGGCGCGGGAAGGGAAAACTATCTCACGGCGGTAACAGAAGTTGAAGGTAAGCTGGTCGAAATCATTGATGTAGAAAAAATTCTTGCTGAAGTGTCGCCACTTCCTGCCGAAGTGAGTGCAGATGTTATTCAAGATGCTCAGCGCGATACCGTTGTTTGTAAGCACGTGTTAATCGTTGACGATTCCACCATTGCGAGAAAGCAAATACAGAAGGTGGTTGAGTCCTTAGGCGTGAAAACGACATTACGAAAAGATGGTCGTGAGGCGTTGGATTTTCTTAAGGGATTAATTGAAGACGGAAAAGATCCTTACCATGAACTGCTGATGATTATTTCGGATATCGAGATGCCGGAAATGGATGGTTATACTTTTACCGCAGAGGTTCGTGCCAGCGACGAATTGAAGAATTTACATATAATCCTACATACTTCGCTTAGTGGTGTGTTTAATGAAGCAATGGTGAAAAAAGTTGGCGCTAATGATTTTCTTGCCAAGTTTCATCCAGATGAGTTAGCAACCCGAGTGAACAAACGCATTGAGCAACTCAATGAAGAAGGCGAGAGTGTCGAATAGTGACACAGATTATATTCAATACCCCTTTGAGCTAGGCAATTTATGAGCGTAAATGCCGGTAAGAATACCGTCAGCCAAATACAGGGGCGAATTCAGCTGGGGAATACGGAATTCCAGGAGTTTCGTGATTATCTGCAAAATATTGCGGGTATAGATTTAGGCCATAATAAACAATATTTGGTGGCCACCCGCATAAGACGTATATTAATCGATTACGAATGTAGTTCGCTCGCTGAACTCACGCGACTTATCAAAAGCGATTCCAACCGGGCCGTGCGTCAAAAAGTCATAGATGCCATGACTACCAACGAAACATTTTGGTTTCGTGACAATTACCCGTATGAACATTTCCGTAAAATGTTGTTGCCAGATCTGGCCGATAAAAGCAAAGATAGCCGTATACGTATCTGGTCGGCGGCCTGTTCTTCTGGTCAGGAACCTTATTCTCTCAGTATTGTAGTGGAAGAATTTTTACGGTCGAAGCTGGGTGTCAGTAGCCTGCCTTTGGAGATCATCGCGACCGACCTCTCTAGTCAGATTCTCGATAGCGCTAAACAGGGAGAATATGATCGTCTTTCTATTGCGCGCGGGTTGTCTGAAGAGCGTTTGCGCAATTTCTTTGAGCGCCCGCATCCTGATTATTGGCGGGTAAAACCTAATATACGTCAGCGCGTTACGTTTAAACCTTTGAACTTACAGGAATCTTATTTGTTACTTGGGAAGTTTGATGTGGTGTTTTGCCGTAATGTACTTATTTATTTCTCTGCCGATCTTAAGTGCGATATTCTTAAGCGTATACGCGGTACGATGCGACCCGGGGGGTATTTGTTTTTGGGTTCTTCAGAAAGCCTAGCGGGTGCTTCAGAGCTGTTTGACATGGTGCATTGCAACCCTGGTGTTGTATACCGAGCCAAGTAGAGTTACAGGCAGAGGTAATATAGGTTCCCTTCTAAACCATACTGCGTTGTTTTCCTTTCCCTTTTTATCTTTATTTTGTGATGTTGAGTTTTTTCGTTCTATCTCACTTTACTTTTCCTGGCTTCTGTGGCTTCACGGTGTTTATCGGCTTGAGTGGTGGCAATCGGAAAGCCAAGACCGCTTAGGTGTACGGAGAGAGTACAGGTGCCCTAAACAAAGAATAAGCCGGCCAACAAAGACGGGCAAAGGAAAAACATTGCCGCTCTTAAACGCCATATTTACTTCGCATAAAAATAAAAATCAATAATTTCAACGACATAGCGGCTTTCGGTATCTTTGGCATAGCCATTGCAAATTGTCCATTAAGTAAGATTCACAGCAGATTACAACGGACACAATAGCAGCATGGCAATTTCGTTTGATAAAGCCCTCGGCGTACATGAATCAGCATTGCAACTACGCGCACAGCGTGCCGGTGTGCTGGCTAGTAACCTCGCCAATACCGATACCCCTGGGTACAAATCCAGAGATATCAATTTTCAGCAGGCATTAACAGCACGGCGGAGTAATCAGTCGGCTGATTTATCCATGAGTGCTACCCGTTCCCGGCATATCAGCTTTAACCGTGCGGGCGTGGGTTACACCGAGACATTATATCGAACGCCAAACCAGCCCAGTATTGATGGCAATACGGTAGAGGAGCAGGTTGAGCACGCCGAGTTCATGAAGAACAACTTAGAGTTTCAGGCGTCGTTTACTTTTTTGAGTAGTAAGTTCAAGGGGCTGACGAAGGCCATAAGAGGCGAGTAACTGAATTATGAGTTTATCGAATATATTTAATGTGGCTGGATCGGGCATGAACGCGCAGAGCGTTCGGCTGAATACAACGGCGAGTAATATCGCAAACGCTGAAACCGCCAGTTCCAGTATTGATCAGGTTTACCGTGGCAGACATCCGGTATTTTCGGCTGTACAGGCATCAGTATTGGCTGGGCAACAAGGCGGCCTACAGCAGCAAAACCCCGATTCGATTGGAGTACAGGTTCAAGGTATTGTTGAGAGTAATGCACCTTTACAGCCTCGGTACGAGCCTCACAACCCAAACTCCAACGAAGAGGGTTATGTTTATTACCCTAACGTTAATATCGTTGAGGAAATGACTAATATGATTTCCGCGTCACGCTCATTTCAGGTGAATGTAGAGGTCATGAATGCAGCCAAACAAATGGTTCAACGTGTCCTTACATTGGGGCAATAGAGTCACAGTAAGCGTAGGGTGCCGCAGAGGGTAAGTACATGAATGAAGTTAACAGTATTGCGAATAGCAGCTTATTCAGCGAATTCTCAATCGACGACAAAACCAAAGATGATCCCAAGTCGAATGAATTGGGGCAGAGCGCTTTTCTGGAACTTATGATTACCCAACTGGAACATCAAGACCCGCTGAGCCCACAAGAAAATACTGAATTTATTGCTCAGCTGGCTCAATTTAGCTCGGTGGAAAGTTTGGACAAGCTAAACAATAATTTTGATTCTTTCACCAATAATTTTATGGCCAACCAAGCGCTACAGGCTTCTACGCTTGTTGGTCGCTCGGTTACCGTGCCAACGGATCGTACTCGACTGGAAACCGGTGATGTGGTTACGGCGAGTGTTGATGTGCCGGCAAGTTCCAGTGATATCAGTGTCGATATTTTCAGTGAATCCGGTGCCTTGATTGATCAAATATCGTTGGGTATTCAACCTCCTGGCGAGCTAGTGATGCGCTGGGATGGTATGAACGCAGAGGTAAATGGCGAACTGCTGGATTGGCAAAGTAGCCATGAAGAGGGTGTTGCGCCTGGTGTGTATCAATTTAAAGTTACGACCAATGCCGACGGTGAAAGTGTGCAGCTAGCTACTGCTCTCAGTGCCAATGTTAACAGTGTAACCGTTGCCAGCAACGGTGGACTTGTATTGAACTTGGCTGGAGTAGGGGCTGTAGAGCTTACCGATGTGAAACAGTTTAACGAATAGGCGGCAAATTTTTGCCGCAGCGCGTATTGATCGATAATTTGGCCAATACAGAAGTCAGTAAATAGCAGGAGAGTGTTATGCCTTTCGATACCGCCCTCAGCGGCATTCGTGCCGCTTCAACGGATTTAACCGTTACCGGAAACAATATTGCAAATGCTTCCACCACGGGGTTTAAATCCTCGCGTGCGGAATTTGGTGATGTCTATGCTACATCGGTACTGGGTGCTGGCTCCAATGCTATCGGCAGTGGAGTGCAGGTACAGGACGTGGCCCAAACTTTTTCCCAAGGTAATGTGTCGTTTACCGAGAACGAACTGGATCTTGCAATTAACGGTAATGGCTTTTTCCAGTTAAGCGATAACGGAGAACTCTTATATTCCCGTGCCGGTATGTTTGGTGTAAATGATGAGGGTTACATCATCAATAATACCGATGCGCGCCTGCAGGGTTTTCAGGCGGACAGTGCGGGGAATATTGGTGGCATCACCGGTGATATTCAAATTCAGACGGCTAACTTGAATCCTCGGCAAACCACCGGGGTGGATTCGATACTCAATCTCGACTCGACAGAGCCGGTTTTACAAACGACAGGGAATGAATTTGTTACCGAAGGTTTGGCCATTGGCGTCACACAAGTGGGGTTGCGATCGGCAACTACAACAACACTTACCGGGAATAATATTGCTTTACCTTTGGCCAATGATTTTTCAACGCAGCCTGTAGATTTTGATATTCAGTTTTCAGGCTCGACTGTAGGCAATAACGGTGTCGTGAGTATAAGCCTTAATACTGGTGCGGGCGTACCTGCGACAATAGCCAGTTTCAACGATCTGAGAACGTTGACAGGTGTGATCAATTCGCAAATCTCTTCTCCTTTAGCTCCGCAGACACCCATTGATGTAGTCGCCGAAGCTATTGATTACGGTGCGGGTGTTTTCGGTATCGAGTTTACATCTCCGCATGAGGGCGAAAATTCACAGGTTCAAATCCTTAACCAAGTAGGGAATGTGAATCAGTTGGGGCTTGATCCGGCGCCGCCTTCTTTAGGCGGAATAGCGGCGGTTTCTAATGGGTATCCACAGCAAAGTATTGATATCGTCGGGCCGGATGGTGAAACCGTGCCTTTTGTTAGTCTTGCGGGGGGAACAGCTGCCGATACCGCGTCAAAATTAAACGCCTTACCTGGGATATCAGCGACCGCTGAAACCGTTACTAGCTTGTCGAATTTTAATAGTTCGGCCGGCAATATGACCGTGACCATTAACAATGTTCAATTGGTAAGTGACTCGCTGGCGCTGATGGAGGCGGAGGTTAACGGCCTAACGAATTCTACGTTACCGGGTGTTTCGGCCGAGTTGAATGCTACCGGTACAGCACTGGTACTAACATCAGCGGTTGGTGATGATGTTCGGGTCAATATCGAGAGTATTGATGGTGGAGATTCGCTTACC
This sequence comes from Teredinibacter franksiae, assembly GCF_014218805.1. Classification (NCBI taxonomy): domain Bacteria; kingdom Pseudomonadati; phylum Pseudomonadota; class Gammaproteobacteria; order Cellvibrionales; family Cellvibrionaceae; genus Teredinibacter; species Teredinibacter franksiae. The sequence continues at coordinate 776,266 of NZ_JACJUV010000001.1, read as the reverse complement.
ATACAAGGGGACATGGGATCACCGTCACAGACCCTGCAGATACCGCCCGTTGGCGCAGGAAATTTTGATTCTACTTTGAATTCAATCGTGGTGGGTGGCAATATCAATATGGTATTGGACCAAGGCTATTCCATTGAAAATGCAGTGCCGGTTGCGGGTGGCCTATTTCAACCGCTATCGGATTCGGAATTTACGCCCGTTGTACTCAATGCGTTCGACCCAATTGATCAGTCCACCTATAACAGCGCAACATCCATGAGCATTTATGACAGCCTAGGTGTCTCTCACGTGATGACCCAGTTTTTTGTCAAACAGGAATACAATCCAACCGATTTAACCACATCGCAAAACCATTGGGCTATGTATGTTCAAATAGATGGTAGTGATGTGGGTGATCCAAATACAGCGCTACCGCCACCGGGGAATACGCAACCTACGGAAGCGATGTTTAACGTGCATTTTAACGAGGACGGCTCACTAAACCAGACATTAACCGACGATATGTTGATTTCGAATTGGGTTGTGATGGATGACGATGGTAATCAAACGGGGGCAATGGGGCCAATAAATGTGTTGGCTGGTGGCACAACCGCAATACCGGAGCCACCGACTTCTTCCAATTTTGTGATTGACCTAATGGGGACGACCCAGTTTGGCTCCGAATTTTCGGTGAATGACGTCGACCAGGATGGCTATGCAACCGGACGCCTATCAGGTTTGAGTATTGATGAAAGCGGAATTATATTTGCCCGTTACACCAACGGAGAATCTCAGGCGCTTGCACAAATCGCACTTGCCGACTTTACCAATCAGCAGGGATTGCAGCCGGTGGGAAGTACAATGTGGGCAGAAAATTTTGAATCTGGGCCACCGAATGTGGGGACACCTCAAAGTGCCGCGCTAGGCGCCATCCAATCTGGCGCATTGGAAGAATCAAATGTGGATTTAAGTGCACAGTTAGTCAACTTGATTATCGCCCAGCGTAACTTCCAGGCCAGTGCTAAAACTATTGAAACGGCGGATCAGGTAACGCAAACCATTATTAATTTGCGATAAGGTTTGCTATTTTTACTGGCTGTTGGAACCCTTCACTCCGTAAGTCTCCAGCATTCAGGAATGCTTGTTATCCAAGCTTTCTGAATCTGGAAATTCAGCAATTGCTCAATGGTGTTTTTTACGCGGTTAAACGTGTGTGGAACAGCTGGTTAGGGCAAAATTCGGTTATCCCTCTCCAAAATAGCTAATTATCATAGATGAGCTAAATGCTTTTAGTGCATTTTAATTTTCTGGCATTCTTATTGCTCTTTTCATAATGAAGCGTAAAAAGTGACGAGATTCCACCGTTTTTACTCCTTACTATTTTTACGAAACTATTTCTAATTAAGAGCAATATCCCATGGATAAAGCACTTTATGTGGCCATGACAGGCGCAAAACACAATATGCGCGCGCAAACGGCGCACGCCAATAATTTGGCCAATATCAACACAACTGGATTCAAAGCCGACTTTGCGCAAGCCCGTAGTATGCCCGTGTACTACGGTGACGGACAGCCCACAAGGGCCTATGCATTGGCAGAAAGCCCGGCGACGGATTTTAGTCAAGGCGCGCTAATCGATACCGGTCGAGAATTAGATGTAGCCATTAAGGGCGAAGGATTTATTGCGGTACAGAGCCCAGATGGCAGCGAAGCATATACTCGTGCAGGGTCTCTTTATGTAGACAGTGTGGGTATTTTAAGAACCGGCAATAACTTGCCGGTACTGGGTAACGGAGGCCCGGTGGCAATTCCCGCAGCGGAAAAAATTGAACTCGCTGTTGATGGCTCGATTACGGTTATTCCTTTAGGGCAGGGTGTAGATGCACCGGTTGTTGTGGATCGAATTCGCCTTGTGAACCCTCCACTCGATACGGTAAAACGCGGGTCGGACGGCTTGCTACGCGCATTTAATCCTGAGCAAGATGTTCCCGCGGATGGCGCAGTACGTTTAATCTCCGGATTTGTAGAAGGCAGTAATGTTAACGCTGTTAACGAACTCACCAGTGTTCTTAGCCTCGCTCGTCAATACGAGATGCAGGTGAAAATCATGAAAAATGTTAAAGAAAATTCCGAAACCTCAGCAAGTCTGTTGCGGGTTAGTGGTTAACGAGGTGTGATATGCACTCAGCACTCTATGTCAGTAAAACAGGTTTGGCTGCACAGGACATACAGCTAACAACAATCGCCAACAACCTGGCCAATACGTCTACCGTTGGTTATAAGCGCGATAGGGCAGTATTTGAAGATTTACTCTACCAGATACAGCGGCAACCTGGTGCACAAAATACCGAGGAAACGCAACTGCCTTCCGGCCTGCAGTTAGGTACCGGTGTGCGTGTTGTCGGTACTCAAAAACAATTTACGGCCGGTAGCTTACAAATTACCGGTCAGCCATTGGACATGGCGATAGACGGTCGTGGTTTTTTCCAAATTCTGCAACCGGATGGTGATATAGGCTACACCCGAGCTGGCCAGCTGCACTTAAGCGCAGAAGGTGAAATTGTGGATGCCAGTGGTTTGTTACTACAGCCGGCTATTACCGTGCCACCGAATGCAGATCGACTTACCGTGGGTACCGATGGGATTGTGAGCGCGTTTATACCCGGAACACCAGACCCGCAGGTGTTAGGTAATATCCAAACGGTGGATTTTGTCAATCCAGCAGGGTTACAGGCTATTGGCGGTAATTTGTTTTTAGAAACAGCGGCCAGCGGAGACCCGCTTACCGGCACGCCGGGTGAAAATGGCTTAGGCCAAGTAAAGCAGGGCATGCTGGAAAATTCCAATGTAGATATTGTTGAAGAAATGGTAAATATGATTACCACTCAGCGTGCCTATGAAATGAATTCGAAAATAGTATCGACGGCTGATCAAATGCTGCAGTTTGTTACGCAGAACCTGTAATAACGCAGAAATTTACTGGCCTAATAAAAGTAGGTTAAGTGGCTAAACAAGAACTTGAGTTGTGAAATTATTTGAAATATTTTTTTTAGTCAAAATATTAACGCAGGAGCTGGGGAAGTTGGGGAAAGGAATAGTTTCGCAGGAGTGCGGAAACATTGAAATGGAATTTACTCAAGGAAGAACTAATTCTATGGCCCCCATGTGTTGTGCGTGGGGAAAGTAACACAATAGAGGCTCGTATATAGAGTTTTGGTATGACTAAGCTGATTATTGCAGTGCTCGTTGTTACTTTGTTGGGTTGCGTAAGCGAACCCCCGCTGCCTGACGACCCCTATTATGCACCGGTGATGCAATTGAACGATGCTCCCACACCACCCTTAAATGGTTCTCTGTTTTCCGATAATTCATCTATGGTGCTATTCACCGATCGTAAAGCCCGGCGGGTAGGTGACATTATAAACGTGCTCTTACAGGAGCGCACCACCTCCAGTAAAACGTCAAATGTTGAAGTGGTGAAAGATAATGAAATATCTATGGGAGGGTCCGGGGGCGATGCGGTGCTACTCGGTACAATTCCAGGTTTAGGTAACTTGACGTTAACCAGCGACCTAGTTGCTGAGCGCGAATTTACAGGTGAGGCGGATGCCGACCAAAGTAACCAGTTAACCGGTAATATTTCGGTGACGGTGGTAGATGTATACCCCAATGGAACGCTACTAGTTCGGGGTGAAAAGTGGCTGACCTTAAATCGTGGCGACGAGTATATTAGGTTAAGTGGTTTAATTAGGCCAGACGATATCAGTCCAGAAAACACCATCGTATCGACAAAAATTGCTAATGCTAGAATAGCGTATTCGGGAACAGGTGAGTTTTCAGATTCGCAGCAGATGGGTTGGTTGGGTAAATTCTTTAATAGTCCAAAATGGCCATTCTGATGAAAAATAATCGCTGGGAAAAGAATCTGGGCGTATTGGCGATTTTATTTTCGTTATGTTTATCTACTCCGCAGGTTATAGCTGAGCGGATTAAGGATTTAACGTCTGTTTCTGGTGTGCGAACCAACCAGTTAGTGGGTTATGGTTTGGTCGTGGGCTTGGATGGATCTGGTGATCAAACCAATTCTACTCCTTTTACCACTCAGTCATTTATGACCATGCTCAGTCAGTTTGGTATTACGATTCCAGCCGATGCAAAATTTCAACTTAAAAATGTTGCAGCGGTTGCCGTACATGCAGAGTTGCCGCCTTTTGCCAAGCCAGGACAAACTATTGATGTGACCATATCGTCCATCGCTAACGCCAAAAGCTTACGTGGCGGAGCCTTATTGATCACACCTTTGAAAGGGCTGGACGGCAAAGTATATGCTGTTGCACAGGGTAATTTAATTGTTGGGGGCTTTGGTATTGATGGGCGAGATGGGTCCAGCGTAACGGTAAACATTCCCAGCGTGGGGCGTATACCCAGTGGCGCGATGGTAGAGCGTAAAGTGGCTACTCAGTTTGGAGGCAATGGGAAAATAATATTTAATTTACATACACCCGATTTTACAACGGCTAAACGTTTAGCCGATAGCATTAACGATTTGCTGGGCCCAAATGTTGCGCTACCAATGGATGCAACATCGATAGCGGTACAGGCACCACAAAATCCGGCTCAACGAGTGGACTATCTCTCACTGTTAGAAAATGTACAAGTTAAGCCAGGTGAATCGGCAGCAAAAATTATCATTAATTCTCGAACGGGCACTATTGTTGTTGGCCAGCATGTTCGGGTATCGCCGGTGGCCGTTACTCATGGCTCCCTTACAGTTACCGTGAGGGAAGATGTGCAAGTTAGCCAGCCGAATTCATTTGGACAAGGCGACACGGTTGTTGTGCCAGACAGCACCGTGGAGGTTACGGAAGAGTCTGGGCCTATGTTTGAGTTTAGCCCTGGGCCAACGCTTAACGATATAGTGCGTGCGGTAAATGAGGTGGGCGCAGCCCCCGGTGATCTAATGGCTATTCTGGAAGCACTTAAACAGGCCGGCGCACTAAAAGCCGAGATTATGGTGATCTAATGGATGGTCTTGCGTCTTCTCAAATGCTCAGTGCGCAACAACATATACAGGCAGCTGACGTTTATACCGATTTAAATAGTCTGCAGAATATTAAAACTTCAGATGATAAAGACGCTGCCTTACGTCAAATTGCCCAGCAGTTTGAATCGATGTTTTTGAGCATGATGCTTAAAAGCATGCGAGATGCCAATGCTGTATTTGAAGAAGACAGCATGTTCAACAGTGGCGATGTAAAATTTTACCGCGATATGCATGATCAACAACTAACGTTAACGTTATCCCACGGTCGTCAGGGGGGGGTGGGTATTGCGGATTCGTTTTATCGACAAATGAGCGGGGCCAATATTACGTCACCACAAAAGGGCGAGATTTTGCCATTATCAGCGACTGAAATAAAAGACGTATCGAAATTAGACGTACCGAAAATAGACGTATCGAAAAAGGATAAATACCAGCCGCTTTCCGGTTCGCCAAGTGATTTCATAGAAAAAGTAATGCCTGCGGTACAGAAGGCGGCAAAAAAGCTAGGTGTTGATTCCAGTGTGCTAACGGCTCAGGCGGCATTAGAAACAGGCTGGGGTAAATTTATTCTCGCCAATGAAGACGGAAAAAGTAGCTTCAATTTATTCAATATTAAGGCTGGTGGAGAATGGCAGGGTAAGCGTGTGAGCGTGTCTGCGGTAGAATATACTGGCGGTACATTTACGCCTCAGCAATCCAGTTTTCGCGTGTACGATTCTATAGAGCAAAGTGTTGAGGACTACGTTAATTTTGTTCGCACTAACCCACGTTACCAAGAAGCCATGCAATCGGTAGATGACGCTGGACGTTATATCCGCGAGTTGCACAAGGCGGGCTACGCAACAGACCCGAAGTACGCCGAAAAAGTATTATCGGTACACGATCGTTTGCTCGACGATTTTGGTCACTTAACCACAACGGATACCTGAGGGAGAGAAAGCTATGTCTTCAGATTTACTCGGTATTAGCGTTAGTGGTATTCGCACTACACAGACGGCCCTCAGCACCATAGGCCATAACATCTCTAATGCAGGTGTCGATGGCTACAGTCGTCAGCGGGTTAATATTCAAACGAACCCCGCGACACTGGATGGGAACAGTTACGTGGGTAATGGTGCAAACGTTCAATCCATTGAACGTATTGTTAACGGATTTGTTACCGAGCAGCTGCGTACTGATACCAGCCTGTATCAGGACTTAGATGTATTTCATACCAATGTAAGTCAGTTAGATAACTTGTTGTCGGATACCTCTACAGGGTTAGCGGCCGGTCTGGAATCATTTTTTGCGTCTATGCAAAATGGTTTGGATGACCCGACATCTATTCCAGCACGCCAACTCATTATCAGCGAAGCAGAGAATCTGGCTGATCGCTTTAATACTATCTATAGTCGGTTCCAAACCCTTGATCGAAACGTTGACGAAAACCTTGTCTCGTCGGTAGAGCAGGTTAACGCTCTGGTACGCAATATCGCCGAGCTAAATCTCAAAATATCGGATGCGTATGGCATAGGTAATGGCGCCGAACCTAATGATTTACTAGACCAACGTGATGAAGCTTTACGAGGTTTGTCTGAACTGGTATCCATTCAAACCTATGAGCAAGGTGCTGGGCAAGTCAATGTCGTTGTTGGAAGCGGCCAAAACCTGGTGGTTGGATCAGAAGTTCGACAACTTAGTTTACGGCCGAGCGCGGAAAATATTGCGAGCCTTGATGTTGTTTTCGAAGGTGATTCGGCTGGCCAGGTCATTACCAACTTAATAAGTGGTGGTGAAATTGGCGGATTACTTCGCTTTCGCGATGAAACGATGAGCAAGGTGTATAACGAGTTTGGCCGAATTGCCGTAACGATGGCAGACACGTTCAATAAAGTACATCAGCAGGGTGTTACCCTCGAAAATGAATTTGGAGGTCGGTTTTTTTACGATATAAACGATTCAAGACTTTCTGCCGTACGGGTGATAGGCAACGCCAATAACGCGGAGCCAAGCGACCGGCAATTGCGCCTCGATATAGCAGACGGTACCCAGATAACCGACAGTGATTATCAAGTAAGCGTAGAATCCGGAGGCCTGTTTCGTGTCACGCGCGATGCGGACGGCGCCGAAGTCGCAACGGGGTTACTACCTGGTTCCTACCCTTTTAGCGTAAGTTTTGATGGGCTAGAATTAGTATTTGAAGGCGGCACGTTTCAAGGTGGCGACAATTTCACACTGCAACCGGTAAGAACCGGCGGTAGAGACTTTAGTTCGGCATTGGTTAATGCGCAAAGTATTGCGTTTGCTAGCCCTGTTTTGACGGACACAAGTATCGGAAATAGCGGTTCCGGCGTTATATCCCCCGGGGAGGTGCTATCACTGGTTGGAGCGGGCGGAAACCCATTGCCGCTGCTAGCCAGCGCTGGGGAGATGAATCCTCCATTAATTGCAATATTCACCTCGCCAACCAGTTACGACATTCTCGATAATTCGGACCCCGGCAATCCAGTACAGCTGGACCCGCCGATGCGTGATCAACGTTTTGTTGTCGGTATCAGTAATAAGCTATTCGGCACAGACCCTGGTGCAACCCAGGTGTCTTCACTTGGTGATATGACGGGCTTACCGGAGGGCCGGGCAATAGTATCCCAAGCCGCTATTCTACTGGGCCCACCGGCTGCCAATGTTCCGGATTATACCGTTGCAGATTTTAGTTCCACAGCGGATCAGTTTTCGTTTGATATTGTGATTAGCGGTACGCTTAATGCCGTCAGCGACGGGACTTATTCGGTGGCGATATCCGGCCCCGCTATTGTTGATAATAATGTACTCCTTGCGGAAATAAACGCGCAACTTTCTGGCACTGATGTGCGTGCGATGATAAGCGATAACGGTACAGTGGGCTTTAGACTGAATTCATCGGGTTATGGTGATATAAGTGTACAAAATTATAACGCTGATCCGGACGGTAATGCTGATATCGCGCCTGCGGGGCAAGCGAATAATTTACTCGGTTTTGATGTCGAGGGTACAAATTTTACTTCAGTCGGAAATGCAGACGGCATTAGTGGTATAGGGTTTTTAAGTAATGGCTACCCTGCTGAAGCAATTACAATTTCTCGGCCCGGTGCAACTGTGGGGGCACCAGCGATTACCGAAACACTTTATACGGGCCTTAATGCCAGCGTCAGAGAAATTGCGAGCGCGTTGAATAATGTCGCCGGTGTTTCAGTTAATGCATTTAACTACGTTGAGCTAACAAATCTCCAAATTAGCAATGCCGCGCCGTTACAAATAAATGTGAACGGCCAGGACCTTATTCGTTATGAAACAGACGCATTAGGTAACCCGGTGGTAGCCGCTGATGTTCCAGACCCAATGGCAGATCCCGATGCGTTTAATGACTATTTAGCTGAGCGTATTGGCCAAAACCCGGTTCTAACAGCGGCTGGCATATATGCATTGCCCGCGCGGGATGAGATAACTGGAGCCTCTGAATTTCGTATTTTTTCAACAGAGGGTGATGATTTTCAGATATCGTTAACCGCAGCCGCAGGCGAGTCGATGGATCTTAGCGACGGTAAGAACCCTAACGCTACGCTTGCTGGATTGGGTAATGGTGTTGCAACCTCGCTGGTTGTTGGCGGGCAGTTGGATGTAACGCTTGCTGATAGCCTTGAGCTGTCAACATTCCCACCTAACAGTATGATCTTTGGCGATACCGGTGCAGTCAATTTTGCCAAACCCCAATATTATGGTATCCAGGCGGAAATCAGTGGCATACCCGACACCGGAGATACCTTTACCTTCAACTTTAATATGGACGCAACTTCTGATAATCGCAACGCGTTGGCATTGGCCAATCTGGCGAGCGAAAAAACGGTTGACGGTGGAACGGCAACCTACACAGAAAGTTACGGTTCTTTGGTGGAAACTGTCGGTATTGATACGGCTTCAGCAAAAATTAATGTGGACGCCAGTGAGCAGGTTTTGCATCAGTCGACGCAAATGCGCGCGTCAATATCCGGTGTTAACCTAGACGAAGAGGCGGCAAATCTTATCCGTTTCGAGCAAATGTATGCCGCTAATACACAGGTAATATCCGTTGCTAGAGATTTATTTGATCGGCTTATTAACGCTTTTTGATTGGCCTTTCGGCTAAGCGGTAAGGTAAAAGCTGTATTGACGCTCGCCATTCGTATAGGTTTCAGCAATTTCCCCTAGAATTGACCAAAGTTCGCGCTTGAAGAAGCTTTGAAGCGTTTTGACTAAGTGGTGGGTTAGTTATTGTCAATAACGGCAAAGTGATGTGAAAATTTAGGCACGTTTTTCGCAAATAAAAGATATGAATTGATCCGCAATTGAGATAACAAAGAAATCATGCGTATTTCGTCACTGCAAATATTTAATATCGCCAATAAAGGTATTGCCGACGCAAATGAATCTATGATTCATACGCAAGCACAACTGTCGAGTGGGGTGAGGGTATTGAACCCCTCAGATGATCCCGTGGCATCCACGAAGATTATGCAGTTAACCAACGATATCGCTAATATTTCCCAATATCGAAGGAATATCGATATCGCGGAAAATAATTTGGTTCTAGAGGAATCTAATCTCAAGAGTGTCGGCAATCTACTACAGCGCATTCAAGAGTTGGCCGTGCAGGCGGGTAACACGGCAACACTCAGTACCAATGAGTATCGAGCACTGTCCAGTGAAGTGGATGCGCGACTAGATGAACTGAGAAACTTGCTGAATAGTCAGAATGCTAATGGAGATTACATTTTTGGCGGCTACAAAAGTAGGGGCGAGCCGTTTTCAGGAACCGCGGCAAGCGGCTTTACCTACGCTGGTGATGATGGCCAACAATTTATCAAAATATCGAATAATACGACTATCGCTTCGAGTGATTCGGGCAAAGAGATTTTTGTAAATATAGAAAGTGCTCACAATACCGTGCACAGTTATGCCAGCCCGGCTAACAAATCAGACCCGCCGGCCGGTATATCGGTTGGCCAGGTAGTGGACCAAGAGTTATTTGATACCTTTTACCCTGAAGATATGGTGGTTACCTTTAATGCCGACAATGCTGTTGTTCCGGCGGGGAAAAACTATACCGTCAGTGAGCGCTCCACCGGCCGCATAATAACGGCGAATCAACCCTATTCGGCTGGTTCCAACATAGAAGTAAGCGGTGTGAGTTTTCGAATAACCGGGCAGCCAGTTTCGGGAGACCCTTCCGTTACAGCGACTCGGCCATTCGGTATCGACGGGCCGGTTGTATTCCCATTTGATTTTACGCCACCTGCTGATGAGACGTTTACCCTTCGTGTTGGTGGGCGTACTGAGACCATGGTGCTCGACGGTAATGTGACTAATACTACCGATTTGGCTGCGATCTTAAATAGTGGTGTAAATGGAAACGCGGCCAAGTTAGCGGCTTTAGGTATAACAGTCGACAATACGGGTTTCAGTAGCGCTAGTGGTATTAATTTTTCCATCGCTAGTGGGTCGGGTAATGTTGATTCCGTTATGGGTATTAATTCTCTTGCAGGTTCAACATCTAACGATGGTGTAAGGGAGACACCGGGTGATCGTTTGTTTATTGACTCATCTAATAAGCAAGATGTGTTGACCACCATGGCTCGATTCAGCGAGGGAATGAAAGATTACGATGGTAGCGCTGAAAGCCGAGAACGCTTAGAAGAAATTATAGCAACAAGTATTTTAAACCTGAAAAATTCGCAAACCAGTATATTGGATATTACCTCAAAGTTGGGTGCTCGCTTTAATACGCTCGAGAGCACGAGAGACCTTCATCTTGATTCTGAGCTGGTGATGAAGGACGTGTTAGCGGAGCTGCGTGATGTCGATTATGCGGAAGCCGCCACGCGGCTATCCGCCCAAACCATGGTGCTGCAAGCGGCGCAATCGTCTTTTATTCGTGTAAGTCAGCTAAACCTATTTTCACAGCTCTAAACCTATTTTCACAGATTTAAACACATCTCCACAACTCAAAATCTATTTCTACAACCTCAGAATATTTTAACGTTATAAACCTGAATAGATAATAAAAGTATTCAGGTGCTTATATGAAGGGTTTCGGCGTCTATTTTTTGAGGTTTTATTGTGTAACCCTGATAAGTAATGCTGTTGTATAAAAAATTTAGGTTTCATGCATCATTTTTTCGAGCACAATAAAATTAAAATCTATAGTGACAACCGATTTCTAGGTGTTCATGTTGTTTTGTGTTCAACATGTAGGGTGTGTGGATTATAAGCGGCAATTGTTCTTCCTATTTGCCGACAATAATTGCCGCTTCTGTACAAAAACGGCACAAAAATAGCCAAATAAGCCTGTTTTTTGCACTTGGCACAAGCGTTGCAAATCCTAAAGTGTATTCCGCTGCTGTTGCAGAAAGTCGACAGTCAGATTGAATTGCAGCGTCCAACATTATTGGGGCAGCTGGTGATATATTTTACAGGAGAAGAGTTATGCCTTTAGTTATTAACACAAACGTTGCCGCGTTAAATGCTCAAAGGCAACTTGTAAAATCCGGAAGTGATATGGCGCAGGCGATGGAGCGTTTGGCATCGGGCAAGCGCGTTAATACGGCGCGTGACGATGCCGCAGGTCTCGCTATTTCCAACCGGCAGACATCGCAGATCCGAGGGCTCGACCAGGCTATCCGCAATGCCAATGACGGTGTGTCATTGATTCAGACGGCCGAAGGTGCGCTCGATGAGGTCACCAATATTTTACAGCGCATACGCGAACTATCAATCCAGTCCGCGAACGGAATTTACTCAGATCTAGACCGTTCAACACTGGATGCTGAAGCGCAGCAGCTTAAGCAGGAGGTTGACCGCATTGCGCAGTCCACAACCTTCAACGGTCAGCCATTGTTGGATGGTAGTTTAAGCGACGTGGCACTACAGGTAGGTTCTGAGGCTTACCAAACCATCGATTTAGAGATTCAAGGTTTTAGTACCTCCTCTTTGGGGGGAACCTCTGGTGATATTGTTGGTGAAGTTACACTCGCTGGTTTGGATTCTCTTACAGCATTTGATGGCACTGCGACAAACAGCATAACGGTAAATGATATAACGCTCAGCACCCTTGCGGGTATTACAGCAGCCGGTAGTACGGTTAACGATGCCTTGGCTATCATCAATGCCGATTTGGATGGCAAAGGAGCAGAAGCTTCTACCTTGATTTCTGTTGAAGCCGATGCGGCAGGTAGTGGCGTGCTCGCCGGTACCGATACAGTTGATATTGTTCTGACGGATGCAGACGGAAATGCCCAGTCATATATATTGTCTGGTACGAGTAATCTTTCTGAGTTGGCGGAAATGATTAATTCAGACACCATCATTGACGCAAAAATTAACGACGAAGGAAAACTAATACTTTCCGCAGAAAATTCAGAAAGCGTTAACATTACGGATGCCTCTGGGGCCACAGGCTTGGGTGCAGGCCAGCTAGCGACGGATATCTTTTTTGCGTTGGTGTTTACCGATACAAGCTCCGAAAGTAACGGTGTTAATTTCCTTACCGATGCCGCCACGGCCGATGTACAGGCGCTAGGTATTAATACCCAGGATACCGAAGGCAATATTATTGGTGTTGCAGGTATTGGCGAGACAAATACCATTCAAAAAGGCGATTTAAAAATAAACGGTGTTGATGTTCCGAGCTTTACCGGTGTAGCTGCCGCTGCGGCAACCATCGATACCGCAATCGTTGCGATCAACTCGATTTCCGAACAAACAGGGGTTGTTGCCTACGCCGAAACGGCGACGACCATCGGAATGCGTTCGACCAAAGGCAATGAAATATCGATTCAATACGGTGGTGGCGCAACGGCACAAGACGTCTTAGACGCTACAGGGTTGCTGGAGCGGAATGCGCTCAGCGGCAGTGGCTCGGTTGCAGGGATAGCGATTGATACTGCAGAAGGCGCTCAACAGGCTATTGACGTTATTGATGTAGCACTTGAGCAGATAAACTCAACACGATCTGAATTAGGTGCGATCAACAATCGCCTCGACTTTACTATGAGCAACCTAGCAAACGTTTCTGAAAAAACCTCTGCGGCAAGATCACGTATCATCGATGCAGATTTCGCATCCGAGACGTCCCAGCTAAGTAGGGCTCAGGTATTGCAGCAGGCGTCGCAGGCCATGCTTGCCCAAGCAAACGCGCAACCACAGCAGGTACTGCAGCTATTGCAGGGCTAACCGGCGCGTCAATCATCTCCTATTGTTAGCACTACCGAGTGGTTTCGGTAGTGCTAACAACATGTTTATATAATTATTTTATCTTTCAGCAAATTTTTTGCTCCCAAAGGATCTATCTTACGCGAGGCCTAATTGCATTTTTTTGTAAAAATTGTAGTTAGACTACGGTCGTTATTATCTTTTATGTCTTTGATTTTGTTGTAAATGTAATGTCTTTTCACTTTGTGATAGGGGTTGGTTACTCGAAGTAAATTCATACTAAAGTTTATCCAGGGTTCGCCGAAAACCTGAGTATGAGCGCCAAGTTGTACAATCTTTGGTGATCTGGTTTTTCATGGCCGGGCGAAGACGCTGGCGATTTTTAACTTTAGAATGGGAGGCTTATCATGCCTTTAGTAGTTAACAGTAATATTCCTTCACTGAACGCCCAGCGTCAGTTATTACAGTCCGGCGCCGACTTGGATAAAGCCAGCGAGCGTTTGGCATCCGGTAAACGCATTAACTCCGCAGCAGATGACGCCGCGGGCCTCGCAATTTCCAATCGTCAAACGTCTCAGATTCGTGGTCTTGACCAAGCAATTCGAAACGCAAATGACGGTATTTCGCTTATTCAAACGGCTGAAGGTGCGTTGGACGAAACCACCAATATTCTTCAGCGTATGCGTGAATTGTCTATTCAGTCCGCCAACGGAATTTATTCCGATACGGACCGCTCCACTCTCGATGCGGAAGTTCAACAGTTAAAAGCTGAAATTGATCGTATTGCCGAAACAACGGCATTCAACGGTAAGACGGTACTTGACGGTTCTTTAGGCGAGGTAGCGCTACAGGTAGGTTCGGAAGCGAACCAGACAATTTCTGTTAATATTTCTGGATTTAACACGAATTCTTTAGGCGGTAACGCCGGAGATGTTGTTGGAGAATCTGCGGAAGGTGGTACTTTAGCGGCATTGCAGGCGTTTACTAACGCGAGTGTGGTAGCCACATCTTTATATGTAAATGACGTAGCTATCTCGGATTTGAGTGGAGCAGCGAGTCTAGATAGTGCTATAGCCACCATTAATTCGGATTTGGAAGGTAAGGGTGCAGAAGCGTCTATCTTGGTGGCCACGGAAGGTAGTACCGTAGGTGACGGCAAACTTATTTCCGGTACCGACTCATTAACAATTACGGTTGAATCTTCAGATACTGCGGCCGGTAATGACACAGTTTATGTGCTTACTGGAACCAACAATATGAGTGAGTTAGTTGACAAAATTAACTCAGAAACGGGTGTGTCCGCCTCTTTGAATGATAGTGGGAAGTTGGTACTCAGCCAGGAAGGTGTCCAGAGTATCGCGGTAACAGGTTCGGGCACTGCCGCCGTTGATGCAGCAGGCTTTGCCGCAGCAGACAACACCGCTACCGGTGAGGCCCGTATAGTTTTTACGGATACCAGTGCAGATAAAGCGGGTGTGAAAATAGAAGGTAGTGATGGAAGCGCGGCTTCAACTGCGCAAGCCTTGTTCACCGCTCTTGGTGTTGATTTTGGTGATGATGAGGGTAATGTCCAAGGTATTGCAATTACCACCTTCGCTACTGATTTAAACGAAGGCGATTTGATTATTAATGGCACGGATGTCGGTGCAGTAACTCAGGGGGCTGATGCAACAACTCAGCGCGAAGCCTTGATTGCAGGCATTAATAAAATTAGTGATCAAACCGGTGTGGTTGCTTCTGTTGCCACCGATGCTGTAGGTGTAGCGATTGATGGAATAAAGCTTACAAACTCTTCAGGCGGAGAAGTGAGCGTTAAATATGGCGAGAATGCTGCGGCGTCAATCTACACCGATACCGGTCTGCAGGAAAGAAACGCCGCTTCAGGAGCTGGCTCAGTTGCGGGTATTAAAATCGATAGTGCCGCAAGTGCTCAAAAGGCCATTGATGTTATCGATACAGCCCTAGAGCAAATCAACTCTACTCGTGCGGATCTCGGTGCAATCAGTAACCGTCTAGATTTCACCGTATCTAACTTAGGTAACGTATCTGAAAATACCTCAGCTGCACGGTCTCGAATCGTCGATGCTGATTTCGCGTCAGAAACCGCTAACTTGAGCCGAGCACAGGTACTGCAGCAGGCGTCGCAAGCCATGTTGGCGCAGGCGAATGCACGGCCTCAACAGGTTCTTTCACTCTTACAGTAACCTAAAGGTTTTAACCCACAGGTCACTTAAATCCCCGGTAGTTTACTTAATGCCGGGGAGATTAAGAGAGAGAAGAGGATTAACCCATGATTGAAGTACGAAATACAGCACCAGCACCGCTTCAGGCGGCTGTGCAGGCTTCATCAAAGGGGGCTGTTGAAGCTCGGGATACTGGCGGCAAGAAATTGCCGGAACCTACTGAGAACCAGATTAAGAATTCCGCCGATGAGGTGCCAAAAGCACCGGAAAAGTCGGAACCGAAATTGGAATCGGTGGTTGCATCAATTAACGATTACGTGCAATCCATTCAAAGGAATCTACAGTTTTCAGTAGACGAAGAGCTTGATAAAACCGTAATTAAAGTGGTCGATGGTGGTTCCGGTGAACTCATTCGACAGATTCCAGAAGAAGTATTTTTGGAATTGGCACGCAACTTGAAAGAAGATGGAGAGTTACGGTTAGTGAATACGCTTGGATAAAGTAACCTAGTACATTCACATTTCTGGCTTAGCCAGTTAATGAGGAAGCATAGGGAAGACGCGTGGATAATCTACGCGTCTTTTCTGCCTATTTCAGCCCTGTAATTTTGGTTGTAAGCAGAGCGTTAAGCGGCGGTATTTTTTATAAGGAAATAAAAAACTGCTGGATGTTTTTGGAGATGTAATATGATCGACAACAATATTATCCAGTCACTCGGTGCCGGTTCTGGTATTGATACCGCCAATCTGACCAAGCAATTAACGGAGATTGAACGTGCGGCGCCACAAAACCGCATTGATACCAAACGGGATAAAGCCGAAACACAAATTTCTGATTTTGGTCTAGTTAGTAACGCAATGGCCATACTCCAGGATGCCGCCAATGTGTTGAGTGAACCGGAAGGTTTATTCAGTAAATCGGCATCATTTACGCAGAGTAGTGCTTTGGTTCCGGTAGAGCTAGATACCGACGTTCAAGCCGGCACTTATACTTTTACGGTTGAAGAAGTCGCCAGTTCACAATCACTGACATCTACCTCATTTAGTGACCCTAGCGATGCCGTAGGCGAGGGCGTACTGACTTTTCGTTTTGGGGATGCAACGGCTGATGGCTTGGGCGCTATGCTCGCCACCGATGGCTTTAGCCAGGACCTCGAAGCTGAAGAAGTCAACATCACCATCGACAGTACCAATAATTCACTTGAAGGTTTACGCGATGCGATAAACGATGCGGAGGTTGGGGTACAGGCCAGCATTGTAAACGACGGTTTAAATGGCTATGTACTGCAAATTACCGCTGAATCCGGTAGCAATAATGAGTTAGAGATATCCGTAGTAGAAGCGGGTGGTTCGCCCTCAAATAACGACAGTGCCGGTTTAAGTCGATTTACATTCAATGAAACGGCCTCGCAGTTAACACAACAGCAAGGTGGTCGGGATGCCGAGCTAACCATTAATGGGTTAACCGTATACCGAGAATCCAACACTATTGACGATATAGTGGAGGGCCTACAGCTCGACGTATTGGAGTCCGACCCTGGAACCCCGATAACGGTCACCATTACTGACGATAAAGCTTTCGCCGAACAGAATATTCGTGATTTTGTTGAAGCCTACAATATTTTTCTTGAAGCCATTACACCCGCTACGGGCACAACCGAACGGGAAGATGAAGATGGCGATAAGGAAAAAGTGATTGGCTCACTGGCGAACGATGCGTTGGCGAAATCCATGTTGTCCCAAATTAAAACGGTAATTAGCAGCGCCATTCCAGGCCTTGCAGATTCTAGTTTTACCTCTATGGGCGCCATCGGTATTCGTACAGAGCTGGATGGCACCATGAGTATCGATAACGAAACATTTGACAAAGCCTTTGACGAACACTTTGAAGATATTCAAAAACTGTTCGCACCGCACACGGCAACCAGTGACAACGGTATTTACATTAATAGTTATAACGACAATACCGCCGCCGGTGAATACGAAATTACCGCTACTACTACGCCTTCACGGGGTGCTTACACAGGGGGTACGCTTGGTGGAATAACGGCGTTCCCTAACTTTGACACAACGGGCCAAGTCTATGAATTTACCCTTGAGGTAAACGGTACGGCAACCGATACTATTAGCCTTGCAGAGGCGGTCTATGCAGACCACGATGCCATGGCAGCCGCCATTCAGGCTGCGATAAATACCGATAGCAATGTCTCAGATGACGGTTCATCGGTAACCGTCGCCTACGATTCAGATAACAATCGATTTGATATTGTTTCCAATAAGTACGGTTCCTCTTCACAGATTTCGATCCTAACCGCCCATACGGATATCGAAACAGACCTCGGGCTTGCGGTAGCAACCGGCACTCAGGGAACTACGACGGCGGGTACAGTAAATGGTACGGCAGGGTTTGGCTCTTCTAATGTGTTACTGCCAGCGCTCGGGCAGCCGGGTGAAGGTTTGGCGCTTGTCATTGGCGAATCGGCGACAACCGCAACGGTAAATTTTTCCCGTGGGTTTGCCGGCGAATTGGATGCACTATTGGGCGAGTTTCTAGGTAGCAACGGATTAATCGCTACTCGAGAAACCAGCTTAGAAAAAAGCTTGGAAAAGCTGGATGATGATCAGGAAAAATTGGATCGCCGTATGTCTTCTTACGAGGAACGCTTGATTAATCAGTTTATCTCGATGGAGCGCATACTTGCCAGCCTTAATACGTCTGGCTCTTTTCTAGAGAGCCTGATTGATACCTTGCCCTTTACCGCCCGCAATGATTAATTAAAACAATATGGACGGCAGATATTACCTTAGCCATCAAAATTGTAGGTACGCACTAAGGTAAGCCATTCCGTAATGGGGTTTCAATGCACAATAAAACGGTTGACCGATGTGTAATTTAAATTGGCGATTTCGGCCGCGAACATGCGAAAATATTCGACACCTAATGATGGATCGATGGCCCAATAGAAAACGGTATAAGTTTAATGGTTACTGGATTATGAAGTAAGGCCGGTGCTTGATATTGTATGTTCAGAAGTATGACTAACCTTAGTTGGTATAACGGCGGCGTGTAGTCATCGGCAAAACTAATGCAAAGCTTTTAGAGGTCGATTTAGAGTAGCGGTTCAACGATCAACCTAAAAATTTGGCGCCAAATAGAATTCGGTAACCCTGCAATTGTTAGCCGCATGGTTACCTTTTTGTGATCTAAAATGGGAAATGTATGCTGAATAATTATTATCGTGACCGCTAAGGAATCTGCCAAACTGGTCGATACCCTAATTAGACGTATCTAATTCGTGAGGTTACCGTGAATACCCAATTTGCAGTTGATTCATATGTAAATGTCCACCGTCAAGCCAGTGTGGAAGTCGCTTCGCCGCATAAACTTATTGATATGCTGTACGAAGGGGCTTTGGATAGAATTGCCCAGGCTAAAGGTGCCATTGAGTATAAAAATATCGAATTGCGGGGTAAAAAAATTAACGCCGCTATAGCGATATTGGGTGGACTTCGCACCAGCCTAGACAGCGAAAAAGGTGGTGATATTGCCGAAAACCTAGATGGCCTCTATGTTTACTTACAATCCATCCTAGCCCAGGCTCACCGAGATGCGAATACGGCATCGCTCGATGAAGCGTGGACATTGCTTGCTCAAATGCGGGATACCTGGAAACAAATCGGTTAACAAAAATCGCTACATGGTTCGTGGAACACGGTTGAGCGGCTTGCGCTGCGCTGCGTTACGTTCGTTGAGCTTCTTTCTATGCCTCCTAGCAAGGCTTAGCCGTGCTCCTGTGATGCTGGCGAGGTTCTCTGGGCCCCAGCAGGCCACATGCGGAGAAACGCCTATAATGGCTTTTTGGCATTTAACCTGCATTACCTCCCTTGAACGATTAAAAGCGGCACTTTTCTGCCGCTGTCACTTTATTTAAAGGAGGTTGCCATGTCTGTGGCCCCAACCCAAGCTGCAAAAATAATGGAGGAGAAAGCAGACAGCCTCTCTTCTCATGAAGTCATTTCCCTACTTCTGTCGGGAGCGCTGGAGCGCGTTTCACAGGCGAAAGCGTGTGTGCGAGACGGGAATGAAACGGATAAGTCGGTTCTTATTGCGAAGCTCATTGGTATCATTAACGGACTGCGTCAATCTTTAGATTTAGGCGCCGGCGGCTCTATTGCGGTTAATTTAGACAAGTTGTACGCGTATATGGAAGACCGTTTGGCAAGTTGTACCGATGCAGAAGAAATGCTTGCATTAACTGAAGTCGGTAAACTTATTGCGAATGTTCGCGAAGGCTGGGAAGCCATTGCCGAAGATAAAAGCTGCGCTTAGGCAAATTGTTAGGTGATACCGAGCAGACCTAGAACAGCGATTGCTTGGTCGATAATAGACAAACTTTATTCGTGTAGATAACGCCAAAACTCTAAAGAAATTTCGCTTAGGGCCGCTATTATTATATATGTCCTGCTCCGGTAGGAGTTAGTACGGGACGTTTTTAATAGCTGCTTTGGGTGACCTATGTCTGTAATCTCTACCAGTCATTTTTCCTTGGTACGTGCACGCCACTCGCTTGAAAAGGCGTTTAACAGTAATGACTGGCCGGGTGTTCGCAAGTGGGATCAAGTTCTTGGGGATTGCCTCAATCGCGCCTTTGATGATGATAATCGCGACACATCCGAATTGGTGTCAGAGTTGGAGCGCGTTTTACACCTGTATGCGAATATTGTGTGCACACTACCAGAGCAGGCTGGAGACATTTCATTGACAGGTATTGGTCATTTATCGCACCCCGAGTGAGTGTAAGATAACCGGCTACTTACCGGAAACTCAGCGTTTTCGTTTCTTTAGATCATTCGATCATATCCCCCGACAGAAATTTGACCCTCGGCATTTTGTTGACTATTACTTATCAACATCAGCGTCGGGAAGTTCTTCAAGTCAAAAATCAGACGAAGTATAAAATTGGCTTAATAACCGCATAAAATACAATACTTTGAATTTTCTTTTTTGTTGATGAAAGATACCCAGGTTGGGAATGAAGTAATAATGGAAGACTCTAATGATTTACGAGAAAGAAATACTGGTCATCGAGGACGATGAAAATGTGCGCCATGATTTGAACGTTGTGTTCGATTTTTTAGGCGAAAATACGCGCATTATTTCCCATGCAGATTGGCACAGTATTAGGGGGCGAGGTAAAGGCTCAGTCAGTTTGGAGAACGGCAAAGATATTGGTATGTTTTTCCTTGGTACTAGCGGGGCGCGCCAACCTTTAAAGTCGCAGCTTGAGGATATTCGTCAGTTTTGCGATTTATCCCCCGTGGTGGTCATTGGCGATGAGCAACAAGTCTCGGAAGACTGGGATCCGTACCTTAGGCACATGGTCATTCATCATTTAGACCTTCCCGCCAATTACACCGATATGCTCAATATTATTCACCGAGCTCAGCGCTACAACGAAGCGCAGCAGCGAGTGAAAGGTGACAAAGACGAGCGGCCAGCGCATTTATTTCGAAGCTTAGTCGGGACCAGTCGAGACATTCAAAATGTGCGTTCTATGATGTCTCAGGTGGCAGATAAAGAAGTCACTGTGTTAGTCGAGGGTGAGTCCGGTACGGGAAAAGAGGTGGTTGCTCGAAACCTGCATTTCCATTCATCGCGGCGAGACAAACCGTTTGTCCCCGTTAATTGCGGAGCGATTCCTGCCGAGTTATTAGAGAGTGAATTGTTTGGGCATGAAAAGGGTGCGTTTACGGGGGCCATCAGCTCGCGGGCTGGCCGTTTTGAAATGGCTGAAGGTGGTACGCTGTTTCTCGATGAAATTGGTGATATGCCGCTGCACATGCAGGTTAAAATATTGCGCGTTTTGCAAGAGCGTTCGTTCGAGCGTGTGGGCGGCAATAAAACATACAAAACCAATGTCAGAATTATTGCCGCTACCCACCGTAATCTCGAAGAAATGATTGCCGAAGGCAAGTTTCGAGAAGATCTTTACTACCGTTTGAATGTTTTTCCTATTGGGGTGCCATCGTTACGCGACAGGGGTGAGGATATTCCGCTGCTTGTGAGTGAGCTAACGGCGCGCTTAGAAAACGAGAAACGAGGTTCTGTACGTTTTAATTCCAGTGCCATTTTATCGCTTTGCCATCATGCGTGGCCGGGTAATGTCCGTGAGCTGGCAAACCTTGTTGAGCGTATGGCGATTATTCACCCCTATGGCATAGTCGGCGTGCAGGACCTTCCCCCGCGTTATCGTCACGTAGAAGAGGAGCCAGAAGAAGAGTTTGAGCGAATGGCTGCTGAGGAGCCTCGCAAACCGACCGTTGTGGGGGAGGGTGATATTGCACTTTTGCCCGAAAACGGTATAGACCTGAAAGAGTATATTGCAGGCTTGGAACAAAGCCTTATTCAACAAGCTTTGGATAATACCGGTGGTGTTGTGGCCCGCGCTGCTGAACAATTGACCATTCGTCGTACTACACTTGTTGAAAAAATGCGCAAGTATGGGTTACAGCGAGGCTAACTCCCCTTAGCGTCCTACCGATCATAAAAACTAGTCGGGTGGCCTTAGACCCTTCCGTCATTTTTTTGCTATTATCTGCCCCTTCTCGCTAGGTTCCCTCACCTAGCGAATATCCCTAATCAATTTAAGAGTATTTGAGCGAGAATCATTATGAGCCTTGCAGACCGCGTTCTTTCCGTTAATAACGATCTGCCCATTCGTACCGATCAACCCGTCCATAGTGGAAAAGTCCGTTCCGTATATTGGCTAACTGAAGCTGATAGTAAGCGCCTTATTCAGGAGCGCGGTTATAAAGTGGCCGCCGATGCACCGCTGGCGATCATGGTTATTAGTGATCGTATTTCGGCTTTCGACTGTATTTGGCATGGTGAAGGCGGTATGAACGGTGTTCCGGGTAAAGGGGCATCACTCAATGCTATATCAAATCACTGGTTTCGTTTGTTCCGTGAAAAAGGCTTGGCAAACAGTCATATTCTCGATATTCCACACCCGTTTGTATGGATTGTGCAGAAAGCCAAACCGGTGATGATTGAAGCCATTTGCCGACAGTATATTACCGGATCAATGTGGCGCTCTTATACTAAAGGAGAGCGTGAATTTTGCGGTATTCAGATTCCAGAAGGCCTGCAGAAAGATCAAAAACTGTCCGAGTTACTGATTACGCCCTCTACTAAAGGCATTCTCCAAGGCATTCCCGGCGTACCGGAAGTGGATGATGTCAATATTACCCGTAGCGACATTGAACAGAATTATCAGGCCTTTAATTTTCGGAGTCCGACGGATATCGATGAGTACGAAAAGCTATTAAAAGAAGGCTTCGATGTCATAACCGAGGAGCTGGCTAAGCTTGACCAAATTTTTGTCGATACCAAGTTTGAATTCGGTTATGTCACCAACGATAAGGGTGAAGAAGAATTAATTTATATGGACGAAGTGGGAACACCGGATTCCTCCCGAATATGGGATGGGCCCCATTATCGCGACGGTAAGGTGATTGAAAAGTCTAAAGAAGAGTTCCGTCAGCTGTTACTGAACCACTTTCCAGATCCCGATATTCTGCTCAATAAAGATCGCATGGCCGAGCGCAGCGAATTGGCTAAAAATAATGCGTTGTCAGAAAAAGTACTCATGCAGGTATCGGCTACGTACACAGGGATAGCCGAAAAAATTACAGGGCAAAAGCTAGCGCTCTCAGAGAACCCTCGGGCAGAGATCATCGATGTTTTGCAGCAGTACAACCTTATTGTCTAAGTACATTGTTCGTTCCTCGCGGGCCGCTCGGCCCGCGGTTCTTCGTCAATTCCCTGACGAATCTGCACTAGCCCCCACAAAGAACAGAATAACACCTTGATTTAAAAGGATTAATTCTTCTGGCATTAGGTTTGCACTACAGCTATTAACACCCTCTGGTGCGACATATTACTGCCGGGAGATTAGCTTGTTGTCTGCTTCACCATCGTTATTAGAGCCGTCCGAAACCCCTGATTCTTTTGCTCAAAAGCAAGAGAGCCTGGCAGCAGCGTTTGAGTTTTTTAATGAGACATCTCAGCAACTGGCGACCTCTTATCGTGTACTGGAAAAGAAAGTCGGCCAGCTAACCCTTGAACTGGATCAGGTCTCGGCAGAGAAAGATGACGAACACCATAAAAAACAGCAATTGGCGCAGCGAATGGCTGTGTTACTGGACGTTCTGCCCGGTGGCGTGATTGTTCTGGATGCTCGCGGTCGTATTGCCGAAGCCAACCCGGCTGCGCACCGATTACTGGCTACAGCCCTAAATGGCCGCCTGTGGCGTGAAGTCATCGGTGAATGCTTTGCGCCGCGTAACGACGATGGCCTAGAAGTATCAACGCGTTCGGGGCGACGCTTAAGTGTGGCGACCAGCTCTCTGGATATGAGTGAGCGCAGTGGCACACAGGGAGGCGGCCAAATTATTTTGCTCACCGATTTAACCGAAACGCGCGCACTACAGCAGCAGGTAAGTCGAACCGACAAGTTGTCAGCCATGGGGAAAATGGTTTCAGCTCTGGCACACCAAATTCGAACGCCGCTCTCGGCAGCTATTCTGTATGCCGATCACCTGTGTCATTCCAGCTTAACAGTGGAAAAACGAAGCGATTTCTCAAAAAAGCTTTTTGGCCGATTACAGCATATGGAACGACAGGTACGTGACATGCTGTTATTTGTTAAAAGTGAACTTCCATTGAATGATGTGATTACCGTAGCTGATTTAGAAAAAGGCTTGCGGGAAGCGGCGGAAGTGGCCATATCGTCTTCCGGTAGTCAGTGCCATTGGAGCAATACTGTGGGTGCTCGTACGATCAAATGTAATAGGGAAGCACTCATCAGCGCATTAATGAATTTGGTCAATAATGGTATACAGGCGATAGACGGAGGGGCCATTCTTACCCTCGATTTTGATGTTACTACTCTTACACCGGAGTACGTGAGAATCAGTATTCAAGACAACGGACCAGGAATGGCTGAAGAAGTTTTGAGTGCAGGCTACGAAATATTTACCACCACAAAAGCACAGGGTACAGGGCTTGGATTGGCCGTTGTACAGCAGGTGGTCAAAGCTCATGGAGGTGAATTTAAATTGAATTCCAAGAAGGGGAGGGGGGTTTTAGCGAATATCTTAATTCCCTTTCATGCCACCTGAATTAACTGAAGATTGGAGAATAGTATGTCCAGCAATAGCTCTCACGCCTGCCAAATTTTGGTTGTAGAGGACGATAAAAATCTTCGCGAAGCGCTGGTTGATACGCTGCAGTTAAACGGGTTCGATATTGTTGAGGCCGACTCCGCGGAACAGGCGCTTATGCGTCTTGAGGAGACCCAGCATTTCGACTTGATTATATCTGATGTCAACATGGGGAAGATGAGTGGACATGATCTATTGATGCAGGTTAAAAAAGATTTCCCACAAATTCCAGTTCTATTGGTAA
Organism: Teredinibacter franksiae; assembly: GCF_014218805.1. Lineage (NCBI taxonomy): Bacteria > Pseudomonadati > Pseudomonadota > Gammaproteobacteria > Cellvibrionales > Cellvibrionaceae > Teredinibacter > Teredinibacter franksiae. The sequence continues at coordinate 751,390 of NZ_JACJUV010000001.1, read as the reverse complement.
CAGCTTATGCAAGCATCAGCGATTCTGTTGAGGCTATGCGGAATGGTGCTGTGGACTACTTAGTAAAACCGTTTGAAGCAAAAATACTGATGGAAACCATTGGCAAGTATGTCGGTCATGGTACACATCAGTCCAACGAGCCTATTGCCATTGCTCAAGTTAGCCGGCAATTGTTACAGCTGGCCTGTCGGGTGGCAGAATCGGATTCCACGGTTTTAGTTGTTGGCGAATCGGGCACAGGTAAAGAAGTGTTAGCAAAATATATTCACGAAAAATCGCCCCGCAGGGAAATGCCCTTTGTGGCTTTAAACTGCGCCGCGATTCCAGAAAACATGCTCGAAGCTATGTTGTTTGGTCATGAGAAAGGCGCCTACACCGGTGCCTACCAGTCATCGCCAGGGAAGTTTGAGCAGGCCAATGGTGGCACCATTTTATTGGACGAAATTTCTGAAATGGACCTTGGTTTACAGGCAAAACTACTGCGTGTACTGCAGGAGCGTGAAGTAGAGCGGTTGGGGGGGCGAAAAAACATACGCTTGGATGTACGTGTTATTGCAACATCTAACCGGGATATGCGTTTATTGGTAGCGGAAGGAAAGTTTCGTGAAGACCTCTATTTTCGCTTAAGTGTACTGCCATTACAGTGGGCACCGTTGCGTGATAGAAGAGAAGATATTATTCCGCTGGCGGAATCTTTACTGGCGAGTCATGCGGCTAAACAACATCGAAATGGCGTCAGCCTTTCGGGGGATGCCAAAGATTTTTTGCAGGATTATAGCTGGCCGGGTAATGTACGAGAGCTAGACAATGTTATGCAGCGTGCACTCATTCTACAGCCTGGTAACACCCTGCGCACAGCCGACCTTGGGTTGGCGGAAACTGCAGCCTATAGTGAGAAGCCCTCGCTTTTCCAGGCGGTCGCCGAGCACACCAAAAATACTGTTTTGCGGGCGGCTTCTGAGGCCCTTCCGGAGGGTGTGTTTGAACATGCGGTAGTCGAGCAAGTAGACGATTCTGCACGTCTTGACAAAGATCTTATGAAACGTGAGTTTGAAATTATTTTGCAAACACTACGACAAGAAAAAGGCAGTAAGAAACAGACCGCAGAACGTTTGGGTATTAGCCCGAGAACGCTGCGTTACAAGTTGGCGAGACTACGGGATGAGGGGTACTCGCTCGAGGCCGCCGCCTTTTAGAGCGGAAAGACATAAAAATCTAATGTACCCATTTTATTCCTAATAGACGGTAAAAAAACATTTCAAAATAAAAAAGTTTTGGTATTATCGACTTGAATCGTCAATATTCATATTGTCGTAACTGAACTGTAACAATTAAAGTGGAGGATAGCCGCAGTTAGTATTCATTCATTTCCTTTTTTAATTTGAATTTACCTATGTGGGAGTCTGCTTTATGGGTATAGAGGTTTTGGATAGTTCTTCTGACTTGAACAATGTTATTCTGGAAAATGCCCTAGAGGTTGAAGAAACCTTGGGCAGTGACGGCGTTGCTGGCGTGGAGGCTCATACAGATGCACGTCGCAGGCTTGAAAATAAAATTGAAGAAATGCGCCTTCTAAGAGAAGTGCGGGAATTTAATTTCGATATTTAAACGGTTTTTTATCATCAGTTTTTGAGTTGCCGGTTGCTTGCACACTATGCAGCAAAGTCAGCTCATGGCGCAGGTAGTAAACTAAGGGTAAACCGGGAGCAAACCGGTGCAGCACTCGGTGTTTAAATCTATGCGCCTATTGCTAATGTGCTTGTTACTCGTATGGGCACAGGTATAGCCGAGATTGTTCTTAGCTGAATGGTTTCGGCTTTTCTACATTTATACATTCCCCTTACAGCTTTTCTTTATCAGAATACCCTTTATTGACTCCTCCAGAATTCCGGTGCCGGTGAAAGCGGTAATAAATTGCCGCTTTGGCAAACCTTGGCCCAGTTTGTGCTTTTTCTCTAACTGTAAAGTCGTTTCGCTTCCGCAAACGACAATAATCTGGCATTAAATCCTTAAGTAATACGTGGCAATTTAGAGATGCGATCATGAACGACCGAATGGACGTTAATCGACTGTTAGTGGAAATGCGAGCGATCAAGCAGCAAACCAGTGCGTTTGGTGGGCCGGATGGATTGGCTGCGAAGGATAGAATCACCGGCGGCGAGGGGTTGTATGAGTCGGGTAAGGTAAAGAGCCCCGAGTTTGGCGACATTATGTCTCAGGCCGTTAACAAGGTGAATGACGTTCAACAAGCTTCAAGTTCTATGGCTGAGGCCTATGTGCGGGGAGATCAGAATATTGACGTAACGGATGTAATGATTGCATCACAAAAAGCGGGAGTGGCCTTCGATGCGATGGTCCAGGTGCGCAATAAGCTAGTGGAGGCTTATCGCGACGTTATGAATATGCCCATCTAAATCGTTGATGGGTGCATAAAAATTAACATTGGACACTGAACTATGGCAAATGCAGCAGCCAGCGCCGGCGGTACTACTGAGCTGATTGAAGGCTTTAACAATCTAAACCTTGTCCGTCAGGCAGGTTTGATGATTGGCTTGGCGGCCAGTGTAGCCATCGGCTTTGCGGTAGTACTTTGGAGTCAGGGCGAAGACTATAAGCCCCTTTATGGAAGTCTCGACCGCCTCGATTCATCCGAAGTTGGTCAAATACTCGATTTTAATGAAATCCCCTACAAAATTGACGGCTCCACCGGTGCGCTTATGGTCGCAGTGGATAAAGTACATAAAGCACGATTGGTACTTGCTGAAAACGGTATTCAGGGAGATAAGTCAGTTGGTTTTGAATTGTTGGATCAAGAGCAGCCGCTTGGTACCAGTCAGTTTATGGAGGCCACGCGTTATCGACGCGGGTTAGAGGGGGAGTTGGCGCGTACTATTGGCAGTATTAATTCTGTGCGCGGTGCAAGAGTGCATTTAGCTATACCTAAACGAACGGTATTTATTCGCGACGGCAGAGAGCCCAGCGCTTCGGTGTTTTTAGACCTGTTTCCCGGCCGACCTATTCAGCCCAAGCAAGTTCGTGGCATTGCTAACTTAGTCGCCTCCAGTATTCCTGAGCTGGATGTGGAGAATGTCACTATTGTTGATCAAAAAGGAAGCTTACTTTCGGTTGGTGCCGAAGATGAGAAGCTTGTGGTTGCCGCTCAGCACATCGATTACACCCGTAAAATTGAAGGCGATGTTGTGTTGCGTATTCGGCGTTTGCTATCGCCAATTTTAGGTGATGCCAATTTTAAAACCGAAGTTGCTGCTGATATTGATTTTACTGAAATTGAGCAGGCTGAAGAGTCCTATAATCCTGATTTGCCGGCGATTCGTAGCGAGCAGTCGGTGGACGAACAACGCATTGGGGCGGCGGGAGGTGGGGGCATACCTGGGGCTCTTACCAATCAGCCCCCAGCCGCTGGCGCGGCGCCCGAAGTGGCTAACAACAGAAACGAAGGTGAGGACGCGCCACCACCCAGCAATCGCCGTACCCAGTCAACCAAGAATTACGAGCTGGACAGAACGGTTAGTTATACCAAACATGAAAAAGGACGATTGCGCCGGTTAACGGTAGCGGTGGTGATTGATGATAAAAAAGTGCTTGATGCCGCAACAGGCGAAGTGAATCCTGTTCGATGGACGGATGTTGAGTTGGAGAGGTTGTCTATACTTGTTCGAAACGCGGTGGGCTTTTCGGCCGCTCGTGGTGACAGTGTCAATATATTGAATGAGGCTTTTATTCCGCTGCCTAAAGTGGATGCGATGGAAGAGTTGCCCATCTGGGAATCCGACTGGTTTAAACAGGTAGCGAAACAAGCGGCGGGGGTATTGATAATATTGGTGCTTATAACAGGTTTGTTAAGGCCGGTATTAAAAAGTTTGGCAGGGGCAGGGGCGAAATCCAAAGCGGATGACGAAGCAAAAGAAATTGCCGCTCTGCAGGCCGCGGGAATTGACTCTTTCGATTCACTTTCGGATGAGACCGTAACGCTTACCGGTGGTGACGCATTAGCGCTGCCTAGCCCGGAAGAAAGCTATGAACAACAATTGAACGCGGTAAAAGGCTTGGTGGCAGAAGATGCCGGGCGTGTCGCCCAAGTTATCAAGCGTTGGATAAATGAGGAATAAGCGTGGCAAACCCTCCAGCGACTGATCAGGATGGCAAACCAACGGTTAGTTTAAACCGGGTAGATCAGGCGGCCATTTTATTGATGACCCTTGGCGAAAAAAGCGCCGCTGAAATATTACGGCACATGGGCCCAAAAGAAGTTCAGCGATTAGGTACCGCAATGGCGGCGCTGAATAATGTACAGCAATATGAAGTAGAAGTTGTGCTGAATAGCTTTATGGAAGAAGTGAGAACCCAAACAGGGCTAGGAATGGGGGCAGATAACTACATTCGTAACATGCTCGTTACGGCCTTGGGAGAAGATAAGGCCAATGGTTTAATCGATAGAATTTTGCTCGGCGGTAATACCACTGGGTTGGATACGCTCAAGTGGATGGAAGCACGCTCAGTTGCCGATATTATTCGTAATGAGCATCCCCAAATTCAGGCCATAGTGTTGGCCTATTTGGACGCAGACCAGTCGGCGGAGGTGTTGGCCCATTTTTCTGAGAAAGTACGCCTAGATGTGATGATGCGTGTAGCCGCATTGGATACTGTTCAGCCTGGGGCTTTGCAAGAACTAAATGACATTTTGGAAAAACAGTTTTCCGGTAATGCCGGGTCGCAAACAAAAGAAATGGGTGGCTTTAAAACGGCTGCAGAAATTGTCAATAATTTGGATAGCGCCATCGGTGGTGAGCTTATGGATTCTATTCGCGAAATTGATGATGATATGGGCAATCAAATTGCCGACCTCATGTTTGTATTTGAAAATCTTAAAGATGTGGACGACCGGGGTATTCAAGCGCTATTACGTGAAATATCGTCTGATGTGCTTATACTCGCGCTTAAAGGTGCCGATGAAGCCTTGCAGGATAAGATATTCGCTAACATGTCTAAACGAGCGGCAGAATTACTACGGGACGATCTTGATGCGAAAGGACCGGTTAAGGTTTCAGAGGTGGAAAGTTCGCAGAAAGAAATCCTTACGGTTGCCCGCCGAATGGCGGATGCTGGCGAAATTAACTTGGGCGGCGGTGGCGAAGAAATGCTGTGATTAATCGTGGTAGTAATGACGACAAAAATTTTACTGGCGACGCAGGTTCAGTGTCTACCTGGACACTGCCTAGTATTGGTAAAAACAAGAAAGTGGTTAAAAGCTCACAACGTGAAAAGAAGGACCAATCTAAAGAAAAAATTGAAAATGTTCCTCGCCACGCAAAGCCTAAGCCTTTAACCGCTGAGCAGCTTCAGAATATTGCTGACCAAGCTCAGCAGGAAGGCTACGCTGACGGTTTTAAAGAGGGTATGGAAAAGGGTTTGGCTCAGGGTGAAAAAAAGGGTCAAACCGCTGGCGAGCAGCGTGCTTATCGTGACACTCGTGAGGGGCTCGACAACGAAAAAAAGCGTATTACCGAAATTGCGAATAGGTTGATGGCGCCCATGCTTGATCAGGATACGCTACTGGAAAAACAGGTTGTTGATCTTGCCTTGAGGCTCACGCAAAAATTGGTGGCTGATACCATTCAGGCAGATCCAAATAAGCTGGGTGAATTGGTGGGGCGGGCGTTAGCTGCGCTTCCGGTGGGAGCCAAGAATGTAACCGTATTTGTAAACGAAGAAGACGCAAAATTACTCGATGACATAATGCCGCAGCAACATAGAAGCTGGCGATTATGTGACGACAATCGTTTGGCATCCGGAGGCTGTCGAGTTGAATCAGCCGAAAGCCTTGTGGATTTCTCTATCGAAAAACGATTCGAGTACTTTTTACAGGATGTTGAAGAAATGTCGGACATACCGCGGGGGGATGTTTCAACGAGTGTAGATGATCTCACTGAATCACACACTAGTCGTCCGCCGCCGACACCTAATAGCACGGCTCCGAACGCCTCTACAGAGGCCTCATTTAGCTCTCCAGCGTCATCATCCGAGAACATCTTGGATGACCCAGCGTGAATACGTTCTCGCCGTCAATATTCGATCGGCTAAAAAAGTATGACCGCGATCATTCCCTAGACTTAGTTCCCGAGGCGGAAGGTAGGCTTACACGCCTTGTTGGATTAACTTTAGAAGCCGTTGGCTTGAATGTGCCGGTGGGGCGACAGTGTAAAGTCGTTTTAAGTAATGGCCGCGAGTTGGAGGCCGAAGTGGTTGGCTTCCATAATGAAAAAACATTTTTGATGCCGGTGCAAAAACTCGAAGGCCTGCAGCCCGGTGCGCGGGTTGTGCCAATACATGCGCACAAAAATTTGTGTATGGGCGACCATCTGCGTGGTCGAATTCTTAATGGTATTGGTCAGCCGTTAGATGGCCTAGGGCCCGTAAATACCGATGCAAAGATAGACTTGGAACCCAGTACCATAAACCCCTTACACCGGCACCCCATCGATCAGCCGTTGGATGTGGGTATTCGAGCCATAAACAGTTTACTTACCGTTGGTAAAGGCCAGCGTATTGGCTTGTTCGCCGGTAGTGGCGTAGGTAAAAGTGTATTGCTTGGCATGATGACCCGGTTTACCACGGCCGATATCGTTGTTGTGGGTTTAATCGGTGAGCGTGGCCGAGAGGTAAAGGAGTTCGTTGATCATACCCTTGGGCCGCAGGGGCTTACCAAAGCCATTGTCGTGGCCGCGCCAGCCGATGATGCACCGCTCATGCGTTTACGCGCGTCGCAATTGTCCACGCGTATTGCCGAATATTACCGCGACCAAGGAAAGAACGTTCTCTTGTTAATGGATTCACTTACGCGGTTTGCTCAGGCACAACGTGAAATCTCATTGGCTATTGGTGAGCCACCGGCTACAAAAGGTTATCCCCCGAGTGTATTCGCCAAAATCCCTGAATTAGTTGAGCGTGCCGGTAATGCGGATAAAGGCGGTGGGTCTATTACCGCATTTTATACCGTCTTAACCGAAGGTGATGATTTACAGGACCCCATTGCCGACGCGTCGCGAGCCATTTTGGACGGTCATATTGTGCTTTCCCGTCAGTTGGCGGAAGAGGGGGTTTATCCGGCGATAGATGTTGAGGCTTCCGTCAGTCGTGTTATGCCAAATATTGTTGATGAAAACCATCTTTTACGAGCACAAAAATTCAAGCAGTTACTGAGCCGTTTTCGTACTAATCGAGATTTAATTGCCATTGGTGCCTATAGCCGCGGCAGTGACCCGGAGATTGATGAAGCCATTGAACGGCAGCCGCACCTCAAAAAATTTATCACACAAAAAATGACAGAAGCCGCACCCTACGATCAAAGCCGTGCGCTACTTGATGCAGTACTTCAGCCGCAAACAGCAAGCCCATCATCACCTCAATCACAATTTCAACCGCAACAACCGTCTGGACAAGCGCCCAATCACCCGCAAACCCAGCCTACAAATACGGCCCCCAACCCTCGTAAGGCTCAGAGACCGTTGGCGCAAGGTAGGCGGTGATGGCAGCCAAGCGCTCCAAGCGAATGGATATAGTGATTGAGCTGGCAAGACGAAAGCAGGACAGTGCAGCATTGGAGCTGCGAGATCAACAGAAAATACTGCAAGCATCCCAGCAGCGTTGGCATGAGCTAAAGGAATATTATCAGCACTACGAAAGTGCATTCGCAGGCAATAATTCAAAGATACGTGCTTCACAGCTAGGTCAGTCACGCACATTTTTGCAACAAATGTCTCAGGCAATAGAGGGGCAGGGGCTGGTAGTACAACAGGCTGAAAAACAGTTACTCCAGGCACAGGCCGAATGGCAAAAATGTTATTTAAAGCAGCAATCGCTTATTGATCTTCAGCAGCGCTATGTTGAAGAAGAGGGCGCTATGCTTGAGCGCAAGGAGCAAGCCCAGATTGAGGAGTGGGTTGCTCAGCGCAATGGTCATATCGGCCCTAATTAATTAAGGATAAACAGCAGCGGTAGTGAATTGCACGGCTATTTTCTTCGTGTAATATTTCACCCTGTAGGCTGTATTGATGAAAGTCACCTCCAGCGTTTTTTAATCGCGCGGCGGTGGTCATATCGCCAAGCTTAGACAAACTATTGGTTAATTCTTTACGTAGCTTGCTCTCGTCTTCTGGGTGAACTCGGTCAAATATTTCCATATTACGATAAATGTTTTTCTCCAGTTCCGTGGTAAATCCGAGTAGCTCCAACGCTAGATCGCTCCACTGCACGGAGCCTTTCTCCAAGTCCCATTCGAAACTCGGTAAGCTGTTGTTTAACCCCGTTACCCGGTGAATTTGAGGTGAGTCGGCCTCTGTGCGCTTAAGCTCTTCTTTTAGGGATGATATTTCCAACATTTTTGCGTAGGAAAAACTGATATTGTCGATAAAGCTGGTAAAACTCGAAAAGCTACTGTTGTGGTGTGCGTGTTTGCGCACCCCGACAAAACTGAGAACGCCCCACAGAGTATCTTCACAAAATACCGGGAAGTGAACCCAGGTATCATAAGGAGGCGAAAGACGGCTGCGTATCGCAGGAGGCGGAAATTCTTCGGGAAGGCAGCGATGGGTAACGTCCGTGCCATTGCCGGCTATACACAGTGTTTCTGTTGGCTCGAATATTTTGTGGGTGTAGAGATACGGGCGTCTCTTGCGGTCATAGATAACACAGGATAGTACCCCAAAGGCCATATATTCACTAAACAGTGGCGCAACACCCATAATTTTATCGAGGCGAGAGTCGACAATATCACGGGTCATTTCGAAGGCGTTGTTCAGTAGCGAGCTGGTGTAATTGGGGTTTGATAGCGAGCCGGTGGTACCATTTCGAGAGGATTCTTCTCTGGGAATATCGCGTACTTGTTCGGCAGGGCACAAAGTAGGCGCAATCGTAATAGCCTTAGTGGGTAGCGTACCGCCGTGCAACATACCTTCTAGCGAGGCAATACAACGGTGAGCGAGAAGGTCTAGGTTTTGGTCAATACAGGTAAGCTGTGGTGTGAGTACCTTCATCATCCGAATTGAATCGAATGTAACCACATCAAGATCTTCTGGTACGTGAATACCAGCGGCCTCTAATTGTTTGACGAAGCCCATAGCCGTGTGGCCAGCACCACAGAATACCCCGGTGCAATTTGAGGCGCTGTTAAAAAACTCTGCGCCAGCAGCCAAGCCGCCCGAAAAAATAGTGTCGGGCGCGCAGATCAGTTGCGCGGTTCCGCAGGGAAGATCGTGTAGCTTTAAAAGCTCGCAGAAGCGTTCGTAGCGTTTACGTAGGTCGTACTGGGTAATGTCGCCAATGAAGACCATGTTTCGGTGGCCCTTGGCGCGGAGATGGTCAAAAGCTAATTCTGCACCCAAATTATTGTCGCAGGTAACCACGGGAACTTCGAGTGGAAAGTAGTCGTGGGCGATAGCCACTACCGGAATACCACGATTTTGTATTTTCTCCACCAATTTTGGGTTGGCTGCATTACGTATCACAATAACCGCGCTGAATTGCTCCAGCCCAATAGCGAGATTAAAAGAACCAAAGCCATCTGTACGGATAGCGGTAAATTGATACTGCTTAAGTTCGCAAATATGACGTATTTGGTTGATGATCTCACCCATGTAATCCCCCTGCAGGTACGGGGTAAGAACGGCAATATGAATAGGGTGTTCTTGCTGAACTAACATGCGGGCTCCAAATGCTCTCTTTTACTGCAAATTGTTTTTTTTATCATTACGCGCACCGTGAGATCCCTAGGTAATAATGTGATGCAGTTACTACTATTGGCCAAGCCTGAAGGGCACCAATATTTCACTGCATTCACAGGGTGAACAGTGGCGCTTCATAGGGCCTTGTAAGGTCTTTAGACAGGGCCGACCTGTAATTTTGCATTGCGGCGCGTTAAAGCACAATACTGGCAATGTCTGGTCAATAAATCCAGCCATTTAAAACACACATTTGATCGAAGTCCGTTAAGAATTGTTAACGCAGGATGTGTTTCACTTTTGGGATTAAGCTTTTTAGAGTATCTCTATCAATCGCACACAAAGCCCACTCAGCGGCAAGATCGATTAATAGAGGTGCCCTTTATAACCAAATGAGCTTAATAAATGCGTCGTTAAGCATCAATAGATTTCTTGCGCTTAGATACTTGTCTTTCCAGCCATTATATATAGCCATCGTTTTACTGCTTAAGCGCGATGTTTTTAGGTCGAGGCTTTCCATTGCTGGCTACACCGCAGTGCGCTAACGCTGTGCATTAACGAGGCGGTCTAGGCATTGCTGTCAATCCCACATCCTGAATCGGTTTTTTATCCGGTAATCGGCTGTAAAAATCCGTGATTCCTCTGTCATGGCTTCAAATGTCGGCTAGCAACTTTTATATCTCGGTCTAGACTTAGTTTGTGCGCGGAATCGGCGTGCTTTAACAGGGACTATCTATAGAGAATATTGGAAAGCAGGAGGTAAGGACGATGGGTGCGACAGTTAGCTTTAATCTACCTCAGAATCTCACCATCGCCAATGTGCACGGACTACACGAAGAGTTCGAAGCTCTGGTTGATAAACAGGATTGTGATGCGGTTGTATTGAAAGCTGAAGATGTACAGCGAGCCGATACGGCAGGTTTGCAATTGCTTCTGGCATTTATGCAGGCGACCCGCGAGCGGCAAATTGCTGTGACCTGGGATCACCCTTCAGTTTCATTGTGTAACGCCGCAGATCTGCTTGGCCTGGGTAATGCCATAGGGATTCATTAGCGGCGTGCTAGGTGAATTCTGACATTGAGCGGGAAACCCGTGCGAGATGCTTTAGGAAAATGGGCGTAAATAGCCGATTCGTCGTTGTTATTCCGACTAATTGGGGCCTTTCGCCGCAGGCGGTGCATGTATTCAGTAATTTTTTGCGTTTAATTCGCAAAGATCTGTCTCTAAAAGCTGCCTGTATAGATCTCGTTTGCCTAGCCAAGATGGTCGTTAGGTGAATATTTCAGCTTCTCTGGCTGATAGGTTTTAAATGTCACACATTGTGTGAACGGGAGAAAGATTGTATGGCAAAAATACTCGCCGTTGATGATTCCGCCTCAATGAGGCAAATGGTTAGTTTTACTCTCAAAGGTGCGGGTCACGATGTCTGCGAGGCGGCCGATGGTGTGGAAGCTTTGGCGCTGGCAAAAGCTGGAGGAAGCGTTGATCTGGTGATATCTGACATCAATATGCCGAATATGGACGGGATTACGCTTATAAAAGAGTTGAGGTCACTTCCTACGTTTAAGTTTACCCCCATTCTTATGTTGACGACGGAATCCGGAGCCGACAAAAAATCTGAGGGCAAAGCCGCCGGTGCTACAGGCTGGATCGTAAAGCCGTTCAACCCGGATCAGCTGTTAGCCACCATCGGTAAAGTTATCTGACGACGGAGGCATTCGCGGGAAAAAGCCGGTATCGAAAGCCCGGTACAATGGAACAGATCCGAACCGGTAGCAAATTATGAGCATCGATTTAACCCAATTTCATCAGGTTTTCTACGAAGAAAGTTTTGAAGGGCTGGATGTAATGGAAGCCGCGCTGATGGAAGTCGATCCGAATAATATTGATTCGGAAACGATTAACGCCATATTCAGATCAGCTCATTCCATCAAAGGAGGGAGCGCTACCTTTGGATTTTCTTCTGTCTCTGAATTTACTCACGATCTGGAAACCATTTTGGACCAAGTTCGCTCGGGTAAGCGTGGACTCACCACCGAAGACGTAAATATTTTTTTGAAATCTGTCGATTGCATGCGTGAAATGTTACAGCTGCTGCAAGCCGGCGAACAGAGTAATACCGCTTTATCTGTTGAGTTGAAGGGAATATTTTCTCAGATGCTTTCGAGCGAGCTTATTACCGAGTTAACGGGAATATCTGTAGAAGAAACCGTTGATGCTGAAGGCGCCGATTCGTTTAAGCGCGACCATGGATTGGCGGCAGTGGTAGATAAGCCACCCTTAGATGCCGAAGATTATTTATGGAAAATTCAATTTGTTCCTGAAAAATCTGTTCTAAGAACCGGCAATGACGTTGTAAGAATTTTTAGGGAGCTTGAGGGTTTGGGGCATATCCAGACTTGTATTTGCTCTTGGAGTTTTGAAGGCCTGTCAAGCCTTGATCCTGAAGAATGCTATCTAAGCTGGGATTTAACCTTTCAATCTAGCGCTACCAAAAAAACTATAGAAGAAGTTTTTGAGTGGGTTGCTGACGAGTCAGAAATTGTAATTGAAAAAATACAGTCACACCAACGTTGGCTTATTTACTTTGAGCCGGACTGCAATATGCTGCGCAGCGGAAATGAACCCCTAAGATTATTTTCCGCTCTGAAGGAGATGGGTGAATTAACGGTTCAACCCATATTTAACGCTCTACCAAGTCTAAAGTTGTTGGACCATGAAGAATGCTACTTGTCTTGGGAATTGGTATTAGTTTCGGATTCAGCTGAAGAAGCGTCTATTCACGAAGTGTTTGAATGGGTAGCCGATGAAGCAAAGTTAAGCGTTGTCTACGACGGTGAAGCCAGTAACTCTGTTACAGAAAAAAGTAGCGATACTACCGATACTACCGATACTACCGATACTACCGATGATAGCACGGACATAAAATCATCCACGGTAGACGTGAATTTGCCGGAGGTGAATGTACCGAAAAAATCGGTTGGATCCGCTGAAAATGGTGTGGCGGTACCGAAAAAAATAGTGGCAGCTAAAAAGAGCACAACTGATACCGGTAGTATTCGCGTAGGCATTGACAAGGTCGATAACCTGATCAATATGGTTGGCGAGCTTGTTATTACTCAGTCGATGTTAGGCCAGCTAGGTTCCGATTTTGACGTGGAGCGTATCCCCAGTTTAATGGAAGGCCTCAGCCAGCTGGAACAAAACACGCGAGAACTACAGGAAAGCGTCATGCGTATACGCATGCTACCCATTAGTTTTGCCTTTAGCCGGTTTCCTCGCATGGTGCGTGACCTTGGGCAAAGCTTGGGTAAGCAGCTACACCTTGAAATGATCGGTGATCAAACCGAACTTGATAAAACCGTTATGGAGAAAATCGGAGACCCATTAGTTCATCTGGTGCGCAATGCGGTGGATCATGGCATAGAGACACCGGAGGAACGCTTGGCAGAGGGCAAGCCGGCGGTTGGCACGATCACGCTTAACGCTTATCACCAGGGCGGGAATGTTGTTATCGAAATTGCCGATGATGGACAGGGCCTTGATCGCGAAAAAATTGTAGCGAAGGCAGTAGAAAAGAATATTCTTTCGCTTACCGATGCCGGTCTTATCTCCGAAGAAGCGACTTACGACCTGATTTTCCAACCCGGATTTTCCACGGCCAAAAATGTCAGCGACGTTTCGGGTCGTGGTGTGGGTATGGACGTTGTGCGTCGTAATATTCAGTCCTTGAATGGCACCGTGGAGATTAGCTCCCATAAAGGCAAGGGTTCTACCATAACAATACGACTACCCTTAACACTGGCCATTCTTGATGGTCAGCTAGTAAGAGTTGGTGCCAATACCTATATCTTCCCGCTGGTGTCCATAGTTGAATCCCTGCAGTGTAGTCGCGAGCTTATTAGTCGGGTTGCCGGCGGTTGCGATGTTTTTAGGTTGCGAGACGATTATGTGCCCATTATTGAACTGCATAAAACCTTTTCGGTATCGCCGGGTAGCACTGATCTAGAACAGTTGCTTATGGTAGTGGTTGAGGCCGACGGGGAAAAGGTGGGCATCGTTGTTGATGAGTTACTCGCACAGCAACAGGTTGTAATCAAAAGTTTGGAGAAAAATTACAAGCGTATTGACGGTGTGTCCGGCGCGACTATTTTGGGTGATGGAACTGTGGCTTTCATTATTGATATTACTGGGGTGGTTAAGCTTGCCGGAGAAAAGTTTGGTATTGCACACCAGTTGACGCAAGACAAAAACTCAAAGGCCCGTATCGAAAAAGTACGGATGGTGGGTTAGGAGGATTTATGCAGGAACTTTCCACAGCGAAACAGAATATCAGTTCCGGTGGTGTTGGTAAGGAGGGTGTCGGTCTAAGTGCTGACATGAGCGATCAGTACCTGACATTTATTATGGCGGGTGAGGAGTATGGCGTAGACATTTTGTGTGTGCAAGAAATTAGGGGGTGGGAGTCGGCTACGCCAATACCCAACGCCCCAAGCCATATTAAAGGCGTTATTAACCTGCGAGGAACAATTGTACCGATTGTCGATCTTCGGCAGTGTTTTGGTCTGGACTCTATCGAGTATACGGCGGTAACCGTGGTTATTGTGCTGAAGGTCAATACACACGATGGAGACCGCATAATAGGTATTGTTGTAGATGCCGTTTCGGATGTGTATGCACTTTCAGAAAATGATATGCGAGCCACACCTGACCTCGGTAGTGCTGTTAATACCGAATTTATTCGAGGTTTGGTAACCGTCGAAGAAAAGTTGGTTATTCTCTTGGATATCGACAAATTACTAACGCTTGACGATGTGCCAAATATTTCCAATCTGGCTGAACAGTTGAATACCGTATCAAATGGATAAAACACAATTAATTGGGTGATGATTATGGCGAAAATATTGTCTCTACTTGGTCTGGGGCCATCGCGGAACTGTAAAGAGCTGGAAGCAAAAATGGAGGCTGTCAGCCGTTCTCAGGCAATTGTTGAGTTCGATATGGTCGGTAATATTTTAAGTGCGAATAATAATTTTTTGGCGGTAATGGGCTATAGACAAGATGAGGTGGTTGGCCAGCATCACCGTATTTTTGTCGGCGAAGAATACCGGGATAGCGCTGACTACCAGGCGTTTTGGTCCAGTTTGGCGCGTGGTGAGCACAGGGTGGAAGAGTTTAAGCGCGTTGGTAAAAACGGTAAAGATATCTGGATACAGGGCTCATATAATCCGTTACTCGATGATGCAGGAAGACCCTATAAAGTCGTAAAATTTGCAATCGATATTACCGATAGAAAACAACAGGAGATTGCAACCAAAAAGACTGCAGAACTGGCCAGCGCGCTGAAGTTGTGTCAGGCGAATGTTATGTTAGCCGATGAAAACCTTGATATCGTTTACCTTAATGATACCGTTCGCGAAATGATGCAGGGTAACGAAGAAGAAATTCAAGAAACGCTACCAACGTTTAAGGTGAGTAAGTTAGTTGGCACCAATGTGGATCAATTTCATCAGCATCCAGAAAAACAGCGGAAGATACTGGGTGAGCTACAAGAGCCGTATAGCGTCGACTTAAAGATTGGCAGCCTTACCTTCGGTCTAATTGCTTCACCTTGGTACGATGAGGCGGGCAGTCGTCTGGGAACACTGGTGGAGTGGGAAGATAAAACTGCACGTCTAGCTGACGAACATCAGCGAGCGTTTGAGGCCGCGGAGAATTTGCGTATCCGGCAATCCCTAGATGTATGTGATACGTCGGTGATGTTGGCGGATGAAAACATGAACATTATTTACATGAATGAAGCCGTTGAGAAGATGTTACGTAATCGTGAAACGACTCTTCAAAAATCAATACCAAAGTTCAATATGAGTACTTTGATTGGTACATGTGTAGATGATTTTCATGTGGACCCTCGCCATCAGAGAAATATACTAAAAGATTTACGTGAACCCTATCGTGCAGATCTTAGTATCTCAGAGCTTACCTTTAGTTTAACGGCTACGCCCTTATATGATGACGTAGGCGTGCGTCTAGGTACGGTTGTAGAGTGGGACGATAAAACGGACAGGCTAGAAAAAGAAAGGCATGAGGGCGCCGTATCCGCGGAGAACGCACGTGTACGTCAAGCGCTAGACAATGTGACAACGAACGTGATGATTGCCGACAATGATGCGAATATTATTTATCTGAACGATTCTGTTTTATCAATGATGAAAAACGCTGAAAGCGATATTCGTAAAGATATTCCCAGTTTTGACGCGTCTAAATTGCAGGACGTCAATATGGATATATTCCATAAAAATCCAGCTCACCAGCGGGGGCTTCTTGGCTCATTGCAGACAACCTACCACGGTAAGGCCGAAGTCGGTGGCCGCACGTTCACCGTTATTGCGAACCCCATCATTGTCGACGGTGAGCGTATTGGTTCAGTGGTTGAGTGGGCCGACCGTACGGCAGAAGTGGCGATGGAGCGCGAGATTGATTCGATTATAGACGCCGCCGGAGCAGGGGACTTTAGTAAGCAAATTGATTTAACCGGAAAGTCGGGTTTCTTTGAAAATCTATCTAAAGGCGTTAACTCGCTGATTAGCACCGCAGAAGTGGCGCTAAATGACGTTATTCGCATACTGGGCGCCATGGCTAGGGGAGATTTATCTGAGAGGATAACCCGTGATTATCAGGGTGCCTTTGGCACAATGAAGAACGATGCAAACACTACGGCGGACAAATTAACGGAAGTCATTACCAAAATCAGAACGGCCTCTTCTGCGATTAATTCTGCTGCCAATGAAATTGCACAGGGGAATGCTGACTTAAGCCAGCGTACTGAAGAGCAAGCATCTTCATTGGAGGAAACAGCTTCTAGTATGGAGCAGATGACATCGACAGTAAAACAAAGTGCCGATAACGCCATACAGGCCAGCAACCTTGCCATGGAAGCACAAACTAAAGCTCAAGTAGGTGGAAATGTGGTGAGCAGGGCTGTTCATTCAATGGAAGAGATTAGCGCGTCAAGCAAAAAGATCAGCGATATTATTGGCGTGATTGATGAAATTGCTTTCCAAACTAATCTACTGGCTTTAAATGCTGCGGTAGAAGCGGCAAGGGCAGGTGAACAGGGTAGAGGCTTTGCGGTAGTGGCCGGTGAAGTGAGAAATTTGGCTCAGCGTTCGGCGGGTGCGGCAAAAGAAATCAAAGATTTAATTCGCGATAGTGTGACTAAGGTACAGGATGGCACGTCGCAAGTGAATGAGTCAGGAAAAACCCTGACGGAAATTGTGGCTTCGGTGGAAAGCGTTACCACAATGATGAGAGAAATTGCCGACGCTTCCAGGGAGCAGACATCCGGTATTGAGCAGGTCAACACGGCTGTAACGCAAATGGATGAAATGACGCAGCAGAATGCGGCCTTGGTAGAGGAGGCGTCAGCTGCAGGTGAAGCAATGGCTGAACAAGCTAGAGCGTTAAACCAGGTGGTAGACTTTTTCTCTGTAGTGGCCCATAGGGAAGCCGCTGAAAAAGGCGGCTCTGGACCCGTGAATACCGATTATTCTACAGCCTCTTCAGCGCTAACCAACCGTTCCGCAAATTTGTCTAGTGGTCAGGATGATGAGTGGGAAGACTTTTAATGTGGGGTGCCCTTGAGTTTGTTCATAGTTTTGGGCGCGGGTAAATGACTTTTAAGTCAGCGAAAGGTTTTGATATGCGAGAGTTCCCCATGAGCGAGGGGAACTTTAAGCAAATTAAATCACTTGCTTACTCACTTACGGGTATTAGCTTATCGGACCATAAGCAAAACATGATCTATGGGCGCCTTGCGCGAAGGCTTAGGAAACTCGAGCTTAAGGATTTTGATCAGTATTGTACGATTATCAGCCAAGACCATGGTGGCGAGCAGCTTGAGTTCGTAAACGCAATAACCACCAATCTGACTTCTTTTTTTCGTGAGGGTCACCATTTTGATTTTGTTGAGCGTGAACTTCTGCCAAAACTGTTACGCGAAAAGGCCTCGACCAAACGACTGCGTATTTGGTCTGCCGGTTGTTCTACCGGCGAGGAGCCTTATTCCATCGCAATGGTGCTTAAATCGTGTGCTGCGCTATCGAGTTGGGATATAAAAATATTGGCTACCGACCTTGATTCAAACGTTATTGCTAAGGCCAGCGATGGAATATACCCGCTTGAACGGGTAGAAGGGGTACCGGCAAAGTATAAACGGTATATTTCGGTGAATACGGCGGATGATTTGGTGAAAATGAAGGATGCTGTAAAAAAAGTAATTACGTTTAAGCAGCTCAATCTCCTGCATGAATGGCCTATGAAAGGCCCTTTCGATTTTATTTTTTGCCGAAATGTGGTTATTTATTTTGACGTTAGCACGCAAGTAAAATTGTTCGATCGATTCGCCAATATTCTAATACCCAACGGACATTTATTTATAGGGCACTCGGAAAACTTACATAATATTACAGCGCGATTTGGCTCCCTAGGAAAAACTATTTATCGATTAAACTCGTGAAATATTCGGGGTACGGCTTAGCGGCTAGAGGGTTTTTATTTGAAGTTTTTTAACGATTACCGGCCATTGCCCTCTATTCGTGGTTTTGAACATATCAATCGTTATTGGGATAAACGCTTGAGTATCCCAGCGGCAAAAATTCTGCCAGGTGAATGTTACGTTAGTGGCAGTGGAGAAATGATTGTAACTGTACTGGGTTCCTGTGTAGCGGCCTGCATTCGGGATACTGTTATTGGTGTGGGTGGTATGAATCACTTTATGCTGCCGGTTCAAGCCGGTAATCGCGCAATTCCACGCCTTAGTTTAAATAACGTCGAACTGTGTTATGGCAACTGGGCAATGGAATATTTGATTAACGCCATATTGAAACAGGGCGGCAAGCGAGAAAGGCTGGAGGTAAAAGTTTTTGGCGGTGGGAAAGTTCTCGGCAGTATGACAAATATTGATATCGGTCAGCGAAACATAGATTTCGTGCTCGAATACCTTCGTAAGGACCGGCTTGCCATTGCGGCTCAGGATTTGGGTTGTAATCACCCTAGAAAGGTTCTGTATTTTCCTGATACTGGCGCTGTAAAACTTAAAAAATTGCGGGTCACCACCAACAACACCATTGAAGTACGCGAGAAGGCTTACCTCGAGTCTATGGTGAAAAAACCCAAATCTGGAGATATTGAAATTTTCTAAGGTGGCGCCTTGAAAGCCTAGTCGGAGATAAAACTGATATGATTGTGTGTACAGCGTGAATGTCCGGGAATAGCAATTAGTGAGCAAGCCTAAAACAGAAATTAAAGTCTTGATTATTGACGATTCGGCATTAATCAGGGCGCTATTAACAAAAGTTCTTGATGCACATCCACAGATTAAGGTTGTGGGTAGCGCTGTGGATCCTTTCGATGCACGCGAAAAAATAAAACAACTCATGCCCGATGTGTTAACGCTGGATATCGAAATGCCAAAGATGAATGGCATCGATTTCCTTAGGAATTTGATGCGTCTTCGGCCTATGCCGGTTGTTATGATTTCGACGCTAACGCAAGAGGGCGCGCCAGCCACGCTGGAAGCGCTGGAGCTGGGTGCGGTTGATTACGTGCCAAAACCGGTTAATGATGTTGATGCCGCACTTGCAGATTATCAAGGCATTATCATTGAAAAAGTGCTATGTGCCGCCAGTGCTAACGTAGGGGCTCAGTTTCGCCGTTCGGCGCTTTCCGACACCGAACCGCAAGCGGTGGTTGGCACCCTCGCGAGGCAGCTTAAACCTGGGTTTTTATGTGCATTGGGCGCTTCCACGGGCGGTACAGAAGCGATAAAAGCGGTTGTGTCTAGCCTGCCTGAAGATGCCCCCGCGATGGTGGTAACCCAGCATATACCGGCAACCTTTAGTGCTTCTTTCGCAAAGCGGGTGGACGCAAAATCGCGGGTTAGCGTGCACGAAGCTGAACACAATCAAAAACTTGAGCCGGGAAATGTGTATATTGCACCTGGACATTCGCACCTTAGGGTTGTCGCCCGTGGCGGACATTATTTCTGTCAACTAGGGAATGATGATGTTATTAACAGGCATCGACCTGCGGTAGAAGCGTTGTTCGATTCTGTTACGCGGGCGGCTGGTTGTAATTCCATGGGTGTATTATTAACGGGCATGGGTAACGATGGTGCCGAAGCGTTGTTACGCATGAAACAAGCTGGGGGTATAACGGTGGCTCAGGACGAAGATACCAGTGTGGTATGGGGTATGCCCGGAGTTGCGGTTAGGCTTAACGCCGCGCAAAAAGTTTTACCTCTTGGTAGAATTAGTAGGTACATTCTTTTGAATGCATACGAGTGATAGATTATTTGGGTGTTCCATAGGGGAAAGCCGCTAGAATGGTCTATTCTTTAAACGACAACGGAAACATTGTGAAACAGCGCCCGTCCTGATTATTCGGCAGGTGGTCCTCGAGAGTTTTGTGGTACCATGCGCCATCCCAATTTGGGGCAAGGGCTTGCTGTTTTTCAGCGTTTAACATGTGACTTATGGTCTTTGGCATTTATCAGGTGCCAAGAACAAAGAGACTTCTGACTATGGCTATAAAATCCGAAATCTCTGATAACGGAAAAACTCTGAAAATATCTATTGAAGGTAGATTTGACGCATCTTCATTAGATGATTTTCGACGTGCTTATGAAGACGTTGATTCAAACTCTCTGGAAACGTACTACGTTGATCTAGGGAAAACAGTTCATTTAGACAGTTCTGCACTGGGTATGCTTTTAGTGCTAAGGGATTTCGCTGGTGGCGATAATGCGCGCATAACCATCGATAATTGCAGCCCGGAAGTGAAAAAAATATTTGCTATATCCAGTTTTGAGCAACTTTTCACCATCCAATGATCTTTTCAGAAAGAGGCTTGGTAACCCGCGTTCCTGTGGACATCGAGCCGCTGACGTGGTTGGTTGAGCTGGGCGGTTCCTCCATCATTTGAAATCAAAGGGTGCTCGGTGGCTAGCGATAGAGAATCATGTCTTAATATCTTGATCGCTGAAGACTCAGCGCCCGACCGTCTTATTCTAGAAACAATCATTTCCAAAATTGGTCATTGGCCTGTTGTGGTTGCGGATGGCGTGGAAGCCGTGGCGGCTTTTAAAGAGCGTAAGCCAGATATAGTGTTGCTGGATGTGCTCATGCCGAATATGGGCGGTATCGAGGCCGCAAGGCAAATTCGTAAACTTGCTGGGGACGAATTTGTACCCATAATATTTCTCACATCACTTTCTGGTGATGAATCCCTTGTTGAATGCATTGAGGCTGGCGGTGACGATTTTTTACCAAAGCCGTATAACCAAGTTGTATTGCAATCCAAGATCAAAGCCTTTAGTCGAATGCGTGAAATGCATCAGGTTTTGGCACAACAGAAATCGCTCATTGAGGCGCATAACCAGCACTTGATACGTGAACAAACTGTAGCCAAACAGGTATACGACAAAATTGCCCATTCGGGCTGTTTAAATCTCGAGATTATTAATTCATACATGTCGCCGTTAGCGGTATTCAACGGCGATGTTCTTGTGGCGGAAGTTAGCCCAAATGGCAGTATTTTGATTTTACTGGGTGATTTTACCGGCCATGGTTTACCTGCAGCCATCGGCTCTATGCCTCTGGCGTCGACCTTTTACGGCATGGTACGTAAAGGCTTTTCGATGGCCGATATTGTTAAGGAAATCAATGCAAAGCTGCATGGCATATTGCCTGTGGGTTTTTTTTGTTGTGCAACCTGTATAGACATCAACCTAGAAAAGCGGCGTATGCGAATATGGAACGGTGGTTTACCCGAAAGCTTTCTCTACCGCGCTAAAACAAATAGCTATGAAGTGTTGAGTTCGCGCAATTTACCACTAGGGGTTTTGTCTGATCAAAACTTCAGAGCCGATTCCAAACGTGTACCATTAGAGCTGGGTGATCGATTTTATATGTGGTCCGATGGTGTATTTGAGGCACGTAACAACACCGGGGAAATGTTTGGTGAGGCACGGTTACACGATTTGATGAACCGTCGGTTGGGGGCTGCATCCTTATTTGATGAGATTCTTGGGCAGGTACACAATCATATTGGTGAATCGGATAAAGACGACGATATTTCACTAGTTGAAGTCCTCATTGATGACTTTCCCGTCAAGCGCCTCGATGAAAATACGCATACGGCTTCGAAAGGCCAGTTAGTAGACTGGTCGATGTCTTTTCAAGTTACGGAGTCGAGCCTGAGAGAGTTCGACCCACTGCCGCTTTTAGTTAACATTACCTCGGAAGTCCCGGGTCTCAAAGATCGCAGTACAACCCTGTATACGGTATTAGCGGAGCTCTATGCCAACGCACTAGAGCATGGTGTACTGGGGTTGTCTTCGGGGCTCAAGAAAGACCCAAAGGGTTTTGCTGAGTTCTATAAGCAAAAACGCGAGCGGTTACGGGCATTAAGTGATGGCTGGGTGCGTGTCAGTTTACAGCACACGGCAGAGGAACATGGAGGTTTGTTAAACATTCGGGTTACGGATAGTGGTAAGGGGTTTGATCCCGGTAACCGTAGTAATAAAGATGAACAAATGACGTCTAGAGAAGAAGGCAAGCCCGATTACTTTGGTAGGGGGCTGACATTGATGAAATCAATCTGCGAACGGCTTATTATTCATCCGCCGGGGAATGATATCGAAGTTGATTTTCGTTGGCATCTAGATGATGGTCATGACTGATTTAGGCTGCTGGAGAGGATAATGTCGGGTTCAGAAATTGACCTGGATTTACACATGCTAGAGGGTTTACGCGACCTGCTGGGTGAAAAGTTTACGCAATTGGTAGAAACCTATAATAGCGATTGTGAGCAGCGCCTAAGTAATGCCGGCAAGGCTATAGCCGTGCGCGAATTTAGCGTGATCAACCATGAAGCCCATGGCGTTAAAGGTAGTAGCCGCAATATAGGCGCTAATGGTTTAGCAAAGCTCTGTGGCGAACTGGAGTCGAAAGCAAAAGCGGAAGACGACGCAGACATAGAGCAACTTTTTTCCGCTATAGAGCAAGAATTTGCCGCCGTGAAACAAAAACTTAATAGCCTCCTCTAGACCCGCCGGGGCCTTCAGCTCTCTGGCATAACCTTTGCTGTCCCAACGGTATAACTAAGTTATACAGGCAGGCGGGCAGTCTTATGCACAATCTTTCCAATCTTATGGGTAGCCTTGAGCTTTCCGCCCATGAACCTCGGCACAATGATCTGCGAAGTTATGATTCATCGGCCAATCGTGAGGCGGAGTCATCATCAGCTAAATCCAGTTTTAAAGACGAGTTTCATAGGGAGGTAAAGCAAAATCGGCGCGAAGCTAGGGCCGATCAACGGGACCGGCAAAAAAGCACCGACAAGCCGTTAAAGTCGGATACCGTTGACCAAGCAAAATTTCAAGCGACATCGCCCCCTCCGTCAGTGGATGAAATACACGAGGATTACAAAGCTCCAGCAGTTGGCGGGCATGTGAAGAGGGATACCGTAAATGACGGTGTACAACCATCGCTGGAAGCCGGGCCAGCGTTAACGGATACGGTGATGGCAGAGGTTGACCCTTTGCGATTGCCTGGGTCGGTAGGAGATGACCTTGGTGTTACGGCTATTTTGGCGGGTGAAGTTTTAGCCGATGATCAGTCGCTACAACTCGAGGAAATAATTCCAGCCGTGGGTGTGGCCGCCGGTATGGAGTATGCGCCCTTAGAGCCGGTGGCCAGTTTGGGTAACGCGTTGTTGCGCGGTAGTAACCCATTATCTGTGGCTGGAAGCCAGCAGGTAGCCGACATCCCTTGGTTTATGCCCGCAGCAATTCAGGCTGGAGGCCTTGATAAAATTGGCCTGCGCCCACCGGGTTTTACTCAAGTGCTGGGAGTTCCTGATGCAGAGGTCAATGAGCTACAGCTTCGTACGGCGCTGACGGCTACCGATGTTTTCAGTAAAGCTGCACTTATAAGTGACGGACAATTGACGGATGGAGCTTCAGTGAAGGTCGACACCGAGGCAAAAACATCGTTAGTCACCTTAGACTCTCTGCTCGGAAGACCCTTAAAGTCAGAGTCCGCCCAACTTCAAGATTTAAAACCCGTTGTCGAAGCATTTGCAGACACCAAATTGTCACTGGAAGCGGCAAAGCCCACGGCAGCCGCTGGTTTTGGTCCGGCTGCTTTAACGGAATCGCAAAGCCTGACAAGCTCGCGTGTACAAATTCCCGTCAATATTACATTTGGCAAACCGCATTGGGCGGGCATGGTAGCCGAGCGCACGGCAATGATGGCCGCACAGAATATTCAAACCGCGGATCTTCAACTAGACCCACCTGAACTTGGGCCTCTTCAGGTGCGCGTGCACGTTCAGAATGACCAAGTCAGTGTGAGTTTTGTCTCGGCTCAGGGGAATGTTCGCGAAGCCTTAGATGCAACGGCTAACCGTTTGCGAGAGCTGTGTGATCAACAGGGTATGCACCTGGTTGATGTCGATGTCTCCGATCAAAAAGATCATGATCAGCAACACGCTGATATGGGTGGCCAGGCTCAATCTGCAGATGAAGAACCTGAAGAAAACCCTGAATCAACAGTCAATCAGGTGCACTTCACCGCCAGTACAGGCATTGACTATTACGCGTGATACGACCTGCTTCCTGTAGGCTTTCTATAGCTCCCTAGCCTAAATCACTATCGCTGAATACCGTTTAATTTTTTGTAGGGTGTGCTGCAGCCACCCTAGTTTCGGCCAGTGTTTCCCCCATGAGCTCATTTTCTCCTGTAATTTCCAGCTAATTCCTTTTTCAGCAACTACATTTATCCATAGGAGTGCGACAAGAGCTTGGCATATCTCTTGCTCACGTGGTTATAACCGGCTGAATAAGACGGAAGTTTGACATGGCAGAAGATGACGCAACGGAAAATGAAGATGACGAAGGCGCTGAGAAGCCGCCATCGGGCAGTAAAAAGAAGCTTATTTTACTGATTGTAATGGCCTTGGTGATTGCTGGAATCTCTGTAGGGGGCACCTTGGCGGCAATCAAAATTTTTAGCCCGCCTTCGGCGAACGTTGAGGCAGAAGGCGAGGACGCAGAGCCGATTCCCGCACGGCCATCGCCAGCCATTTACTACCCGTTAAAACCTGCCCTGGTGGTTAATTTTGATGTTAAAGGAAGGCAGCGTTACCTCCAGGCAGAACTCACCCTTATGATTCGGGAAAACGATGTGATATCAGCTATAGAGTTGCATATGCCTAAAATACGGAATGGACTCAATATGCTAATTGGCGGCCAGCTTTACGAAGAAATTCAAACGGCTGAGGGTAAGGAGTTACTACGCCAACAATGCCTGCAGGAATTACAAAAAATTATGCAGGAAGAAATTGGCAAGCCGGGTGTTGAGCAAGTGCTCTACACCAATTTTGTAATGCAGTAGGAGCCAGCGTGCAAGACTTACTCTCACAAGACGAAATTGATGCGTTACTACACGGCGTTGATGACGGTGATATTGATACCGATGGAGACCAGGATGTCGGTGGTATACGTGCCTACGATTTAACCAGTCAAGATCGTATTGTCCGTGGGCGAATGCCCACATTGGAAATGATAAACGAGCGGTTCGCGCGGTATACCCGCATTAGCATGTTCAACCTTTTGCGGCGCACGGCCGACGTATCGGTTGGCGGCATACAGATCCAAAAATTTGGTGAATATGTTCATACGCTCTATGTTCCAACCAGTTTGAATATGGTTAAGTTTCGTCCCTTGCGCGGAACGGCGTTGGTTATTCTTGATGCAAAACTGGTATTTAAACTGGTCGACAATTTTTTTGGTGGTGATGGCCGTCATGCCAAAATTGAAGGTCGAGAATTTACCCCGACAGAGTTGCGCGTAGTACAAATGGTACTAGAGCAGGTTTTTGTTGATTTGCGTGAAGCTTGGAAAGCGGTAAAAGTAATCGACTTCGAATATATTAATTCAGAAGTTAATCCCTCAATGGCCAATATTGTCAGCCCTAGTGAAGTTGTAGTGGTTAGTACCTTCCATGTTGAATTGGACGGTGGTGGCGGTGAACTGCATATCACCATGCCTTACTCCATGGTCGAACCTATACGCGAAGTACTCGACGCGGGATTACAATCCGATACCGATGAACGCGATGAACGTTGGGTGCGAGCCCTGCGACAGGATGTTATGCATGCCCGGGTAGACTTAGAGTGTGACGTTATTACCCGAGAGATTAGCCTGCGCGATATTGTCGATTTAAAAGAAGGCGATATTGTACCGATTACCATGCCGGAAATGCATATCGCTACGGCGAATGGCGTACCTGTTTTTGAAGCACTATTGGGGCAGAGTAACGAAAACCTTGCATTAAAAATATTGGGCCTGATCGACCGGCCGAAAACTCAACAACCTGAGGAAGGAGACGGTCATGAGTGAAGATGATGTAGACCAGGAGGGCATGGCTGATGAGTGGGCAGCGGCAATGGAGGAGCAGGATACGGTAGATGGTGCAGCAGAACCCGTAGAGTTGGATGAATTTGAGTCCGTCGCTTCGAGTCTCTCGCTACCGGCGGGTGCTCCAGACCTTGACGTTATTCTCGATATTCCTGTTAGCATTTCCATGGAAGTGGGGCGTACCTCCATTACCATTCGTAACTTACTGCAACTCAATCAAGGTTCGGTGATAGAGCTTGATCGATTGGCCGGTGAACCTCTAGACGTTTTGGTGAATGGCACTTTAATAGCGCACGGTGAAGTGGTCGTCGTTAACGAAAAATTTGGTATTCGTATGACGGATGTTATCAGTCCTTCCGAACGCATTAAAAAGCTTCGTTAGCAAGGGGTACAAAATGGCGGCACCTTTTAATTTAACACGCGATTGGTCGCTGAAAACACAGCGGTTTTTCTTTGGCGTGATGTTTATGTGCTTCAGTGTTTTTGTCTTACCACAGGTATTCGCTAACACTCCGGCGGAGGAAGCCCCTACGAAAACCGTAGGGAAACCGATTAACCAAGCACCCAATGCAGACTTGTCGAAGCCAACGAATAGCCGAAAAGTTTTGGCGCCAAGCCATGTAATAGGTCAAGTTGTGATTGGTTTGCTGGTGGTTACGACCTTGATATTTGTACTCGCCTGGTTTGCCAAACGTTTAGGGTATGCCAATTTTCAAGGTGGGGCGCATATTAAAGTTGTCGCCAGTATGCCGCTGGGTGGTCGGGAAAAAGCCGTGCTTATTGAAGTGCAGGGCGAGAAAATACTATTAGGGGTTGCACCGGGAAGAGTGAATTACCTTCAATCTATTATGCAGCAAGAGGGTTCGCCGGTCGCCGTTAACGATGAGCAAGTATCCACATTTAAACCGGAGCTAAAAAAAGGTCAAGAGTTTGCACGTTACCTTAAGTCAATACTGGAACCCGGTCGATCTGGGAGTAAGTCAAATGGTGAGTAACTCTCAGTATTGCTTTGGTAAGAAAAGCGCACGCCCATCTGCTATTTTTATTTTAGCGTTTATGTTGTTGTTTTCCTTGCCGGTGGCGCAGGCGCAAGACGAAAATGGGATTGAGCAGGCGGGCAAACTGTTGGCGCAGGGCGGGAATGGCTTTAAACCCATCGAAGGCTTGCCCGCTCTAACGGTTAAAACGAACAGTGACGGCAGTCAGGAATACACAGTAACGTTACAAATACTGTTTTTGATGACGGCCTTGACATTTTTGCCGGCGATATTGATGATGATGACGTCTTTTACGCGCATCATCATTGTATTTTCCATACTGCGGCAGGCTTTAGGTTTGCAGCAGTCTCCCTCAAATCAAATATTAATTGGCCTTTCGCTGTTCCTGTCGTTTTTTATCATGTCTCCGGTGTTAACAGAAGTAAACGAAAAAGCACTGCAGCCTTACGTTAATGAACAATTGTCGGCTACTCAGGCGCTGGAGAATACAAAAGCACCGTTTCGGGCCTTTATGCTCGCCAACACCCGCGAGTCGGATCTCGATCTTTTTTTTCAAATTGGTAGTATTCAGCCGGTTGCAACAGCCGAAGAAATTCCCTTTAGTGTGTTGATGCCGGCTTTTATTACCTCTGAGCTGAAAACAGCTTTTCAAATAGGGTTTATTGTATTTATACCTTTTTTGGTTATCGATATAGTTGTCGCCAGTGTGCTTATGGCTATGGGTATGATGATGTTATCACCACTCATTATTTCATTGCCCTTTAAAATCATGTTGTTTGTATTGGTCGATGGCTGGGGGCTGATTATCGGCACACTGGCCAGTAGTTTCGGTATATAGGAGGCGCTATGACGCCGGAAATTGCGTTGCAATTGTTTGGTGAGGCGTTTTACCTAACCATGTTGATGGTTGTGGTAATCGTTGGTCCAAGTTTGGCCGTAGGTTTAATCGTGAGTACATTTCAGGCGGCGACTCAAATTAACGAGCAAACGTTAAGTTTTTTGCCGCGTTTATTGGTGACTCTCGCCACTATCATGATGACCGGTCCCTGGTTGCTGCAAAAGCTCATGGATTTATTTAATCGGCTAATGATGCAGGTGCCAGAGGTTATCGGCTAATGGATTTGAGTGAGGCGCAGTTAGCGGCCTTTATTCAGCAGTATTTTTTACCCTTTGTTCGTATTGGTGCCATGTTTATGGTGATGCCGATAGTCGGCTCCCGTATTGTTAGCCCCCGTGTTCGGCTCGCGCTCGCAGTGTTGACCTGTGTGGTGGTGGTACCAATATTGCCACCCCTGCCGAAAACCGAACTTTTGAGTTTTGCAAGTTTTGGTTTTATTGTGCAAGAGGCTCTGGTGGGGCTTGTGGCGGGCTTTACCTTTCAAATTATATTTCAGATGTTTGTTCTCTCCGGCCAATATATGGCAATGAAAATGGGGCTGGGTTTCGCGTCTATGAACGACCCCACTAATGGCGTCCAAACAACGGTGCTCTCCCAGTTTTTTCTAATGATGGTCACCTTAATGTTTGTCTCCGTCGATGGCCATTTAGTGTTAATAGGGTTGCTGGTAAAAAGCTTTCAGTCCCTACCGCCGGGGAGCTACTTGTTACAGATAGACGTATTTTGGCGAGTAGTATCCCTGGGAAGCTGGATGTTTTCAGCAGCGCTGGTGTTGGCTCTACCGGTATTGACTTCCTTGTTGTTTGTGAATATGGCTTTTGGCGTTATGAGCCGTGCAGCGCCGCAACTGAATATATTTGCGGTGGGTTTTCCTTTCACATTGATGTGCGGGCTGTTGTTGATATGGGTTGGGTTGTCCAATTTCATTGATTTTTTTCACAGTGCCATTGAATTTGGTTTTCAAGCGCTACGTGAAAACCTTCGACTATAGGGCGCAATTTAAATGGCAGAAGATAGTGCACAAGAAAAAACGGAAGAGGCGACGCCGAGACGCTTAGAGAAAGCGCGCGAAGAAGGCCAGGTTCCCCGCTCGAAGGAGTTGACTACCACGGCGGTACTCTTGGGCGGCACAATGGGTATTGTTGTTTTTGGTGCTCTTCTCGCAGAAAAAATTAAATCGATCATACGTTTTAATTTTCAATTGGATCGAGAAGTTCTATTTGACGACCAACAAATGCTGAAACACCTAGGCTATTCATTTATGGAGGCGCTGATGGGGCTTCTGCCTTTTTTCGCCGTCGTATTGGTGGCTGCCATTGCTGGGCCTGTTGCGCTGGGGGGGTGGTTATTCAGTAGTAAGTCATTAGCGCCTAAATTGAACAGAATGGACCCTCTCAAGGGTCTTGCTCGAATGTTCTCGCTCAAATCGCTAGTGGAGCTCGTTAAATCAATTGGCAAGGTGGGTGTTGTAGTGGCGGCAGCATTTATACTGTTGAAAGTGATGCAGGATTCCTTGTTGGGGCTGGCGGATGAGCCCGTTGAGCAGGGCATAGTGCATTCAGTCACGTTAAGCTTATGGGCCGCGGTATTCCTATCTTCAGCGACTATTCTTATAGCCCTGATAGATATTCCCTTCCAGATATTTGATCACTCCAAAAAAATGAAGATGTCTCGCCAAGACGTGAAAGACGAGATGAAGGATACCGAAGGCAAGCCCGAGGTCAAAAGTAAAATACGTCAAATGCAGCAGCAAATGGCGCAGGCGCGAATGATGTCAGAGGTTCCAGAAGCCGACGTGGTAATAACCAACCCAACCCATTTCTCTGTTGCGTTAAAGTACGACCCCGATTCAATGGCAACGCCCATATTGGTGGCCAAAGGAATAGACCATATCGCTATAAAAATTCGGGAAGTTGCGCGGGAACACAAAATAGAATTTGTGGAAGCGCCAGTACTGGCTCGCGCCATATACCACACTACTGAGCTTGACGATGAAATTCCTGCTGGTCTGTACGTGGCCATTGCGCAGGTTTTGGCGTATGTGTTCCAGCTACGTGAATTCCGACACGGCCAGGGAGAAAGGCCACAATACCCTCGGCGCCTCGATATACCCAAGGATATGAGTAATTATTAACGTTTGAGCTCTCTAGGAGATCATTCCACTCACGCCCTCTTATTTAGCGATAGCGGCTATCAAATTAATTGATAGTGCAGAATTAGGCGGGGAAGGGCTTATTCTGATATTTTCCGCGCGGTATTGAGAATAGCGGTTCGGTTGGGGTTTTCATCTTCGTTTTTGCGCCAAATAAAGGTGAAATCACGCTTCATGGACAACTCCGGCACATTCAGTATTGTAACCTGTTGGCTCTCCACTAACGGTTTTACTGAACGATAGCTGAGGCAGCTCAAGTAGTGGCTCTCGGATACCATCGCAAGCATTACGTTCACATACTCGTATTCTCTGTGCACTCGTAGCTGTGCAATATGCTCATGTATGCAAGAGTCGAAAATTTCACGGGTGCCGGCGCCTTGCTCTCGTAGTATCCATTGCGCCATTTCGAGTTGAGCCAAACGCGTTTCGGCTTGCTGGGAGTAAGGGTGGTTGGCGCTGGCAAAAATCACCAGTTCATCTTGGCACCATACCGCCCTCTCGATTCGATCGTCATCGCAATGACCTTCAATAATACCTAAATCGTAGTGGTAATCTAAGAGTCCTGAAATTACGTGCTCTGTGTTTTCAACCTGTAGGGTTAAATTCAGTCGTGGGAAACTATTATCCATCTCACTGATCAAGGCGGGTACTAAGTGTTCTGCGGGTGTTTGGCTCGCGCCAAGGTTTAGCCTGCCGCAAATCACCTCCATAGTGCTCATACCCATATCAATCGCATAACAACTGGCTACCAATTCATGTACGCGTGGGCGAAGCCACTGTCCCCAGCTGGTTAACTCCATGCGTCTTCCCTGTCGGATAAATAATGGATGGCCGAGCATAGATTCCAGTTGAGCCAACGACATGCTGGCGGCAGATTGAGACATGTGTAGTTCTTTTGCGGCAACAGACACGCTTCGGTGTTCGGCGACGAGTTGAAATATTTGCATTTGCCTTAGGCTAAATTTCACATCAAGTTTCCTGATATCAACAATAGAGAATTCGAGTTTGTGTTATTTATTTATACCCGTATCTTAGATGAGGTAACAGGTGGTTTAAAGAATTAGTTATCTTTCTTGGTTGCATTCACTTTTAGTCAATTATATTGCTTAGAGCTCGGTTTTTATATCATTAATGGACGTTAGTCTGGAGAGAAATTTTATGGCTGAAGTGGTAATTGGACCTTCAGATGGATTTGATGATGAGCCTCAGGTTTCGGAGTATCAGCGAAGACGAAAACCTAAAGCCAGTTTTCGTACGCGAGCAGAGTACCTCGATCACGAACTGGTAATCATGAACCCAAGGCGGTGGAAGCTTAACCTTCCTGGGCGAGATTTTAGTTTTGAGTGGGAGGATTTTGTGCCTGCGATTGCTGGCACCATTGGTATTACGGTGATGTTTTCGGCGGTGATGTCAGCTTATGCGCGTGCGTTTGGTCTAGATCAGGCATTCGTCATTGAAAATGTACGCCTTGAATTACTGGTATCGGCTTTTTTGTTTGTGATTCTAACTTCTGGGTTTTTTAATCCTCGAGCTAACCTCGCCGGTAACCATGGCCCAATGATACCGCTTATTGGTGTTATTGCCGCTTCCGGAGGTCACCCGCTGGCACTGGGAATTATGATCGCCGTATTTGGCTTGCTGTTGAGTATTAGTCGCGGTGGTTCGCGTCTGGTTAATTTGAGTTCCAGCGGTGTATCAGGTGGGTTATTGATTTATCTCGGTGCTATGGGTGTTGTTTCACAGCTTGGGCAATTCAAACAATGGGCGCTTGACCAAGGTGTTGGAGCTGTATTTTTTGTTGTACTCATCGTAACCACCGTCGTATATGCATGGCTGGCCAAAATTGGAAAGCGGTGGTTGTCCATACCTTTGTGCTCCGCGCTGGCACTGGTAATTTCGATTCTACTCGGGGCATCATTTGAGTTTACCACTGCACCCGGTATGCCAAGTTTAGATCCGTTTTATTGGTGGGGTGAAAACACCGGCTGGAAATTGGGGCTGCCCAATGTCGGGCATTTTATTGCGGTCACCCCTTTTGCAATTTTAGCGGTCGCAATGTGGTCGCCGGATTTTCTTGGTCATCGTGTTTTTCAGGAATTAAATTATCCCAAAGAGGCCAAAAATGTACTGATGGATGTGGACGATACCATGACGTCCTGTTCCTTTCGGCAAGCGGTCGCGTCGGTTATTGGTGGCGGGAACGTTACATCGTCGTGGGGAACTTACATGATTCCCACTGCAATAGCCAAACGGCCCATACCTGCGGGAGCAATTATTACCGGTGTTTTATGTATTTTATTGGCGTTGTCGGGGTATCCAATGGATATCACTGTTTGGAAGCCGGTCATGTGCATTGCGTTACTCGTAGGAGTATTTATGCCGTTGTTGGAAGCGGGTATTCAAATGGTAAAAAACACCCTAGGAGCCGAGACAGCGGGTATTTGTATTCTTGCATCGGCCGTTGTTAACCCTGTGTTCGGATGGTCGTTGACGATGCTGTTAGATAATAACGGTCTTATTGGTGATCATAAGCGCAAAGCTCGTTTGAGTTTTCAGGATCGTCTAGTAATCCCGCTTAGTGCGTTTTTAATTTGCACTCTGTCCATGGCTGTTGTGGGTATGCTGCCCGGTATTCCTGCACTACTTAAGTAATGGGTACCGCTAATGTGATTTGCAGGACAATAGTATTTATACCGCGTAGATTTTTGATTAGCTGAAGTTTGCGTTCCCCTCAGTGTTAGAAAAGGAGATTATTATGGAATATGCATTATTAATATCATCTTCTGTAGCGACAATTGTCGTGGTTTTTTTGAAACGTTATCCTAGCCTCGATCCAGTGCCGATGTTGGGAAATTTTTTTGGGATGCCTACTGGCGTAATACGAGAGGCTCAAGGAGTCATCGCTTACCGAAAAGCATTGGCGTTAAAGCCTTGCGGGTGCTGTGATGAACTCGTTAGGATAAACGATAGTGTGTGCCCTAGCTGTAAGCTTGAAATCTCACTAGGGCGTAGGGGCTAGAAGGGTTCTTCGAGAGATGCTGATGATGAATCAGCATCTTTCACAGCCCCGCGTGATAGCGTTTAAGATACTCCAGTTTTGCCTGATATCGATTTAAATCATTTTTGCTGGCGGCATATGCCTGAGCTTTTATAACAGCGTCAATGCTTTTTTCAAATCGACCCGACTGGTGGTAAGCGTAGGCCAAGCTTAAATAGAATTTTGGTTCGCTCTGTTTTATACGAATAGCTTTTTTTAATGAAATAATGGCGCGGTCATAATTACCCAGTGCAATATCGGTTTGAGCAAGCTTGCTTAGGTAGTAGGGGTTTTTCTTGCTGTAGCGCGCTACGCGTTTTGCCAGCTTATTGGCTTTCTCTATATTATTGGTTTGTATATAAAGAATATAGATGTTGTTAATAACCGATAGATTACGCTTGTCGTATTTCAATGCCTTTTCGTAGGCGATTTCGGCAAGATCCAAGTGCCCATTTATTTTGTAGGTAACACCAAGGTTTGACCAGGCAGAAGAGGTTTTTTTGTAAGTCTCTGTAGCCTTGCGCATGTACGCGATAGCTTTAAGGTACTCACGTTCTTCCATGTATTGCATGCCGATATTGTTGTAGTACTCGGCCAGCGCTTGTTTATCTGTTAATGGCTGGCTTTTCAGTAATTGCGTTTTGCGGGCAGAATACGCATTGGTGAATTCAACGGTAATGGTATTACCTGGTATAAGTACGGCGACATTGACGTGTCCCGGTACTAGATAAAAATCATCGCGATTTAGCCACTCACGGGGTACTTCCACAGACTGAAAATGTGCTCTAAGACCGAGGTGACGGGCTGCCGCCAGATACAGGCTAGCATGGGACAAACAATTGCCCGTGCCACTGTCGAAGGTTTGCTGTGCTGTTTTAGTTTCGTTGATATCGTAGGTGATACCTAAAAACATGGGTTGAAAAAGCAGTCGTTGTAGTTCTACCGCTTTTTCTCGCTTTGTATGCAAAGGCGCGATAACACGATCCAAAATGGATTTAACTTCGTCGTTAATACTCAGTAGCTCGGTATCGTCAACGGTTGGAACCAGTGATAAATCTAAGGTTGTGCGGGCGGGAGTAAAAACACCCACAGTTTCTAGAGCCGATCCCTCCACGGAGCTTTCTGGCGTTTCTATTGGTGCGGCTGAAGAGGGCAGGCTGAGGACAGAAATTGACAGCATTACCCCCATATACAGGTAACTGGCCATATTCATATCTCACCTCTTGAGTATGTGTGTGAATAAACGCTGTATGCTCCGAGCTGTACGCGATTGATTCCTATTACCACGAGCCGGCGGTTTACTTGATACTTTTGTAAAACCAACCTCTTAACCTTAGGTAAAGCAAGGGGCAAGCTAGGGCTTTTATTCATTCTAACACCAGAGCAGGTGAAGGTTGCGAAAATGCCGTGGTCTTTTGACACGCTTTTGGTATAGCTAAGCCGGTGTTATTCCATATGATGCTTTAAAAGAGGAACGCTTCTTGCCATGACAGTAAGGAAACACGATGGCGACATTTTATTGTCACTTCCTCCTTACAACAGCGGTAGTACTGGTTAATGGCTGAACCTTTTTTCTCGCATTTGAAGTCTCTCCCCGGAAGTGTAACGGGCCAGGGAATGGTGGACGGCATACGTGGTGCGGGTCGAGGCAATTTGTCCGTCCCCATTCTTTTGTTGATGCTGCTGGGCATGATGACCCTTCCGTTGCCAGCTTTCCTGTTAGATGTTTTCTTCTCGTTTAATATTGCGCTTTCTATTGTGGTGCTATTGGTTGGGGTGTATAGCCTGCGTCCATTAGACTTTGCTGTTTTTCCGACCATTTTGTTGGTGTCTACCCTTATGCGTTTGGCGCTTAATGTGGCGTCCACGCGCGTGGTGCTGCTGAAGGGGCATGAAGGTGGTGATGCCGCCGGGAAAGTTATCCAATCCTTTGGTGAAGTGGTCATTGGCGGTAACTATGCGGTTGGTTTAGTCGTATTCATTATTCTTATCATTATTAACTTTGTGGTGGTAACCAAAGGTGCTGGTCGGGTTTCTGAAGTAAGTGCGCGATTTACGCTCGACGCAATGCCCGGTAAGCAAATGGCGATAGATGCTGATTTAAATGCGGGCGTAATCGATCAGGAGGAAGCCCGTACCCGGCGCACGGATGTGGCTTCAGAGGCCGATTTCTACGGTGCAATGGACGGTGCCAGTAAATTTGTACGTGGCGATGCGGTAGCCGGAATTCTTATTCTCATCATCAACATTATTGGTGGCCTAATTGTTGGTATGACGCAGCACGCGTTGGAATTTCAAGATGCGCTACAAAAATATGTACTGCTTACCATTGGTGATGGCCTAGTGGCACAAATCCCTTCGCTGTTACTGTCTACGGCTACTGCGATTATGGTAACGCGGGTGAACAGCTCTGAGGATATGAATCGTCAGGTGTTATCGCAAATGTTCGCATCGCCCAAAGCGATGGCAGTAGCGGCCGTCATCCTGTTTATTATGGGCTCCATTCCCGGAATGCCCCACCTGTCGTTTATAAGTCTCGCGGCGGTTTGCGGTTTAATTGCTTACTTCATTCATTTTAAGCAACAGCAGGCTGAGGTTGTGGAGGTGGGGGGGTTTCAACGGGGTTCGCCTGGGCCCATTCCCTCGCGGGGCGATATTCCTCCCTCAATTACACAGCAAGGTCTACCCTCGCCGGACGGCACGCCTCCCGCAGAGCCTGCGGAGGTCAGCTGGGATGACGTGACGCCAGTGGATATTATTGGCTTAGAAGTAGGTTATCGGCTAATTCCATTAGTGGATAAAAATCAAAATGGCGAGTTACTTGGGCGCATCAAAGGTGTACGTAAAAAGCTGTCTCAAGACCTGGGTTTTCTGATTCCTGCTGTCCATATTCGCGACAATCTCGATCTAATGCCTAGCGCCTACCGTATTAATCTAATGGGTGTTGCCGTGGGTGAGGGCGAGGTGTATCCCGATCGTTCGTTGGCCATAAACCCCGGTCAGGTTTTTGGCAAGCTGGAGGGCACTCATACGAAAGACCCGGCTTTTGGTTTAGATGCCGTGTGGGTTGATGAAAACCAAAAAGACAAAGCCCAAACCCTAGGCTACACGGTGGTCGATGCCAGTACGGTAGCGGCCACCCACTTAAACCAGATTATTCAAAACCACACGCACGAGCTGATCGGTCACGAAGACGTACAGAAATGGTTAGATTTACTCGCAGAAAAATCGCCAAAACTGGTGGAAGAGTTGGTTCCCAATACCATATCCATTAATCAATTACTCAAAGTCTTACAAACGTTGCTACGTGAGCAGGTTGCGGTGCGAGACATGCGCACCATTGCTGAGGCATTGGCGGCCCACGGCAACAAAAACCTCGATACCGCTTCACTCACTGCCATTGCGCGCGCTTCAGTTGCTCGTCAAATAGTGCAGAGCATTGTTGGTTCGGACCCAGAGCTTCCTGTGATTACCCTCGACCCTGCACTGGAACAGTTGTTGCTACAGTCGGTACAGCAAGCACAAAAAACTGGCGCCGACGATGGTGCATTTCTGGAGCCTCAGTTGGCTGAACGTATCAACAATGCGTTGGTAGCCGCGGCGAAAAAACAGGAAGCCAGTGGAAAACCGCAGGTATTACTGGTAGCGGGGCAGGTACGGTCGATGATGGCCCAGTTCGTTCGGTTCAACATTCCAGATATGCGCGTTCTTGCTTACAACGAAGTACCCGATACCAAACAGATTACGATAGAAGCCAGTGTGGGCGGCGAAGTGCTTAACGCCTGAGGTGGTCTATAGGGAGCCCCTAATGAAGTCTAAGCGGTTCCTTAGGTAAAAAATAACGGAGAGTGAGTCATGCAACCGACAACCAATAAACTCGTTAAACGATTTGTAGCGCCCTCTATGCGAAGGGCCCTGGATTTGGTGCGCGATGAGCTAGGGCCGGAGGCGGTAATTCTCTCCAGTCAAAAAACAGCCGAAGGGGTTGAAGTGATTACCTCCCTTGAGCCGGATTTACCGACACGCGGTATAGGTGTGCGCCGGGAATTTGGCGGTCACTTTGATACCGATGTGGATACCGCCATGAACAGTGATTCTGCATGGCAAATGCAAGCGGGTGTAGATGAGGCGGCCGCCCAATTTGGTGGTCGTGTAGAAATGAACGATCCTAAGGCCGGTATTCCTGTAAAAGGCGAAGAGCTGGCGCGCGAAATAGAGCGGGCGCGTGAGCGTATGATGGATGCCAAGCGCCATGCCAAGGAAAGCGAACGTCCTATTGGCGAAAGCCTCGCGGCACAAGAGCAAAAGGTTCATGCCTTTAAGCAACACCAAGAGCAGGCGAATACGGAGCCAGCCTCTAGATTATCGGCCGCGGGTTCTGCGCCAGCACAGGCTTCATCCACGCAGGCTAGCTCAGAACGTGTTGCACCCGTGCATCGAGAAAATGACGTGCGCATGGAAAATTTACAGGGTGAAATTGCCGATATGCGCATGATTCTCGAACAGCAATTGTGGAAGATGGCGCAGCAGGACAACCCAATAGGGGTGCCCTCACAAATAAAACTGCCGATGCAGGCCAACGTACTGTCGGAGCATATGGCCCGCTTAGGGCTACCAGAGACTATTAGTCAGCGACTGATGCGCGAAGCCGGGTCTCAAAAGCAGGTAAGCAAAGCTTGGCGTGCTTGCATGAGCCAGCTGGCAAATGAAATACCGGTATTTAACGGAGATCTTGTCAACAGCGGCGGTATCTTCGCGTTTGTTGGCCAGACCGGTGTAGGTAAAACCACCACCATCGCTAAATTGGCCGCACGTTACGTGCTTGAGCACGGGCCAGGAAAGGTGGCACTGGTTACAACAGATACCTACCGAGTTGGCGCCTTTGACCAATTACGTTCTCTTGGGCGCATATTGAACGTACCGGTTCGCGCCGTGGATGGGCAAAACAGCCTAGTAACGCTATTAACCACGCTGCGGGAATTCCCACTGATTCTCATCGATACCGCCGGCTTCCGTCATGGAGACCCGTTACTTAAAGACCAGCTGCGCAAGCTCGATTCCTGCCCATCCATTAAACGTGTGCTGGTCATGGCCTGCAACAGTCAGCTGCAAACCATGAAGGCCTCCACCCACGCATACGCTTCTTCAGGCGGGATAGACGCCTGTGTACTGAGTAAGCTTGATGAATCGGCAAGCCTTGGTGAGGTTATAAGCGTGGTGCTTGAGCAACGAATTCCCATTGTGTACACCACGGATGGGCAGGAAATCCCAAAGGACATTACCATTGCTAATGGACACAAACTGGTTGCGGCCGCTGTTGCCTTACTGAAGATCGCCACAGCCGTGCCGGCGGCGGGGTAGTGTGATTTTGAACCGGGAGCAGAGCAGAAATCGTCATCTATACTTGGTTGGATCACACCATAAACCGGAACACAGCCCTATGAGTGCAAATCGACCCGTAAAAGTAATTGCTGTCACTGGCGGTAAGGGCGGGGTGGGTAAAACTAACCTATCCATTAACCTCAGTATAGCTTTGGCAGAATTGCGTCGCCGGGTGGTGCTATTGGATGCCGACCTGGGTTTGGCTAATGTCGATGTGCTCCTTGGGTTAAAGGCGCAATACAACCTAGCTGATGTGCTGGATGGTAGCAAGAGATTGCAGGATGTCATGCTGAATGGCCCTGCGGGCATAAAAGTTGTACCCGCATCCTCCGGGGTACAGCAAATGACGAGCCTATCTCCTCAGGAGCACGCGGCCTTAATTTATGCGTTTAACGAGCTAGCGGATCAGCTAGATGTATTAATGATAGATACCGCTGCCGGCATTTCCGATACGGTGCTGAGTTTTGTACAGGCGGCGCAGGAAGTCATTATTGTTGTGTGCGATGAGCCTTCCTCCATAACCGATGCCTATGCGCTAATGAAATTGTTGAATGCGGACCACGGTGTATTTCGCTTTCGAGTCATCGCCAATATGACACGCAGTAATCAAGAAGGCATTAACTTATTTAATAAGCTCAATGGTGTGTGCGAACGCTTCCTTGATGCTTCCCTACAATATCTAGGGAGCGTACCTTTCGATGAAAATGTACGTAAGTCGGTGCAAAAGCGGCAGTCGTTGCTTGAGTTTGCGCCGCGCAGTAAAGCGGCATCGGCCATTCGCGTATTGGCTCAGAAAATAGATCAGTGGCCGGTACAGGCTACGCCCAGAGGGCATTTAGAGTTTTTCTTGGAGCGCCTGCTTACCGCAGACGTTAGCGTATAAAGCAGTATTAAAAAAGTTGTAGCTATCCCCTATGTCAGTCACTGCGGCAGATAATTTGATGGTGTATGAGCAAACGCAGGAAGCGGACATTCAAATCAAAGTAGAAGATTACCTATATCTGGTAAATCGCATCGCGCACCACATTATGGCTCGAATGCCCTCCAGTGTTCAGGTTGACGACCTAACGCAGGCGGGCATGGTTGGCCTGCTTGAAGCGGCGCAAAAGTATGACCCCAGCAAAGGCGCCAGTTTTGAAACCTACGCAGGTATTCGTATTCGTGGGGCCATTGTAGATGAAATGCGTAAAGGTGACTGGGCTCCACGCTCAGTTCACCGTAATGCGCGCAGGGTAAGCGAAGCCATTGGAAGCCTAGAAGCCCGGCTCGGTCGAGATGCCCGCGATAGCGAAATAGCCGAGGAAATGGCGATATCGCTGGACGAATACCACGATATTTTACGCGATAGTACCTCAACCCGCTTGTTCAGTTTGGAAGAAACCTTTGAGGAAGATGAAGGGCGCTTGAGTAAGCCGAGGCAAAGCGAAGGGCTGGTGGGGCCAGCAGAAGGGGTGCACAAGCACGCGCTGCGCACCGCTTTAGCCGAGGCCATTCGCACATTGCCAGAGAGAGAGCAACTAGTGCTGTCGCTTTATTACGACCAAGAATTAAATTTGAAAGAAATAGGGCTAGTACTGGGGGTGTCGGAATCCCGTGTTAGTCAAATACACAGCCAGGCGGCTTTGCGCCTGCGTTCGAAACTCTCAGGATGGCGCAAATAGTTACGCGCACGGTAAAAACTGGCCGACTCGCAAACTGCGACTAGACTTAATCTGAGGTTCTAAAAAAAGTCCCGCACGAGTTCATATTGCATAGTGCTCGCCGGTGGCGGGACAGTCAGAAACCCTGACGGGAAACGGAGGATACATTGGATAAAAATATGAAAATCCTAATCGTTGACGATTTCTCAACGATGCGGCGCATCATAAAAAACCTGCTTCGGGATCTTGGGTTTACCAATACTCAAGAAGCCGACGACGGGTCAACGGCCTTGCCAATGTTGCGCAGCGGAGATTTCGATTTTCTGGTGACCGACTGGAACATGCCTGGTATGACAGGTATTGATCTGTTGAAGGAGGTGAGGGCCGATGAAAAGCTCGTCAGCCTTCCAGTGCTGATGGTTACGGCCGAAGCTAAACGGGACCAAATTATCGAAGCCGCTCAGGCTGGTGTAAATGGTTATGTTGTTAAGCCCTTCACCGCGCAAGTGCTTAAAGAAAAAATCGACAAAATATTCGAGCGCGTAGAAGGCTAAATTAGCTGATGGAAACCGCACACACTCACGATGAAGAGTTTATGGCGCAGTTGCAGGATTGCGCTACTCATCTGGTAGAAAAACTTCAAAGCGATAACTACAGCGAAGCCTCTGAGTTAATACACAGTCTGATGGAGGCTCGCGATCGCCATGTTTTTAATAGTGTGGGTCAGCTCACCCGAGCGCTACACGAAGCGATTGTTAATTTCCATGTCGATGCAGACCTCGACTCCGAACCACCGTCAGTAAATAACTCAGAAATTCGTGATGCCACCTCCCGTTTGCACTATGTCATCGACATGACACAAAAAGCAGCGGATAAAACCATGGATAAGGTGGAAGCCGTTGCGCCTATGGCGTTGAACTTGGGTATCGAGGCTACACGCTTGCGTGAAGAATGGCACAAGCTGAAGCGTGGTGAAGTTTCCAAGGAAGAATTTAAGAAGCTCTATAGTCGCATGGGTGAGTTTTTAGACCAGATGGATGACGGCACCCGTCAATTAAATAGCTCCCTGCAAGACATTATCTTAGAGCAGGGTTTTCAGGATCTCACCGGTCAGGTTTTACGAAAAGTGATAACCCTGGTAACCGACGTAGAAAACGAATTGGTTAACCTGATGCGCATTGCAGGCCAGGTGGAACAGGTGACCGGTTTGGCTGAAAGCACGGATAAAGAAAAAGTGAAAAATGTCGATAAAAGTTTGGCAGAAGGCCCACAAATTCATGCGGACAAACGTGCAGACGTTGTGTCTGGGCAGGACGAAGTCGATGACCTTCTTTCAAGTTTAGGTTTTTAGCGACGGAATTGGAAAGAGTAATGCCAAACGAGGCAGGCCGTCGACATAATAGGAGCATTTAATGGCATTTGGCGATGACGAAGACATTCTCCAGGATTTCCTCGTAGAAGCTGGCGAAATCATCGAACTGTTGTCTGAGCAATTGGTTGACCTCGAGCAGAGACCCGATGATAAGGATTTACTGAATGCCATTTTTCGTGGATTTCATACGGTAAAAGGCGGTGCCGGTTTTTTACAGCTCAACGCAATGGTAGATTGTTGTCACGTTACCGAAAATCTGTTTGATATTCTTCGTAATGGACAGCGCAATGTAACGCCGGAATTAATGGATGTGGTACTTCAAGCACTCGATGCTGTAAATGCGCAGTTTGCTCAGGTATCTGCTCGCGAAGATCCGGTACCGGCCGAGCCGGAGTTAATTCTCATGCTCGAACGTTTAGTCGCCGGTGAAGATATTGGAGCAGATGAAGTTGCCGAGATAGAAGAGTCTCCAGCGGCGTCAGCCCCAACGAAGGCTTCCGCTGCAGGTGGGGGAGCAGAAATCGATCTTAGCGATGATGAATTTGAAGGCTTTCTCGATGCGATAAGTGACGAATCTGAAGCGCCGCCGACAGTGCCGGCCGCACCCGCTCCAAGTGCTGCTTCGAATGAAATTACAGAAGATGAATTCGAAGCACTGCTAGACCAGCTACACGGTACGGGTAACGTGCCCAGTGCCGCACCAGCTTCCGTGCCGAAACCCGAGGTAGAATCAAAGGATTCAAAAAATTCAAATGAAATTTCGTCGGATGAATTTGAAGACCTACTAGACCAGTTACACGGTTCGGGTAAAGGGCCTACCTCCGGAGAAAAGAGTTCAGCAGGCGCTGTGGGCGCGCAATCTGACGTGATAACAGACGATGAATTCGAAAACCTATTGGATCAGCTACACGGTAAGGGCAAAGGCCCGATCGTTCATGAAGCACCGAAACCTGCCGCTACGGAAAAGCCAAAAGCGGCGCCGGCGATAAAAAAACTGGTTCCTACTCCTTCTTCTACACCTACGCAAACACCAGCACCTGTAGCTAAAGCCGAAAAAGAACCGCCTAAACCTGCGGCCAAAGGCCGGGAAGCGGCTGCTCAGACGGCGCCGGTGGCGGAAACCACCGTGCGTGTTGATACTCAACGTTTAGACGACATCATGAATATGGTGGGCGAACTGGTACTTGTGCGTAATCGGTTAGTTAGGTTGGGCGTGGAGTCAGCTGACGAAGCAATGCAAAAAGCTGTTGCGAACCTAGATGTTGTGACCGCAGACCTACAAACATCGGTGATGAAAACACGGATGCAGCCAATCAAAAAAGTGTTTGGCCGTTTTCCTCGCGTTGTTCGCGATCTCGCACGTAACCTGAAAAAAGAAATAAATCTTGAACTCGAGGGTGAAGATACCGACTTAGATAAAAACCTGGTAGAGGCCTTGGCTGATCCACTGGTTCACCTCGTTCGAAATTCTGTTGACCACGGTATAGAGCTGCCGGCTATTCGGGAGAGTAAAAACAAACCTCGCGTCGGTAAAGTAGTGCTTGCAGCCGAGCAGGAGGGTGACCATATTTTACTTTCCATCACCGACGATGGTGCTGGAATGGACCCCGACAAATTACGCGAGAAATCCGTAGAAAAAGGACTGTACGACACCGATGCGGCTGCACGTCTTAGCGATACAGAAGCGTTCAACCTGATTTTTGCACCGGGATTTTCCACCAAAAAAGAAATTTCGGACGTGTCCGGGCGTGGCGTTGGTATGGACGTGGTGAAAACCAAAATTACCCAGCTCAACGGCTCTATAGAAATTCAATCCAAGGTCGACGAAGGCACGGTTATTCGCATTAAAGTGCCGTTAACGCTCGCTATTATGCCGACACTGATGGTTATGATCGGTCAGCAAACGTTTGCTTTACCGTTGGTGAGTGTAAACGAAATATTTCATATGGATCTCACCAAAAGTAATATTGTTGACGGTCAAGAATGCATTACCATTCGCGAGAAAGCGGTTCCGATATTCCATTTAAAACGCTGGCTGGTGAAGAAAAATAGTACGTTCGAAGCTCCGAACGAAGGTCACGTTGTGATTGTTTCTGTTGGAACACAGCGCGTGGGCTTTGTCGTAGACCAGCTCATAGGACAGGAAGAAGTTGTGATAAAACCCTTAGGTAAGATGCTGCACGGCACGCCAGGAATGGCCGGGGCTACCATCACTGGCGATGGCACCATCGCTTTAATTCTGGATGTTCCCAGTATGCTCAAGCGCTATGCTAGTAATGTGTAGCCCTAACTAAAGGAGGCTTTGTGCCATACAAGGTTCTCATCGTAGACGATTCCAGTTTTTTTCAGCATAGGTTGAAAGAGATCATTAGTGAGAGCCCCGAACTCGAAGTGGTTGGGATAGCGGCCAATGGACAAGAAGCGATAGAAAAGGCCCAAAAACTCTTGCCCGATGTTATTTCGATGGATTACGAAATGCCGTATTTAGATGGCGTCTCGGCTGTTCGTGCCATTATGGCCGAGCGTCCAGTTCCCATCGTAATGTTTTCATCGCTAACCTATGAAGGCGCAAAAATTACGTTACAGGCGCTCGAAGCCGGCGCGGTAGATTTCATCCCAAAGAATTTTGCCGAAGTGTCCAGTAGTTCTAGCGCACTGAAGCGAAAACTACATGAAACACTCATTACTTTTGCTAGTAAGGCTAACCTGCAGCCGGTACGATCGACGGACGAACTAGCGGCCGAAGCTGGGCTTCGTTCACAGCGAGCCAAGCAGAAAACCTCGGAATTACGT
The DNA here is from genome assembly GCF_014218805.1 of Teredinibacter franksiae. NCBI lineage: Bacteria > Pseudomonadati > Pseudomonadota > Gammaproteobacteria > Cellvibrionales > Cellvibrionaceae > Teredinibacter > Teredinibacter franksiae. Next base: position 706,898 of record NZ_JACJUV010000001.1, on the reverse strand, counting down.
GAGCGCATGGCCGAAAAGTCTGCCGCTCGTGCAGCATCTGCTCCGCCATCAGCACCGGTTAAAACCATTTTTCCTAGGCAAAATTTGAAGGGAAAAGTAAAGCTGGTTGTTATTGGTACTTCAACAGGCGGCCCGGTTGCATTGTCCGATATTGTTACTAACCTGCCCGTTGATTTCCCTGCCCCCATTTTAATTGTGCAGCATATGCCGGAAAACTTTACCCGTGCTTTCGCTGAGCGTCTCGATAGGTTGTGCGCGTTAAAAATTAAGGAAGCGGAAACCGGCGATAGATTAATCGCTGGCCAGGTGCTGATTGCGCCGGGTGGCAAACAAATGATTTTAGACCGTGGTGGCCAGAGAATAAAAATTATCGATGGCGACGATAGGGTGAACTATAAGCCCTGTGTGGATATAACCTTCGCCTCGCTTGCCAATAGCTTTAATGGAAAAGTACTTGCCATCATATTAACGGGCATGGGTGCAGATGGTTGCGATGGCACTCGCCTACTTAAGAGTAAGGGCGCATCGGTGTGGAGCCAGGATGAGCAGACCAGCGTGGTGTACGGTATGCCGCAAGCGGTTGCCAATGCTAAGTTATCGGATGATGTTTTACCGCTGCCACAATTCAGCGTTCGCCTGCAATCTGATTTGTAGCGAGAACTGCCATGGATATTCTCAGTATTATCGGTGTCATCCTCGGCTTTGCTGCATTGCTAGGGGGTAATTTTTTAGAAGGCGGAACGTGGGGCTCCCTCGCCAACGGTCCTGCGGCCGTCATCGTTATTGGTGGTACTTTTGGCGCCGCCATACTGCAAACGCCGCTTAACGGATTGCGACGCGCAATGGGGTTATTCAAGTGGATATTTCGGCCACCGAGACAAAAATTCCAACAGGGTATTAAGCGCGTTGTCGGTTGGGCCAAATCGGCACGCAAAGAAGGTTTGTTAGGGCTAGAAAATATTGCCGAACGAGAGAAAGATGCTTTCTCCAAAAAAGGTCTACAGCTTTTGGTCGATGGCAGCGAGCCAGACGTCATACGTCACGTGATGGAAACAGATCTAATCGTGGCTGAACAGCGCGATCATGATGCTGTTCAATTTTACGAGAGCATGGGTGGCTACGCGCCAACCATCGGTATTATTGGTGCGGTAATGGGGCTTATCCATGTGATGCAGCACCTAGCAGACCCGGCAGAGCTCGGTCCAGGAATCGCGGTGGCTTTTGTGGCGACTATCTATGGTGTGGCTTTTGCCAACCTGTTACTGCTTCCCATCGCGAATAAGCTTAAGGCCTGCATTAAAGAGCAGTCCCAATTTCGCGAGTTATTGATCGAAGGCATTATTGCCATTGCCGATGGTGAAAACCCACGTGCGATTGAGATGAAACTGAGCGGGTATCTCCACTGACAGTACCTCAGGAGGGGAGATAAATGTTAAAACGCCGAATTTCAATAGAAACCAAAATCAATCATGAGCGTTGGCTGGTTTCGTATAGCGATTTCATTACGCTACTGTTTGCTTTTTTTGTGGTGATGTATTCGGTATCTCAGGTTAACGAGAAAAAATACCGAGTGTTATCCGACACTTTACAATCGGCTTTCTCTCAAAGCCGTCAATCGCCGGTTGGTGAAGAAGACGCCGGGTTCGATACGTTAGCGCCATTAACCCAGGTAGAAACCGAGCTAACAGAGCTGTTACAGGGCTCACTAAAAGAGGGCGCGCTTTCGGTATGGGGAAATGAAGATTGGGTTGAGATAGAGCTGAATGCCAATGTACTGTTTAGCAGCGCAAGTGCTGACCCTAGCGCAGAGGCGATAGCCATATTTTCTCAGCTTGCCAATACACTTTCGCCGTTCGAGAACGCCATTGCGGTTAGCGGTCATACCGACAACATTCCAATTCGCAACGCAAATTTCGATAATAATTGGGCGCTTTCTTCAGCCAGAGCCGTAGCGGTGGTAAACCTTCTTGCCTTTGGGGGTGTAGACCCTACGCGATTGTCGGCAATAGGCTACGGTGAATATCAGCCGGTAGCGGATAACGCCACAGCCGAGGGTAGAGCGAGCAATCGCAGAGTTATTTTAAGGGTAGCGAGGAGCCAAGTGCTGGCGCCACGAGAAGATGCAGAGGAGCTTATGGCTGCTTCGGGAATGCCGAGTGAGGTAGATGCTACAGCAGAGCCGGAGTTGCCCACGCCGCCCGCTGAAGGGGATATAGCGCCGAACAATCAACAAGCCGATGATGTGGTGAAGCCGATTAAATTACCCAGTGGTGGTTTGTTGTTTACCAGCGACGCCAAGGGGAGGGGAACGCCGGAGTGAAAATGCTGTGGGCACGGGAATTGCTCTTACGATAAAGGGTGTGCTTAATGCCATAGAAGCGGCAATAAATTTCCGCAATGGTATTTGTACGAGTGTCAGCTTAAATGTGAGACAGTTATTCAGTGCAAGTCTGGACAGTTGCCAACCAAAAGGGTGGAGTCGGTAAAACCACCACTACTGTAGCCCTCGGCGGCTTAGCTGCTGAGTCGGGCAAACGCGTACTATTAATTGACCTTGACCCCCACGGTTCTCTATCCTGCTATTTTCGACAAAACCCGGATACCCTTACCGATTCGGCTTTTACTCTTTTTGATAATCGAAAAAATATCAGTCATAACCTCGTAGAAAAAATAATTATACCGACCCCGTTCGCTGGGTTAAGCCTACTACCGGCTTCAACGTTGCTGGCGACGCTTGAACGAAAAACCATTGGTGACGGTATGGGGCTAGTCATATCCAAAAGCTTGTCGGCCATCTTTAACGATTTTGACCTAGCCATAGTTGACTGCCCCCCGCAGCTAGGCGTTTTAATGGTAAATGCCATAGCCGCTTGCAGTCGCTTAATTATTCCGGTGCAGACGGAATTTTTAGCGATAAAAGGATTGGAAAGAATATTACACACGTTAAATATGATGAGCCGATCGCGGCAACAGCTACTGAAATATCACATTATCGGCACCATGTATGACCGAAGAACCCAAGCGAGCGTAACCAGTTTACGTACCATTCGTAACAATTTTGGTGATGATGTATGGTCAGGAAAAATTCCCGTAGATACCCGCTTGCGCGATGCGAGTAAAGCCGGAGTGCCGCCGCATTTATTCGACAACGGAACACGTGGTGTAGCGGCCTACAAATCGCTTTACCAGTTTTTAAACGATCAGAACATGCCGGAAATGGCGAGTATTGATGCTCACGGTGCCGTATGACCCGCAATAAACATAATGACCCATTACTCGATTATTTTTCTGATTTACTCACGGAATCAGATCTGGGTATTAAGTCCGATATCGCTCCCCTCCAGGCGCCGCCACATCCTGTTAAACAGGAAGAACCCCACGCAAACAACCAACAGCAGCTGTCAGCGGAGCATGCTCCTTCGTTAAAGCCTGCGCCTCAAAAGAAAAGTGTAATTGCCAAAACGGTTAGTTCAGAGCCCGATACAGACCTTGCCAAGCTTGAAGTGCTTAAGCGCACGCAATTACAGGCGCTGTTGTCGCAGCAGGTGACTACCGCTGCCCCAGAGCAGGCCCAGCCAAAGACAGAACAAAAGACAGAACAAAAAAAATCGGAGGTCACCGAGGAGGACAAAGCGGAAGCGCTACTGCGCGAAAAAATTGGCCAAACCGCGGTCGACGTTGTCGAGGAAAGTACGGTAGATCATGCCTTTGAACAGAGCATTAACTCGGTGTTGGAATGGGGCAAAGACGGTCGGCCTCAATGGGCGCAAGAGCGTTTTGATGTGCTGTTGTTTGATGTTTCCGGGTTAACCCTAGCCGTGCCGTTGGTAGCATTGGGGCAAATAGTCAAGATAGGCGAAGAGTTGACGCCCATCTTTGGTCAAACCGATTGGTTTATGGGGCTGTTGAACTCACCACAAGGGCAAATAAAAACGGTGAATACGGCATTGTTTGTTATGCCTGAAAAGTATTCGGATAGTTTTCTAGATTCGGCCAAATACGTTATCTCCATCGATGGTTTACCCTGGGGATTGGCCGTGGATGTTGTCAATCAACCGATTTCGATCAATCCTGATGAAGTTAAGTGGCGAACGTCACGTACTAGCCGCCCTTGGCTGGCAGGAACGGTTAAATCGGCCATGTGTGCGCTCATTGATATCCCGCAGATGGGCGCGATGCTAACCGCTTGCGATAAAGCTTAATAACGGTGCCCGCAATTAAAAAACTGATTGATTAGCTGGCATAGAAGCTGCAATTAACTATATTAAAAGGTAGATCTGACGCCGTGTGGTTGAATTTTGACACCTGCCCGGCGGAAAAATTAAGGAATACTATCTATGGCAGCGAATTCGAGTATTAATAAATCAAGTGAAGATCCTGTACTACAGTGGGTGACATTTAAACTGGCGGGTGAAACCTACGGTGTAAATGTTATGCAGGTGCAGGAAGTTCTGCGTTATACCGAGATCGCGCCAGTACCCGGTGCGCCAAGTTATGTTATTGGCATTATCAACCTTCGTGGCAATGTTGTTACCGTCATTGACACCCGCGAGCGCTTTGCGCTGCCGCCTGGAGAAGTAACGGACAATACACGTATTGTCATTATCGAGGCCGATGCCCATGTGGTGGGTATTCTGGTCGATAGCGTGGCAGAAGTGGTTTATCTGCGTCAGTCCGAAATTGAAACCGCGCCAAACGTCGGAAATGAAGAAAGTGCCAAGTTTATTCAAGGGGTTTGTCACAAAAACAACGAACTGCTTATTCTTATTGAACTCGACAAATTATTGACGGATGACGAGTGGGCAGAGATTGAAGGTGTATAAGTGTGGAATATCTGACTCTGTGGTTCACTGAAAATTTAATGGGCTCTGGCGTGCCTGTATTGTTTTTAATAGCCACTGTGGGTATTGCCCTTGCCTTACTGCTTATGCAAATTTTCGCTCAGCGTCGAATGATCGTACGCTTAGGTGACAATATTCAAGCGCTGGAGAAAAAAATATTTTTGATTAGTTCGGGCTCACTCGGGTTCGGTCAGCGCGTGCTAGCGCTGGAGAAAAAAATCCGCAGCCTACAGGACCAGCAACAGGATATCCGTCAGCAGGATTTGGAGTTTTCCTATTCTCAAGCTCAAAAACTGATAGAGCAGGGGCTGGATTCCCGCGCAGTGGCAGCCAGTAGTGGTCTGTCCGTTTCCGAAGTTGATCTTATGCAAATGCTATACGGCCGGGCTAGTCAGCACCATGTTGCGTAGCCGTCTGTACCTCTTTTTTGGGGTCGCCTTACTTCTTTCTGGCTGCTCTTTCTATAATAAAACGGCCTATATTGATGACGAAGGCCGATTGCCCGAATCATTTTTTAACGACCTTCATCGCAGTAAAACGTCGCAGAGCTGGGTGTTGTCCCAGTTAGGTGATCCTGAGAGTGTTCAGCAGGGGCCAGATTCGAAACAAATATTTAACTATCGATTAAGTCGTACAGACCACAAGCATGCTGATTTTTTGGTCGTAATGCGTATTGATGGTAAGCACAGCGAAGTAGAGTACCTGCATATTTTATTTGAGAAGCAATTGTTGAGAAAACATTGGCGCGACGACTACTCGCAAGCTCAAACCTCCCGCTACTTTGGCAATAGCCAAGCTCTCGTTTCAACAGCCGACCTCCATCAGGCTTATATTCAGGCCACACCGCAAACAGATGCGAGTGCAATTCTTCCTGCTGAGGACGCTGCCAAGGCGGTCGATAGTAAAAATGGTCCACAGTCTTCGCAAACAGCAACGCAAGCGCAAACTGAAGACGGGGAAAAATCCCTTTTACAGTATTTCAAGGTATGGCCGTGGAGTACGGATTCCGAAATCGAATAAATCGGCAGGCAAAGTGTTGAATTGGGCTAGGGCCCTTTGTTCCGCGAATTCACATGAATCACGGCTATTTAGGTGTTGTTATATAAATTGTTCATAAAAAATGCTGGACTCTTATTTTTTTTATGCTTGTTCATGCTAGATTTTTAGCTATCAAGAATATTTTAGTTTTGTTTGTCCGTTTGGTTGGCGTTAAAAGTTCTACTGTTGTTTAATGCGCGCGTTCTTATTAGGAGTATCTAAAGTTTTTTTGGAGCCTCACAGAACCCATCAAAATTTAACTTGGCCTCTGCTGTTTTACACAAAGCGCCAATATTAAAGGTGTTTTCATGAACTTCTCTCTGAAGTTAAAAATATTGCTCAGCGTAACAGTTACCTGTGTGTTTGCGGTTATCGTTAGCACCTTTGTTAGTGTCCGTTCCGGTATCGAAACGCTTGAGTCGGCCATTCTTGAAGATACTCAAACGCTTGCACAAGTGCTTGGACATGCGAGTGAGGGCGCGATTAGTTTTGAAGATGTTACGACGGTGGAGGCATCGCTTGCAGCGTTAAAGGTAAGCCCGCGAGTATTTGCCGCAAGGGTGTATGTCGACGACAAACCATTTGCTTCCTACATTCTAAACGAAAGTCAAAGCCGCTTGCCGTCCTCTCCTAACCCTGTAGGCATAGAAACTGTTGATGGGGGGGTGGTGATGACTGAAGAAATACTCTCCCAGGGAAATCGTATTGGTTTAATTTCCATGCACATTGATTTTGCCGAGGTTGAAGAAACGATTGACAGCATGGTAATTGATGCCATTTGGGTAGTGTTACTGGTTAGCTTGGTTTCTGCGGGTATCGCCTACATGGTTCAAGCGGGCATCGTTAAACCGGTTAACCGTATTGTTTTAGCCCTACGCGATATATCTGAAGGCGAGGGCGATCTAACACGAAGGCTACCCGAAGATGGGCGCGATGAAGTTTCTGAATTAGCCCGATGCTTCAACTCCTTTATTGAACAGTTGCAATCCATTATTGGCAACGTTGTAACCATAGCCGGTTCTGTTGACAAAGAGTCATCCCGTTTGGTGAGTATGTCTCAAGAAAATGAGTGTGCTAGTCGAGCACAGCAAACGGACATTCAGCAGGTTGTGGAGTCGGTAAACGAGATGTCCAGCGCTATTCAGGACGTTACTCGCAGTGTAAACGAGGCTGCTGTAAGTGCCTCCGAGGCAGATTCGGCCGCTGAAAGTGGCAAAGGTATTGTTGATGGCACCAAGCAGCAAATTCAAAACCTTTCTCACGACATTAAAAGTTCTTCACAGGTGATAGAGACCTTACAGCAAGAAACCGTCGGTATTGGTTCGGTGCTGGATGTTATTCGTGGAATTGCCGAGCAAACCAATCTACTTGCGCTAAACGCGGCAATTGAAGCTGCACGCGCCGGTGAACAGGGGCGTGGGTTTGCCGTAGTGGCAGATGAAGTACGCACACTGGCATCCAAAACGCAAAGCTCTACCACCGAAATTCAGGAAATGATTGAGCGCTTGCAGGCTGGCGCGCACAAGGCTGTGGAAATGATGAGCGCCGGAACAGAAGCGGCGGATCGCACAGTTGAAAAAGCCGGGCAGGCGTCTGAGGCGCTGGACAATATTACCAATATTGTAAGCAGCATACGTGATAGAACAAATCAAATTGCCGCAACTACAGAGCAGCAAAGCGCTGCGGCCATGCAAATAGATCAAAATGTTAACAGTGTATCGAGCGTTGCTGCTCGTACCGCTGAAAGTTCCAGCAGTATGTCTGCTAATAGCGCCGCCGTTTCCAGCAGTGCCGCAGAAATGATGGAACTTGTAGGACGATTTCGAATTTAATTAATATATGTTGAGGTACTCAAATGAAACAACACCCTAAGTCTTTACGCGCATTCTTATGTTTGGCGTCGGTGCTAGTTGCTGCAGTCATTTCGAATAGCAGCATGGCCTGCGAAGAGCCCGCAAAACCAAGCGATTTTCCCGACCCTGCAAATGCTGTTTCTGCGCAAATGGTAAAAGCCAAAAACGAAGTAACCGCATATGTGAACGCGATGCAAAAATATGTATCCTGCAGTAACTACAATACGGCTAAACAGCGCAATGTGATAAAAGACCTAGAGACCTACGCCGAAAGTTTTAATCAGGTCATCCGTGAATATAAAGAACTCAAGAAGAGTTAATGGAATTAGAGTTAATGGAATTAGAGTTAATGGAATTAGAGTTAATGGAATTAGAGTTAATGGAATTAGAGGTGGCCTAAAATCAACCCCAGATTTGCTTGCGCCGATCCGGGGTTGAATTTATAGAGGTCTTATCATTCTATTTCGGTTGCGCATCAAATTGCTGACCTGAAATACCTTCGCTGTCCTTCCCCATTAAAAACAAATACCGGTTAATAATGTCTTCAGGTGCTTTCAGCGTTGAAGGGTCTTCTGCTGGGTAAGCCGTGGCGCGCATGCGCGTGCGGGTTGCACCAGGGTTGATAGAGTTAACGCGTATATTGTCTTTGCCGTCGAATTCGTCGGCCAGTGTTTGCATAAGGTTTTCGACCGCGCCTTTGGAGACCGCATAAGCGCCCCAATAAGCCCGCCCATGCAGGCCAACGCCAGAACCGGTAAAAATAATACTCGCACTACTCGATTTTAGCAGTAGGGGAGTAAGCGCTTTAGTGAGCACAAACGGCGCGGTAACGTTTACCTGCAGTATTTTTTGCCATTGCTCCAAAGGGTAATTGGAAATGGGCGTTCTTGGGCCCAGTTCGCTGGCATTGTGCAGAAGGCCATCGATTTGGCCGAATTCATCCCCGAGCACATTGGCCACTTCAATAATATCTTGTTCAGCAGCACCCTCGAAGTTAATGGGTATGATCGCAGGCATGGGGTGGCCCGCCACTTCAATTTCATCGTAAACCGCTTCCAGTTTGGCCAGGGTTCTACCCATAAGCACAACGGTTGCCCCGGCGGCCGCGAATGCGAGTGAGGCGGCTTTGCCAATACCGTCGCCGGCACCGGTAACCACAATAATTTTATCGCGTAATAAATCGGCGGGTGGCTGGTACTCCACCAGCTTTTTAGCGTTTGTCATGCATTTTTCCTTGCTGGAACGAGCTACAAGTATGTTTTAAGGATAGGCCAAATCTCTTTGGCCTTGTTCACAGAATGGCTAGCATTCCAGCTTTCGTGATGATCATTGTCATTTATATAGCCATAACCAACCGCGATGGTTGGCATGCCAGCATTGATACCACACTGAATATCCCGCAGATGGTCGCCAATATAGAGGGCATCCTCCGGGCAGCAGTTGGCTTGCTGGCAAGCGAGCAGCAGTGATTCTGGCGCGGGTTTTCGTTCTCCGACATGCTCCGGGCATATAACCGCAATGGGGTCACTGGCAAAACGAAAAGCCGCCATGAGGGGTTCGGTATAGGCCCATGGCTTATTGGTTACAACTCCCCAGCTAATACCCGCCTGTGACAGTTGTTGGAGTAGTGCTTCTATACCGGCAAAGGGCTTGGTGCTGGCGGCCAAATCCTGCAAGTAGAAGCTCAGCAGTGATGAGCGTAGCCTGTCAAAGCCGGGCTCATCCGGTTGCAGTTTGAAGGCGAGCTTGAGCATGGCGTTGGCGCCGTCAGATACCACCTTACGGATGGCGTGATACTTAAGTGGCGCTCTACCTTCGGCCGTCAGCAACTTATTTAGCGCATGGGCTAAATCGGGTGCGGTGTCTAGAAGTGTGCCATCTAGGTCAAAAAATACAGCTTTTAAGGTCATGGCTTGCGGGCATGCACTAAGTAATTCACATCAACATCATCGGGGTTAAGACGATATTTTTTGGTGATAGGGTTGTAGGTAATACCGCACATATCGTTTACCACCAGCCCGGCATCACGTACCCAATCACATAATTCCGAGGGGCGAATAAATTTGCTGTATTCATGGGTACCCTTAGGTAATAGTTTCAGTAGGTATTCTGCACCTAAAATCGCAAAACCGTAGGCCTTAGGGTTGCGGTTAATGGTCGAGAAAAAAATATCGCCACCACTTTTTGCAAGTGCTGCGCAGGCTTTAATAGTGCTGGCTGGGTCTGGCACATGCTCAAGCATTTCTAAGCAGGTGATAATATCAAATGCACCGGCTTGGGTTTCGGCAACGGCTTCGGCCGTGGATTGTATATAGTTTACGGAAGCGCCAGATTCTAATGCATGCAGTTTTGCCACTTCGAGGGGTGCCTGGCCCATGTCTATACCGGTAACCTCGGCGCCGCGTTGGTACAGTGCTTCGCACAAAATTCCACCGCCACAGCCAATATCCACGACTTTTTTTTCTGCAACCTTTGCGCGTTCATCAATGTAGTTGGCTCGCAGAGGGTTAATGTCATGCAGCGGTTTGAACTCGCCATTCATGTCCCACCAGCGGCTTGCCATTCTTTCGAATTTGGCAATTTCGGATGGGTCTACGTTTTGGTGCGCGGTATTTACGGTCATGCGGTTTGTCCACGGGAAGTCTGAATAGTGTTTTGCCATTTAAGTGCTACGTTTTTTATTTCTTCAGGCCCAATTTTTGTGGCGAGGGTAAAGTTGTTCAATAATTGCTCTCCGGCAACCCAAACATTGGATACCCGACTGCCGGAGCCGGTGTAAACCAGTTGACTGAGCGGGTGATAGAGCGGCAGTGCAGGTAACGATGAAAAGTCGATAGCAATAATATCGGCCTGCTTGCCCACTTCAAGGGAGCCTGTCCTGTGCTCAATACCCATGGCTTTGGCACCGTTTATAGTGGCCATCTCCAGCGCTGTTTGGGCATCTACAGCCCCTGGGTCACCCGCGGCATGCTTGCCCAGCAGCGCAGCGGTTTGCAGCTCGGCAAACATATCCAGGTCGTTATTGCTGGCCGCACCGTCGGTGCCCAACGCAACATTTATACCTTCCGCCAGTAATCGTGCGCTAGGGCAGGTGCCGCTGGCAAGTTTCATGTTGGATTGTGGGCAGTGAATAACGTGCGCACCGTTTGTTTTTAGTATATCTAAATCGGTTTTGTCTAGCTGGGTCATGTGCACGCACTGGGTCAGCGGTGAAATAAGCCCGAGTTCGTTTAACCGCTCTAGGGGTCTTTTCTTCGAGTTTTCTAAGCAAGCCGAAATTTCTGAAGCATTTTCGTGCAGATGTATTTGCACCGGTGCCTGCAACTCTTCGGCGTAAGTGGCAATGCGGCGCAGGGCTGCATCGGATACCGTATAAGGTGCATGTGGCCCAAAGCCAATCTCCACACGTGGGTGTGAGCGGTATTTATCCCGCAACTGCAAGCCTTTATGGATAGCGTCGTCGGCATCACGCGACCAATTATTGGCGAAGTCGAGTACCGGAAAAGTAATTTGACAGCGCATGCCGGTATCGCGGGCGATTCTTGCGGCTGTTTCGGGGAAAAAGTACATATCGGAAAAGCAGGTTGTACCCGAGAGCAGCATTTCTGCAATGGCGAGTCGAGTACCGTCCGCGACAAAATCTTCATTTACCCAGCGTGTCTCCGCTGGCCAGATGTGCTGCTTTAGCCAAGTATCGAGTGGCAAGTCATCCGCATAACCGCGCAATAAGCTCATGGCTGCGTGACCGTGGCAGTTAATCAGCCCAGGCATTAGCAATTGTTCTCCCAGGTCAATGTGCTTTTCTACGGCATATTGTTCGTTCACATTGTCCGTGGGTGTAATGCCGAGAATAGTGTCGTCTTTAATAAGCAGGCTGCAGTTGTGAAAAACTCGGCCTTTGGGTACAACGGGGACGATCCAGGATGCATTGAGGGAGAGGTCTGCTGAGGGCTTGCTGGTCATAATATGTGCGAACTGCCTATCGTTTGTTGCTTGAACAGGAGTTTCTGTTCGGTTAGCCCCCGGTTATTGCGAGGACTTTGGTAGCCAGAAGTCGTGTAATTTCCGGTGTTTAGTGTTGAAAAGTCTCGTAATGAATTGCGCTTAGTTATGCGCGCCTTAGCACAGCGCTGGCGCCGGGAGCATAACAGTACGCGCTCGACCCCAGTAATATTTGGCGATAATGCCCTGTAATCTAAGGTAATTCACTCTAATTCCCCATAACGTATACCCATAAAAGCTGTTACAGCGCACACAGAATACCGGTGGATTAATTGGACACGGCGGGGGGCTGCCAGTATACCCGCAAAATTATGGTCTGTGACGACGGCTGGGTGTGCTTATCATATTGATTTTATGGTAGTATTCGCCGTTTATTTGAGCGTAGTTTCCTCTCTACGGGGCAACCAACAACAATAAGGCAATTCCCGCTTAGCGGGTGAGACATACATGGGCGATATTGCAAAAGAAATCCTTCCCGTAAGCATCGAAGACGAACTCAAGCAATCCTACCTCGACTACGCAATGAGCGTAATTGTTGGGCGGGCTTTGCCAGATGTCCGCGATGGTCTTAAACCGGTACACCGTCGAGTACTATTCGCGATGAGCGAACTCAACAACGACTGGAACAAACCCTATAAAAAGTCTGCACGTGTAGTGGGCGACGTAATCGGTAAGTATCACCCCCACGGTGATTCTGCGGTATACGACACCATTGTACGTATGGCTCAGCCGTTTTCGCTGCGTTATACGCTGGTAGATGGTCAGGGTAACTTCGGCTCCGTTGACGGTGATAGCGCTGCAGCCATGCGATACACCGAAATTCGCATGAAGAAGATTGCACACGATCTGCTTGCGGACCTGGATAAAGAAACGGTCGATTTCGTACCCAACTACGATGGTACCGAACACATTCCGGCGGTTATGCCTACGCGAGTACCTAATCTGTTGGTTAACGGCTCCTCGGGTATTGCCGTGGGTATGGCCACCAATATCCCACCGCATAATTTGCGAGAGGTTGTATCGGGGTGTCTTGGCCTAATTGATAACCCCGATTTAACCATCGATGAATTGATGGAATATATCCCCGGGCCAGATTTCCCAACGGGGGGTATTATTAATGGTAGGGCCGGTATTCTTCAGGCGTATCGAACCGGGCGTGGGCGCATTTATGTGCGCGCTAAGGCCGATGTCGAAACCGACGCAAAAACTGGCCGCGACACCATCATCATCAACGAAATACCTTATCAGGTTAACAAAGCCCGGCTTATCGAAAAAATTGCCGAGCTGGTAAAAGATAAGAAGCTAGAAGGTATTTCTGAAATACGCGACGAGTCCGACAAAGACGGTTTGCGCGTAGTGATTGAAATTAAACGCGGCGAAATGGGCGATGTTGTGTTGAACAACCTGTTCGCTCAAACCCAGTTGCAAAGTGTATTCGGCATCAACGTTGTAGCGCTGGTTAACGATCAGCCTCGGGTGCTTAACCTCAAGGAAATGCTTGAATACTTTGTCAAGCATCGCCGCGAAGTGGTTACACGTCGTACCGTATACCTGCTGCGTAAAGCGCGTGAGCGTGGTCATGTGCTAGAAGGTTTAGCCGTTGCTATTGCTAACATTGACGAAGTTATTACCTTAATCAAGGCCTCTTCAAGCCCTGCCGAAGCGCGAGAAGCGTTGCTGGCGCGAGGCTGGCCGACCGGTGCCATTAGCCAGTTTTTGGAGCGCGCAGGAGAAGACGCCTGTAAGCCCGACGACTTAGGTGAAGAATATGGGAAGCGTGGAGAGGGGGAATACTACCTTTCGCCTCGCCAAGTAAAAGCCATTCTAGATCTCCAACTGCATCGTCTTACCGGTATGGAGCACGATAAGCTACTGGCCGAATACGAAGAAAAGCTTTTACTTATTACCGGATACCTCGAAATTCTTGGCAACCCGCTTCGCTTGATGGAAGTTATCCGCGAAGAGCTGGAAGCCATTAAAGAGGAATACGGCGATGAACGTCGTACTGAAATTCAGCACTCCCAGCTAGACCTCACCGTTGAAGACCTGATTACAGAAGAAGATCGCGTAGTTACCATCTCCCACGGTGGCTATGCTAAAACCCAACCGTTGGACGCCTACCAAGCACAGCGTAGAGGCGGTATGGGTAAGGCAGCAACATCGGTAAAAGATGAAGATTTTGTTGAGCATATGCTCATTGCCAGTACTCACGCTTACCTGTTGTGCTTCACTAATGCCGGTAAAGTATTTTGGTTGAAAGTATTCCAAATTCCCGTTGCCGGGCGTCAATCCCGTGGTCGGCCTATGGTGAATTTGTTGCCGCTTGATGAAGGTGAACGTATTACCTCAATTTTGCCGGTACGCGAGTTCGATGATGACCAATTTATTGTAATGGCAACCTCCAACGGAACCGTAAAGAAAACACCATTGTCTCAGTTCGCTCGCCCTCGCTCCGTTGGCTTGCGTGCAATTGATCTGGTAGAAGGTGACCACCTAGTGGGTACAGCTATTACCGATGGTCAAAAAGACATTATGCTGCTTAGTTCCAGTGGTAAAGGCGTTCGTTTTGCCGAGGCTCAGGTTCGTTCAATGGGTCGTGTTTCTCGGGGTGTACGCGGTATTCGCATGTCGGAAGAGCACCATGTAATCGCCATGCTTATTCCTGCTGAAGACGGTAAAGTACTCACCGTTAGCGCCCATGGTTACGGCAAACGCACCAATGTTGCCGACTTCCCAACCAAGGGGCGTGGTGCGCAAGGTGTAATTGCTATGCAAACCAGTGATCGCAATGGCGAATTGGTGGGGGCAACGCAAATTTTTGACGGCGATGAAATCATGTTGATTTCGGATCAGGGAACACTGGTACGAACCCGCGGCGATGAAATATCGGTACTCGGACGAAACACCCAAGGCGTTCGCTTAATTCGAGTGAAAGAGGGTGAGCATATCGTCGGAGTTGCGCGTATCGCCGAGCAGCTGGATGATGTCGTCGCAGACGACGACTCCGAAGCTGGCGACGAAGGCGAATAGTCCAACAACCCAAGGCGCAATGTGCGCCCTGAGTTGATTGCACATTGCCAGCGTCACAAGCTAAAACAGCTTATGGTGTATGGGTTAACCGGGTTAATAGCTAACAAAATGAGTGACGAGTGAGTAACGAATCGGACCAGAGCGCAGAAATGCAAGAGCTGTTGCTACTGCGCGACAAGATAGACGCGGTTGACGAAAAGATCGGTGAGTTAATCAGCGATCGCGCTCGTTGCGCCCAGGAAGTGGCGGTAATTAAAAAACGTTATTCCGGCGAAGATGTTGCGCATTTCTACCGTCCCGAGCGGGAAGCGCAAGTATTGCGCAAGGCCATGGAACGAAACCAAGGCCCGCTTCACGACGAAGAATACGCGCGTCTGTTTCGCGAAATTATGTCGGCGTGTTTAGCGTTAGAGTGCCCGGTAAAGGTTGCGTATCTTGGCCCAGAAGGAACCTATACCCAGCAGGCTGCGCTCAAACATTTTGGCCATTCTGCCAAAACCGTATCGCTTTCCGCTATCGATGAAGTGTTTCGCGAAGTAGCTTCCGGTGCTGCTCACTACGGCGTTGTACCCGTAGAAAATTCTACCGAAGGTGTGGTTACCCATACGCTCGACAACTTTTTAAACAGTAACGTAAAAATTTGTGGTGATGTGGTTTTACGTATACACCACCATTTTTTAGTGGCCGATGTAACACGGGTAGAGAATATTTCGCGCGTGTACTCCCACGCCCAGTCGTTGTCTCAGTGCCGTAAATGGCTCGACGTACATTTCCCCGGCGCCGAAAGAATTGCCGTTAACAGCAATTCAGAAGCGGCGCGTAGAGTAAAAGGCGAGTGGAATGCTGCTGCCATAGCCGGTGAAATTGCCGCAGATTTATACGACTTAAACAGCTACGCACAAAATATTGAAGACCAGCCCGACAACTCCACACGCTTTCTTATTATTGGTTCCGAGGATGTAGGGCCCAGTGGCGACGACAAAACATCGTTGGTGGTATCCACCCGCAACGAGCCGGGCGCCCTGCACGAGCTGCTCGAGCCGTTCCATCGGCACGGCATAGACCTCACGCGCGTTGAAACGCGCCCATCACCAACAGGCACATGGAATTACGTCTTTTTTATTGATTTCTCAGGCCACGTAACAGACTCAGTGGTTCAGGCGGCGCTTGCCGAAGTAGGGCAAAGAGTGTCAGACCTGAAAATTCTGGGCTCTTACCCTAAGGGCGTTCTTTAGTCGGTTTCCTATAACCGGATAACGTTATGACTGATATCGTTTGGCAAAATCTTGCCGTTACCAAACAAATGCGCGCGGAACTGAACGAACAGAAGCCCTGTTTAATATGGTTTACGGGGCTGAGTGGTTCGGGTAAATCGACTATCGCCAATGGCTTAGAGTGTGCGTTACATAAACGTGGGCAGCGCACTTATTTGCTAGACGGCGATAATGTACGCCATGGTTTAAATAAAGACCTTGGCTTTAGCAACAAAGACAGAGAAGAAAATATACGTCGTATCGGCGAGGCGTCGCGATTATTTGTTGATGCAGGGCTTATTGTATTAAGCGCTTTTATTTCGCCTTTCCGCTCCGACAGACAAATAGCACGCGATTTGTTCCCGCAGGGGGAGTTTGTTGAAATTCACATGTCCGCGCCGCTTAATATCTGTGAAGGTCGCGACCCGAAGGGTTTATATAAGCGTGCGAGAAAAGGTGAAATAAAACACTTTACGGGCATAGATTCACCCTACGAAGCACCACAAGCACCTGAGCTAACGTTAAATACAGAAGAAAAATCCGTTGCCGAATGTGTAGCCGATATTATTGAGTACCTGATTAGCCATGACCGAATTAAATAAAGTCGTAATTGTTGGTTTAGGCCTCATTGGCGGTAGTTTAGCCGCGGCTTTGAAGCAGTCGGGTGCTTGTCAAAAAGTCATTGGCGTTGCTCGCAGAGAGGAAACCTGTGAGCAGGCTATGGCAATGGGCATTGTCGACGAAGCCGTTACCGGCGTAGAGCAAATAGCCGGGCAGTTGGGGCGTAATGATATTATTTTTATTGCCGTGCCAACGCTTACCGTTGCCAAAATTCTGAACGAGCTAAAAGCGTGTGTTGGCCCCGAGGTTATTATTACCGACGGCGCCAGTGTAAAAGGCAGTGTTTTAATCGATGTGCAAAGTATTTACGGTAAATACCCCGCAAATTTTGTATTGGGTCACCCCATTGCCGGGTCGGAACAAAGTGGTGTAGAAGCTTCTAACCCCGACTTGTATCATAATCATCGCGTCATTCTCACGCCGGTACCAGAGAATAATGCCGATGCGGTCAAAGCCGTACGTTTCATGTGGGAACTGGTTGGGGCCGAAGTGCTGGAAATGGGGGTGCAAGACCACGATATTGTCTTGGCGGCTACCAGCCATTTACCCCACGTTATCGCTTTTTCGCTTGTCGATACCCTAGCCCACGACAGTCAAAATGAAAATATTTTTCGTTATGCGGCGGGCGGGTTTAAAGATTTTACGCGTATCGCCTCCAGCGACGCGATTATGTGGCGAGATATAATGCTCGCAAATAAAAAAAGCGTATTAGACGCTATTGATCTGTTTTCTTCCAACTTGGGGCGTTTGCGCGCGGCCATTGAAGAAGAGAATGCAACTGAAATTACCGGTGTTTTTACCCGCGCAAAATTTGCACGGGACCGATTCACCAAAATGCTAGAGCACTCCGCTTACCTTAAAACTATGCAGAACTCCGAAGAAAAAAATATTGTTTACACAGTGGCTCCCGGTGGAACCGTAAAAGGTCGTATTCGTGTCCCCGGCGATAAATCCATTTCCCATCGATCCATTATGTTGGGCTCCCTCGCAGAGGGTACCACCAACATTAAAGGCTTTCTGGAGGGCGAAGATGCACTGGCTACCCTGCAGGCATTCCGTGATATGGGCGTGGTAATCGAAGGCCCAGATAACGGCAGCGTTACCGTGCATGGCGTAGGCTTAAACGGGCTACAAAAGCCAACAGGGCCGCTGTACGTCGGTAACTCGGGCACCTCTATGCGCTTGCTCTCGGGCATACTCGCGGGGCAATCGTTCGACAGCGAGCTAACCGGCGATATTTCGCTAAGCAAGCGGCCGATGAACCGCGTGGCCAAGCCGCTAGGCGAAATGGGAGCCATAATTGGCACAGCCGAAGAAGGTCGTCCACCGTTAAAAATTCACGGCGGCGCAAACCTGAAGGGTATCCAGTACGATATGCCTATGGCCAGCGCACAGGTTAAATCTTGCCTGCTATTAGCAGGGCTGTATGCTCAAGGTGAAACCCGTGTTACCGAGCCGGCGCCCACGCGCGATCATACCGAACGTATGCTTCAGGGGTTTGGTTACGGGGTTGAGCGTCAAGGTAATGCTGTATCAGTGAAACCCGGCGGTAAGCTTACCGGAACCGATATTGATATTCCGGCGGACATTTCCTCGGCCACTTTCTATATGGTGGCCGCCGCTATATCGCCGGGGTCCGATATTACCCTTACCCACGTTGGCGTAAACCCAACGCGTATTGGTGTTATCAATATTCTCAAGCTTATGGGCGCAAACCTGTCGCTGCAGAATGAGCGCGAAGTGGGTGGCGAGCCCGTGGCCGATATCCGCGTGCAATACGCACCACTGAAAGGCATTCAAGTACCAGAAGACCAAGTGCCTCTGGCCATCGACGAATTCCCCGCTCTGTTAATAGCGGCTGCCTGTGCCGAAGGTAAAACCGTGGTTACCGGTGCCGAAGAGTTACGGGTGAAAGAAACCGACCGCATTCAAGCGATGGCCGATGGCTTGGCCAACCTTGGCATTGAGTGTGAATCCACACCCGACGGCATTATTGTTACCGGCGGCCAGCTTACGGGCGGCAAGGTCGAAAGCTTCCATGACCACCGCATTGCCATGTCGTTTACCATTGCTGGCCTGCGCGCTACCGGTGCGATTGAGGTGAACAATTGTGCAAACGTATCCACATCGTTCCCCAACTTTGTGGAGCTGGCGAAAAAGGTGGGAATAAGCTTAGACGTAAAAAGTTATTAAATTTATCGACTAAGCCGCTATAATCGCCGAAATTTTCTGAACACAAACAGATTTGTATTAGTCAGGGCTAATTTTAATGTCTACAGAATACAGCATGACTCACCTCAAGCAGCTTGAGGCAGAGAGCATTCACATCATTCGAGAAGTTGCCGCCGAATTCGATAATCCGGTAATGCTTTACTCCGTGGGTAAAGACTCCGCGGTAATGATGCACCTGGCCATGAAAGCCTTCGCGCCCGGAAAGCCGCCATTCCCCTTAATGCATGTGGATACCACCTGGAAATTTAAGGAAATGATCCAGTTTCGAGAGCAACGCATTAAAGACTTGGGTTGGGACTTAATTGTTCACATAAACCAAGACGGCGTAGACATGGGCGTTGGCCCCTTTACCCACGGCAGTGCAAAGCATACCGATATAATGAAAACCCAGGGGCTTAAGCAGGCACTGGACAAGCACGGTTTTGATGCGGCATTTGGTGGTGCCAGGCGCGACGAAGAAAAGTCTCGCGCAAAAGAGCGAGTGTATTCCTTCCGTGACAAGAACCACCGCTGGGACCCAAAAAGTCAGCGTCCAGAGTTATGGAACTTGTATAACGGCAAGGTCGATAAAGGTGAAAGTATTCGGGTATTCCCGCTGTCTAACTGGACAGAATTGGATATTTGGCAATACATTCATTTAGAAGGCATACCAATCGTACCGCTTTACTTTGCCGCCAAACGCCCAGTCGTAGAAAAAGACGGTGTGCTCATAATGGTAGACGACGAGCGTATGCCAATAGGCGAAAACGATAAAATTGAAGAAAAAATGGTGCGTTTCCGTACACTGGGTTGCTACCCACTTACCGGCGCCGTTGAATCTACAGCAACAACGCTACCGGAAATTATTCAGGAAATGCTGTTGACCAAAACATCGGAGCGCCAGGGCCGGGTCATCGACCACGATTCCTCCGGTTCCATGGAAAAGAAAAAGCAAGAAGGGTATTTTTAATATAAACGCGTAGCGTTGAGCGCCGGCACACCGCTTCTGGAGTCTGAAGCGGTCGCAAGCCCTCTTCTGGAAGACAGAAAACGCCTTTCTAGCAGGGCGCAGCCCGCACCAGAAGCGAAGCGCTCTAGCAGCCGCGTAGCGGCGCACCAAATTTCGGAGAAATTTTTTACCCATGTCCCATCAATCAGATTTAATTGAAACAGATATCGACGCCTACCTCGCGCAACACGAACACAAAGAGTTAATGCGTTTTCTTACCTGTGGCAGCGTGGATGACGGCAAATCAACATTAATTGGCCGTCTGTTGCACGACTCCAAAATGATTTATGAAGATCAGCTGGCAGCCGTTACCTCGGATTCCACGAAGCACGGCACTACTGGAGAGAAGGTAGATTTGGCGTTGTTGGTTGATGGACTGCAAGCCGAGCGTGAGCAAGGTATAACCATTGATGTGGCATACCGTTATTTCTCTACCGCCAAACGCAAATTTATTATTGCCGATACCCCAGGGCACGAGCAGTACACCCGTAACATGGCAACCGGTGCATCCACCTGCGATTTAGCCATTATTCTTATCGACGCCCGTTACGGCGTGCAAACCCAAACACGTCGTCATTCTTATATCGCATCGCTGTTGGGTATTAAGCATGTGGTAGTCGCCATTAATAAAATGGACTTGGTAGATTTCGACCAGAAGAAATTCGAAGAGATTAAAGCGGACTATCTACAGCTTTCAAAATCACTGAATGCGGCAGAACTCCACTTTGTGCCTATGTCGGCCCTAGAGGGCGACAATGTTGTGAATAAAAGTGAGCGCTCGCCTTGGTATAAAGGGCAGTCGCTAATGGAAATTCTTGAAACGGTCGTTATTGCAGAAGATAAAAACACGCAAGAATTTCGTTACCCCGTGCAATACGTTAACCGCCCGAACCTAGACTTTCGAGGTTTCTGTGGAACCGTTGCATCCGGTGTGGTGAAAAAAGGCGATGAAGTAAAAGTGTACCCGTCGGAAAAAACCAGCCGTATAAAATCGATAGTAACCTATGAGCAAGAACTGGAAAAAGCCTTCGTCGGCCAGTCGGTAACACTCACGCTGGAAACTGAAATCGACATTAGCCGTGGCGATATGCTGGTTCACGCAAATACAACCCCTACATTTTCAGACCGTATGCGCGCCCATTTAGTATGGATGTCTGAAACCGCATTAAAGCCCGGTAAGCAGTACTTCTTTAAGTTTGCTGGCAAGGTAACCCCCGGCAACGTGTCCGACATTGAATACCGTATAGACGTCAACACCTTCGACAAGTCCGAAGTAGAGGCAATGGATCTCAACGATATTGCAGTGGTAGATATTCAGCTAGAGCAAAAGGTTGTGGTAGACCCCTACCAACAAAACCGCGCAACCGGTGCCTTCATTATTATTGACCGCCTAAGCAACATAACGGTCGGTGCGGGTATGGTCATAGAAGCCCTGGAAGCCAAACAGCAGAATGCAGCGCAATATTCAGAGTTTGAACTAGAACTAAACACACTAGTCCGCAAACACTTCCCCCACTGGGAAGCAAAAAAGCTGTAAAACCCGCAACCGCAGCGAAGCGCCCCCAACCAAAGGCGCTCCGCTGCAAAACAACTCCCCCCATTTTTTTCAGAAGCGGCAAAGCAGCGCACCAGTAGGCCGAAGGCCGTACCGTTGTGCAGCAACCCCCACCATACCGTTGCAAAACAACCCCCTACCTCCCCTTATCCAGAAAAAACCTACACCCGGCGCCGTTTATTTCCTACAAACTTTATGTGCCAAGTCGGCAAGACAAAAAGCCGTTATTTTTTTAAAGTTCTCTCCGTGGCCAAGGGTCGCAAAATCAAGAATGAATTACTTAACCCATTCAGGAGATCGAAATGACAAATGGAACCGTTGTAAACGCAATTCAAAACCGCATTAGCCATAAGTTGTATAACGCCATGCTGGCTGTGGCCGTTATCTGCTTGCTCGTGGGCGCACCTTTTGGCACCGCGACAGCTGCAAAAGCAGAGGCTAAAAAGCCGGTTGCAGAAATGCCAGCCGCAAAGGTGAATATAAACAAGGCCGATGCCGCCACCATTGCCGAAGTATTGAACGGTGTTGGTTTAACAAAAGCAGAGGCTATAGTGGCTTACCGAAAAGCCAATGGTAAATTCAAGTCTGCCGAAGAGTTAACCGCTGTGAAGGGCATAGGTGAATCTACTATTGCTAAAAACAAAGCTAAGATAGTGCTCTAGCCACCAAGCTTATACTTAAACCTTATGCACCAGTCAGCCGTCGGTGCATCAACTCCCCCCCCCAAAAAACATTGCTCCATTAGCTCGCAAAGTTAACAGCCGCGTTATCATGTTTACCCCTCGCTAGAGCCACGCAGCGCATGCACCACTCGCGTTCAACTCGTGCTCAACCTGACTCATCACAGCAGCGAACCGCTCTAGAGGCCTACCTAGGGTGTAAATACCCAGGCTCCTTGCTTAAACCCACAAATGGATCCCCGTATTCGCGCACGGCTACTCGGGGAGAGAGTAAAATCCTCACACACCTCCCGTTCCGTCACGCTTGCGAATGCCGAAGCTTGGTGTTTCTGAAGCCTTGGTGGGCACCCACAAATGCACACCTGCGTTTGCGGGCATGGCCAAAAATTACGGCCAATTTGCACCCATACAATGCAAGCGTCGACCGTGCATAGGGTTTAGGGTAAGCGTCTAACATTATGCCTATTACGCGTACGCAAGTTAGGGCGGCCAGTATTAAACGGGAGCTTAAGCAGCGGCGGTTGTGGAGCAGCGCAAACGCACCCACAGAAGAACCCCCAAAGTTTTCCTCGAATGTCGTGTTCATTCATCGGCAAATTTTTCGATAGCCATGTAAAATACCGGCAGAATTGGAGATTGTTATATGAAAGATACTGGGCCGCGCCTATTGGTCGCGTTGGACTACAAAGATTCCGCTCAATGCCTGAGCCTTGTTGAGCAGTTAAACCCTGCGGACTGTCGCTTAAAAATCGGTAAGGAACTGTTTACGGCCTGCGGCCCATCAATCGTTGAGTCCGTACAAAAATTGGGCTTTGACGTATTTCTCGACCTTAAATTCCACGATATACCGAATACCGTTGCCGGTGCTGTTTCCTCCGCCGCTGCCTTGGGCGTGTGGATGGTGAATGTTCACGCACTAGGCGGCCAACGTATGATGGAAGCCGCGCGCGAAGCACTCCAACAGAGTCGGCAGGCGCCCCTGCTAATAGCGGTTACCGTACTAACCAGCATGGACGACGCCGATTTGCGCGGTCTAGGCATTGAAGATTCAGCCGAGCAGCTCGTTGCAAGGTTGGCGCAGTTGGCGAAAACCTCGGGCATGGATGGCGTTGTTAGTTCGGCTATGGAAGTGGCGGGTATGAAGCAAGCTTTGGGCAGTGCATTTCTGTCTATAACCCCAGGCATACGCCCGGCGTCAGCAGAAAAGGACGACCAGCGGCGAGTGGTAACGCCCGAGCAAGCAATGGCGAACGGCAGTGACTACATTGTCGTTGGCCGGCCAATTACCCAAGCAGAAAATCCAGCGCAAGCCTGTGCGGCTATAGCCAGCAGTATACGCATTTAAACAGGGGCTAAATGTAATGAACCAGCATATACCGGTTATCACCGTGGATGGCCCCAGTGGCTCGGGCAAGGGCACAATCTGCAAATTGCTTGCAGAAGCCACAGGCTATTCACTGCTAGACAGCGGGGCGCTGTATAGGCTTACCGCACTAGCGTGTATAAAAGCGGGTGTTAATACGGCTGACGAAAGCCAGGTTACGCAGCAAGCCCAGCAGCTACAAATAGAATTCAAAGTAACGCCTGCGCAGGTTTTAGTGTTACTGGCCGGGCAAGACGTAACCCAGGCGATACGCGAAGAAGTAGTCGGCATGACAGCATCCACCGTGGCGGCCTACCCCGCAGTGCGAGAGGCCTTATTGCAGCGCCAGCGAAATTTCCAGCAGGCACCGGGGCTTGTTGCCGATGGTCGCGATATGGGCACCGTAGTATTCCCCGCGGCACCGCTTAAAATATTTCTTACCGCTAGCGCCGAAGAACGTGCACGGCGAAGAGTGAAGCAATTGGAAGAGGCGGGGGTAAAAGGCGTAAACTCAGAAAAAATCCTACAAGACATTCAAGCCCGAGACGAGCGCGACCAAAACCGAAGTGCCGCCCCCTTAATACCCGCAGCAGATGCGCTAGTGTTGGATAGCACTCAAATGTCTATAACCGAAGTGCATAACAGTATAATGGCTGAAGCTAAAAGCCGAAAACTCTTAGCCGCTGGAGAAAACTAATGTTGGCAAAGCTCGCCCGATTAATTCGAAATTTATTCGTAGTTATATGGTTAGTGGTTGTGTTAACCATTGGTGGTTGGGTAGCCTTCTACAACTCCGAATATGTAAGCATAAATTTATTTGGCTTTAACCTACCTGAATTTAGCATTGGCTTCTATCTTTGCATTACCTTTGCTACAGGTGTTGTTATTGGCTGGTTTGGTACCTGGCTTTTAGCTCGCGCCAAACTTTTTTCTCGCCAGCGAGAGCTAGGTAAAGCACGTAAAGAAATGGAAAAGTTACGCACCGCACAAATGCTGGAGCAATAACCCATGACGGGCGGTTTGGTTTTTGGTCTTTTCTTTATCGCGTTGGCCACAGGTTACGGGCTTGCCTACCTGCAATTTCGATTTAAGCATAAATCGCGCACCGGCTCGGGGGGCTTTACCCGCAAACCTTATTATCAAGGCTTAAATCACCTCCTAAACGATGACCCCGATGCCGCCATCGATTCTTTTATATCCGCGCTAGACGTTAACAGTGAAACGTTAGAAACCCACCTAGCGCTCGCCAACCTATTGCGAAAAAAAGGTGAAACCGCCCAGGCTATTCGTATTCACCAAAATTTACTGGCACGGCCTAGCCTGAGTAAACAGCAGGTACATTTAGCACAGCTAGAGTTGGCTATAGATTTTTTACGTTCCGGGTTATTAGACCGAGCCGAAACCCTCTTTAAAGAGCTGGCGGATGTTAGCGGCTTAGACAAAAATATTCGCGAGAAAGCACTATCGTATTTATTGGAAGTGTATCAAGACACCAAAGAATGGCTGCCGGCCATTGACGTAGCCGACCGGTTAACCACGCAAAAATTCAGTACCGCGCCCGACAAATGGCGCGAGACACAAGCACAGTTTAGTTGCGAGCTAGCCGAAGAAGCGTTGAATCAAAATGAACTTACCGAAGCGCGCCGATTGGTGCGCAATGCGTTGCGTTACGACAAAGGCTGCGTAAGGGCTAGCTTGCTGCAAGCAAAAATTGAGCTGCAAGACGATTCCCCAGCCGTTGCATTAGCGGTACTGAGAAAAGTACCCAGGCAAAACCCCAGGTTCGTATCGGAAGCACTGCCGCTTATCTACGACAGCTTTCACAACCTAGATAGCGCTGTTGAAATGACAGCGTTATTTCGCGATATATACAATGAAAACAAAAGTCTGCCCGCGCTTAACTACCTAGCAAAAGCCATTGCCGAAGAGCAGGGCGAAGACGTAGTTGTCGATTTCCTACTTCACGAACTACCTGACTTCCCGCAAATGGAAGCCGCAGGCGAACTGCTAGAAGTGGTATCCAACAACACCTCACAATGGGTAGGCTTCAACTACAACACCATAAAAGGCGTACTCGAAAAGCTCACCCACGACAAACTGCAATACGAATGCTCCGATTGCGGTTTTCGCGGTGAACAACTCCATTGGTTGTGCCCCAAATGCAAAACCTGGAGCACCATCGCAGCGAGATGAAGGGGGAGGGGAGTTGCTTCGCAACGGAGCGCCTTCGGCTTCTGGAGCGGCCTTCGCCCTGCTGGAACGCTTCGCTCTGGTGCGCGGCTTGGCCGCTTCTAGTAAAAGGGAGAGTTACTTTGCGATACGGCGAAGTCTCTCGCCTACCAGAAGCCGCACCAGCAGCGCAGCGCACCGCACCGTTGCGCAGCGACTCCCACAGGGCGCAGCCCGCTTCAGAAGCCGAAGGTGTTCCAGAAGCGAAGCGTACCGTTGCGCAGTGACTCTCCCCCCTAAAACCGCTTGAGATTTGTTCAATAAACTGTTACCGTCGCGCCCCTCGAAATCCGCCATAGATGCTCCGATGCCAGACGTGGAGCGCTTATGGTATTCAAAAACAGACCCGTATACTGGCAATACGGCATTCATATATAGGTAATGGAATGAGCGAAAGCTTTGCAGAACTCTTTGAAGAGAGTTTACAAACCATCGACATGGTGCCCGGCACCATCGTAACTGGCGTAGTAATCGATATTGATCAGGACTGGGTAACAGTTCACGCCGGCCTCAAGTCCGAAGGCGTTATCGCCGCCGAACAATTTTTCAACGAAAAAGGTGAACTTACACTCGTAATTGGTGATGAAGTTCAGGTAGCCCTAGAAACCGTAGAAGACGGTTTCGGTGAAACCCGCCTGTCTCGTGAAAAAGCCAAGCGTGCAGAATCTTGGAAGGTACTGGAAGCTGCTCACGAAAACGAAGAAGTTATTACCGGTATTATTAACGGCAAGGTTAAAGGTGGATTCACCGTAGACGTTGCTGGCATTCGTGCCTTCCTGCCAGGTTCATTGGTAGACGTACGCCCTGTACGCGAAACCACTCACCTGGAAGGTAAAGAGCTAGAATTTAAAGTTATCAAGCTAGACCAAAAGCGCAACAACGTGGTTGTATCTCGTCGTGCGGTTATGGAGCAAGCCAACACAGAAGAGCGTGATGAGCTGCTGGCAACCCTGCAAGAAGGTCAGTCTGTTAAAGGTATCGTTAAGAACCTTACCGATTACGGTGCCTTCGTTGACCTGGGCGGCGTAGACGGCCTGCTACACATCACCGACATGGCCTGGAAGCGTATCAAGCACCCAAGCGAAATTGTTGCCGTTGGTGACGAAATAGACGTTAAAGTGCTTAAGTTTGACCGTGAGCGCAACCGTGTATCTCTGGGCCTTAAGCAATTGGGTGAAGATCCATGGGCAGCAATTACCCAGCGTTACCCAGAAGGCGCCAAAGTTAAAGCCACCATCACCAACCTTACCGACTACGGCTGCTTTGCCGAAATTGAAGAGGGCGTTGAAGGTTTGGTACACGTTTCCGAAATGGATTGGACCAACAAAAACATCCACCCAAGCAAGGTTGTAAACCTGGGCGACGAAGTGGAAGTAATGATTCTGGATATCGACGAAGAGCGTCGTCGTATTTCCTTGGGCATCAAGCAGTGTCAAGAAAACCCATGGGATGCCTTCAGCAACCAGTTTGCCAAAGGCGACAAAATCTCCGGTAAAATCAAGTCCATCACCGACTTCGGTATCTTTATCGGCCTAGACGGCGGCATAGACGGCCTGGTTCACCTGTCCGACATCAGCTGGAACGAAGCTGGCGAAGAAGCTGTACGCAAGTACAAAAAAGGTGACGAGCTAGAAACCGTTGTACTGGCAATAGACCCAGAGCGCGAGCGTATCTCCCTAGGCATTAAGCAGCTAGACGAAGATCCGTTCTCCGTATATGTGGCCACTAACGACAAAGGCACCATCATTAACGGCGTTATTAAGTCTGTAGACGCGAAAGAAGCGATCGTCACCTTGGCCGACGATGTTGAAGCCACACTGAAAGCCTCTGAAATCAGCCGCGACAAGGTAGAAGATGCCCGAAACGTACTGAAAGAAGGCGAAGCAGTTGAAGCCAAAATCACCAACGTTGATCGTAAAAACCGCACTATCATGTTGAGTATCAAGTCCAAAGATACCGACGATGAAAAGCAAGCGATCAAAGAGCACAGCACCAAAGCCGCCGAGCAAGCTGCTCCAGCGACCATTGGTGACCTGATCAAGGCCGAAATGAAAAGTAAGGGCTAAACCGCAAAACGCGTTTTTCCTTTAGTTAAATAAAAACGGTGCTCCCGAAAGGGAGCACCGTTTTTTTATTCCAGGTGAGCAGCGTTTCGCCGTTGTATGGAAATACCCTGCCTAAAAAGTTATCGTACTCGCATCCACGCGCCGCCCCCGTAATCCTCGCGCTACCCACGTCATTCTCGCGCTAAGCGTGTCATCCCCGCGCCGCCCCGTCATCCTCGCGCCGCCCCGTCATCCTCGCGAACGCGGGGATCCATGCTTCAGTGCGGCCCCAACCTTAAAAAATACTGGATCCCCGCATTCACGAGGAAGACGACCAGCAAAAAACGTGGGTACGACAAGCATTCTCCGCACCGCACTCGGCCACCCCCGTCATCCCCGCGCCGCCCCCGTCATCCTCGCGCCGCCCCCGACACCCACGCGCCGCCCCCGTCATCCTCGCGAACGCGGGGATCCATGCTCCAGTGCGGCACCAACCTTAAAAAATACTGGATCCCCGCATTCGCGAGGAAGACGAGCAATAAAAAACGTGGGTACGACAAGCATTCCCCGCGCCGCACCCGGCCACCCCCGCGTTACCCTCGTCATCCCCGCGCCGCTCCCGGCCACCCCCGCGCCGCTCCCGACACCCACGCGCCGCTCCCGACACCCACGCGCCGCTCCCGACACCCACGCGCCGCTCCCGACACCCACGCGCCGCTCCCGACACTCACGCGCCGCCGCCGTCATCCTCGCGAACGCGGGGATCCATGCTCCAGCGTGTCACCAACCTTCGAAAATACTGGATCCCCGCATTCACGAGGAAGACGACCAGCAAAAAACGTGGGTACGACAAGTATTCCCCGCGCCGCACCCGGCCACCCCCGCGTTACCCTCGTCATCCCCGCGCCGCACCCGGCCACCCCCGCGTTACCCTCGTCATCCCCGCGCCGCACCCGGCCACCCCCGCGTTACCCTCGTCATCCCCGCGCCGCACCCGGCCACCCCCGCGTTACCCTCGTCATCCCCGCGCCGCACCCGGCCACCCCCGCGCCGCCCCCATCATCCCCGCGCCACCCCCGCAATCCCGCCATCCACGCGCCACCCCCGCCATCCCCGCGAACGCGGGGACCCATGCTTCAGTGCGGCCCCAACCTTAAAAAATACTGGATCCCCGCATTCACGAGGAAGACGACCAGCAAAAAACGTGGGTACGACAAGTATTCCCCGCGCCGCTCCCGGCCACCCCCGCAATCCACGCAATCCCGCCATCCACGCGCCACCCCCGTCATCCTCGCGAACGCGGGGATCCATGCTCCAGCGTGTCACCAACCTTCGAAAATACTGGATCCCCGCATTCGCGAGGAAGGCGACAAGAAAAAAACGTGGGTACGACAAGTATTGCCATCAGTGAAAATCGATGTAGAGTCTATACCAAAGCCAAGCAGGTCAAAAAAACGCCATGGAACGTAAAATCAATACTAAAAAAGAAAGGATGCATAATGGAAAAACACCCAACCGTCTATATCCTCACCAACAAGCGTCACGGTACGCTCTACGTGGGCGTTTCATCAAACGTGGTTAAGCGAGTATGGCAGCACAAGGAGCACCTGATTCAGGGCTTCACCAAACGGTACGGCCTATCAACACTGGTTTATATTGAGCAATTCGAGGATATGACCGGCGCTATTTCGCGAGAGAAACAATTAAAAAAGTGGAATAGAGCGTGGAAGATAGAATTGATAGAAAGTGAAAATCCCAACTGGCTGGATTTGTACCCAAATTTACTTTAGCGGTTACCCAGTAAAAAAACCAACACCCACTACACGCCCTCCTGACACCTTGCCCGGTTATTCACAATAAATTCCACCGAGGTTATACCGTCGTCCTCGCGAACGCGGGGACCCACGTTTGAGCAGGGCGAATGAACCCGTAAACACTAGATTCCCGCATACGCGAGAACGACATTCCACCGAGGTTATACCGTCGTCCTCGCGAACGCGGGGATCCATGTTTGAGCAGAGCGAATGAGCCCGTAAACACTAGATTCCCGCATGCGCGAGAACGATATTCCACCGAGGTTATACCGTCGTCCTCGCGAACGCGGGGATCCACGTTTGAGCAGAGCGAATGAACCCGTAAACACTAGATTCCCGCATACGCGAGAACGGCATTCCACCGAGGTTATACCGTCGTCCTCGCGAACGCGGGGACCCACGCTTGAGCAGAGCGAATGAACCCGTAAACACTAGATTCCCGCATACGCGAGAACGACATTCCACCGAGGTTATACCGTCGTCCTCGCGAACGCGGGGACCCATGTTTGAGCAGAGCGAATGAACCCGTAAACACTAGATTCCCGCATGCGCGAGAACGACATTCCACCGAAGTTATACCGTCGTCCTCGCGAACGCAGTGACCCATGTTTTAGCAGAGCGAATGAACCCGTAAACACTAGATCCCCGCATGCGCGAGAACGACATTCCACCGGGGTTATACCGTCGTCCTCGCGAACGCGGGGATCCATGTTTGAGCAGAGCGAATGAACCCGTAAACACTACATTCCCGCATACGCGAGAACGATATTCCACCGAGGTTATACCGTCGTCCTCGCGAACGCAGTGACCCACGTTTGAGCAGAGCGAATGAACCCGTAAACACTAGATCCCCGCATGCGCGAGAACGACATTCCACCGAGGTTATACCGTCGTCCTCGCGAACGCGGGGACCCAGTGTTTTCCGGCTCTCGCACCATATTTAAACATGGGGCCCTGCGTTGGGAAGGATGGCCCCGGTTTAAAGTGGAGGAATAACGCTATACGTCTCACCCGCCAACACCTAAGTGCCCATTCTGCTTTTTTACCGGGCACAGTAGTGCACGTACGCGGTGACCCACGCTTGAGCAGAGCGAATGAACCCGTAAACACTAGATTCCCGCATACGCGAGAACGACATTCCACCGAGGTTATACCGTCGTCCTCGCGAACGCGGGGACCCATGTTTGAGCAGAGCGAATGAACCCGTAAACACTAGATTCCCTCATACGCGAGAACGACGATAGTTGGCTGCTGGATTATTGTCAGACAGCAACTCTCCTCCAAAAGGCCAAAGGCCGCACCAGCAGGCTGAAGGCCGAACCGTTGCGAAGCAACTCCCCCCCACCACAACAAAAACTGGCGAATACCCAGTTTTTGTTGTATAAACAATAACTTGCACCCATAATTGTAATAATTGCATGCAGTTATTACCCTAACGCAATGATATAAACCGTATTTTGGATGAATATCAAAGCCAACACATTTAACACAGCTAACCTCTCGCCTATGACCAAGTCAGAGCTGATAGAGCGAATTGCAGAACGCCAAGACCAACTGTCGGCTAAAGACATAGAGTTGGCCGTTAAGCTGATCATCGAATATATGTCCCAATGCCTCGCCAACGGCGATCGCATTGAAATCCGTGGTTTCGGCAGTTTCTCCCTTCATTACCGCGCCCCACGCATTGGCCGCAACCCAAAAACCGGTGAATCTGTAGAGCTGGCAGGTAAATACGTACCCCACTTTAAACCCGGCAAAGAAATGCGCGACCGCGTAAACGAAAGCCTGCAAACCAACCCATAGTTCCAAGCAGGCCCACTAACCCCGCACCCCCGCAAAACAACTCTCTTTTTTCTAGAAGCGGCAAACCCGCGCACCAGCAGGCAAAGCCCGCACCAGAAGCCGAAGGCGCTCCAGAAGCGCACCGCACCGTCGCGTAGCGACTCATTAAAGCCCAATTTTTAAACAATTGTTTAACCCCCACTAAAAAAACCAATAAACAAAGTAAGTAATTACAATTTCCTGCAGCAATTCGGTGGTAACTTCCGATATAATCCGCCCCGTTATGTGAAACAGAACACAATGCTAGGAAGCTTAAAACCGCATATGCCAACCCAGAATGCCCAAACACAGCAAATTGTTCCTGTAATACTCTCTGGTGGTAGCGGCACAAGGCTTTGGCCCAAGTCTAGAAAAGCCTACCCAAAACAACTTCACAGGTTATACGGTGAGTTCACCATGCTTCAGCACACCGTGAAGCGTGTAAGCCAATATGAAGCGCCAATAGTCGTGTGTAATGACGACCAGCGCTTTATGGTGGCAGACCAACTCACCGAAGTGTGTAACAGCAAAGCCCATATTCTATTAGAGCCAGCCGCGCGTAACACCGCACCCGCTATAGCCGCAGCGGCACATTACGCCCTGCAACAATACGAAAACCCCATACTGGTTGTATTAGCGGCAGACCACCTGATAAAAAACATAAACGCATTCCACACCGCGCTAGAACACGCCATTAACGCTGCCCAGCAAAACAAATTGGTAGCCTTTGGCGTAGTGCCCAGCAAGCCCGAAACCGGTTACGGCTACATTCAAGCACAAGGCACTTCTGGCCCCGATGGTTGTGCAATTGCACAGTTTGTAGAAAAGCCCAACCTCGAAACCGCCGAGCAATACCTAGCGGCAGGTAACTACACCTGGAACAGCGGTATGTTTGTGTTTGGCGCCAAAAAATTTTTAGAAGAATTGGCCGCCAGCGGTGGAGCATGGATAAACCACTGCACGCAATCAGTAGAAAAAGCCGACAAAGATTTAGACTTCGTTCGCTTAGAGCAAAAAAACTTTGCCGCCTGCGAAAGTATATCGGTAGATTACGCGGTAATGGAAAAAACCAACAAAGCATGGGTAGTACCGTTGGATGCCGGTTGGAGCGATTTAGGCAGCTGGGAATCCTTATGGGAAGCCAGCGAAAAAGACGACAACGGCAATGCAATATTGGGCGACGCATTTGTAAAGAACTGTAAAAATAGTCTCATTCACTCACAAGAAAAGTTAGTGGCCGCTATAGGCCTTAATAATGTCGCTATAATAGAAAGCGATGATGCCGTACTGGTGGTTAACCGCGAAACCACGCAAGATGTTAAACATGTGGTGGACTGGCTAAAAACACAAAACCGAACAGAATTCTTGCACCATCGCCAAGTGCATCGCCCCTGGGGGGCCTTCGACTCCTTAGGCATGGGCAGCCGCTATCAAGTTAAGCGAATAGAAGTAAAACCCGGTGCGAGTATTTCATTACAAATGCATCACCACAGGGCTGAACATTGGATAGTGGTAGAGGGAACGGCACTGGTTCAAAAGGGCGAAGAAGAAGTACTGCTTACCGAGAATGAATCCATATACATCCCCTTGGGCCAAAAGCACCGCCTACATAACCCCGGCAAAGTAACGCTGCAACTAATAGAAGTGCAAAGCGGCAGCTATTTAGGCGAAGACGACATAGTACGCTTTAGCGACTCCTACGGAAGGGTTGAGCAGGTAGCACCCGCCGAAATGCAAACTAAAAACGAATTAAAAGACTAGTTAAGCGCTCAACTAAAGCTCAGCTAACAGTAACTGAAAGACTAATCCAAAGACTAATCCAAAGACTAATCCAAAGACTAACCGAAAATCTAATAAAGAGTTAAGTGAAGGAAACATGGAAAAAGGCTATATCATCCTAGCAGTGTCCTTTGTGCTCGCTTTTACCATTGTAAAAGTACTAAAGCCTATTGCCCACTGGGCCGAGCTAGTAGACAAACCCGGCGGCAGAAAAGACCACGCAGGCGTAATTCCCTTAGTAGGGGGGCTGGCTATCTATGCCAGTGTGTTGTTAACAACCTTCCTGTTTGTAGAGCAGCCCATATTTATAAGGCTATTCTTATTGGCTGGCGGCTTAATCGTATTTATGGGCATGGTAGACGACCGCTACCAACTCAGCGCCCGCTTTCGCCTAGTAGGCCAATTTTTAGTTTCTTGCATATTTGTGTATGGGTTAGACGTTCAGTTCTACGCCTTTGGCGACCTAATAGGCATTGGCGAATTAAACCCCGGCTGGCTCGGCTACCCATTGGCCGTACTCTCGCTGATGGGCGCGGTAAATGCCATGAACATGCTAGACGGTATGGACGGCCTCGTAGGCTCCATTTCCATGGTGAGCTTTATAGGCTTAGTGGCCTTATTTGGCGCCAGTGGCGATAGCACCTTTCAATACCTGTGTATGACCTTTATTGGCTCCACAGCAGCCTTCCTTATTTTTAACTTATGGGGCATTCCAACCCATAAGGCCATTGGCAAAGTATTTATGGGTGATGCCGGTAGTATGTTCCTAGGGCTTTCACTTGGGGTGCTACTTATATACGGCTCGCAACCACAGGCAGCGAAGGCAGCAGCCTTCTCGCCAGTAGTCGCCTTGTGGTTTGTACTGCTGCCCATGAC
The DNA here is from genome assembly GCF_014218805.1 of Teredinibacter franksiae. Lineage (NCBI taxonomy): Bacteria > Pseudomonadati > Pseudomonadota > Gammaproteobacteria > Cellvibrionales > Cellvibrionaceae > Teredinibacter > Teredinibacter franksiae. The sequence continues at coordinate 672,878 of NZ_JACJUV010000001.1, read as the reverse complement.
AGATATGTTCACCATTATGTACCGCCGCGTTAAGCGCGGCCGTTCGCCCATGGCGCCAGACAGAACCCACATACACCACATTATTATGCGGGCGGGTTTTTCGGCTAAGCAAACGCTGTATATTATGCTGCTGGTGCAGGGGGCGTTTGTTGTGGTTGGGGTGAGCTTTTATGTATCCCAATTGCCGGAATGGCTTTCGTTTATAGCGGCTCTTGTGCTTGTTGTGGTTTATCAGTTGTTAATGCAGCGTTCTTGGCGATTTATTCGTTGGAGTAAGCGGCATTTGTTTGCACCAGAAGCAACTTAATGTTTGAAGTAAAAACGGCATCTAGTGCCGTTTTTAATATGCAGTGCGTTCAATGGTTGAACGCACTGCATATTAGGGTGTATATTCCAGAATCCAGAATCCAGAATCCAGAATCCAGATTCGTTTATGACCGAAACACAATTACCCGATGAGCTTCGCTACCAGCTGTTAAAGCAACTGGAGAGGAACCCAGAAATCAGCCAGCGAGAGCTGGCAAAAGCTGTAGGCATTAGCTTGGGTAAAACGAATTATTGTTTAAAGGCATTGGTAGAGGCAGGCTGGGTGAAAGCGGGTAACTTTGCGCGGTCAGAACAGAAGCTCAATTACGTTTATCTGCTAACGCCAAAAGGTTTAAGTGAGAAGGCTGAAGTCACTGTGCGGTTTTTAAAGCGAAAGCAAGTGCAGTATCAGCAGCTGGAGCATGAGATAGCTTCCCTTAAAAAAGAAGCGTTTGCGCAAAGAAAAAACTAACCTAGCAGAGTAAGCTAGATAATCTAGAAAAATAGTGAAGCTTGTTGGGGAGGAGTACTCTCAGTACAAGTTCATTGGTGCAATAAGCAAAGTTGATGTGTAAATAAAAGCAGAAAAAATCGTTATGGCAACAACATCAGAAGATTCGGGTAGTAGTACTGTGGGAATAGAAAAGCGGCTTGGCCGAATAGAGCAGCAGCTAGAGGGGGTTGCTGCAATGGCTGCTGTACAGCGGTCTAATGGTCCTTTTGGCTATCAGTCACAGCTAGATACTGACGAAATTGATTTGCGGGAGCTGTGGAATGTTATTTGGCAGGGCAAATGGGTACTTATTGTTGTTACATTTGTGTTTGCTGTTGCGTCTGTGTTTTATGCCTTATCTCTGCCCAATATATATAAGTCAGAAGCGTTGCTGGCGCCCTCGGAGGAAAGTTCAGGTGGTGGCCTAGCAAGAATGGCCGGGAGTCTAGGTGGCCTGGCTAGTCTCGCTGGAGTAAACCTTGGTGGTGGCGGAAGTGATAAAACGACCATTGCGATAGAGGTGTTAAAGTCCCGAGAATTTATCTCCAAGTTTGTTGAGCGGCATGATCTACTGGTTCCGTTAATGGCCGCTAAGGGATGGGGCCGTGGGGAAGATAAACTAATTATTGATAAAGATATCTATGATGAACGCAATAAAAAATGGACGCGAGAAGCAAAACCTCCGCGAGGAGTAGAACCTTCGCTGTTGGAAGCTTATAAGCAATTTATAAAGCTATTGAATGTCTCTAAGGACGAGAAGACGGGGCTGGTGAGGCTAAGTATAGAACACTACTCTCCATTTTTGGCGAAAGCGTGGGTGGATATGCTGATACTAGATGTTAACGAAGAAATTAAACAAAGAGATGTTTTAGAAGCGAATAAAAGTATTGAATATCTTTCAGATCAGTTGAAAAGAATGTCTATAGCAGATATGAAAGCGGTTTTTTACGAGCTAATTGAGGAGCAAACGAAAACGGTGATGTTTGCCGAGGTGCGAGACGAGTATGTGTTCAAGACGATTGATGGGGCCGTTGCACCAGAATTAAAGAGTTCACCAAACAAACCTCTGGTTTGCGTGCTGGGTACTCTTTTGGGAGGCTTCCTTGCCCTGCTGGTCGTGTTAGTGCGGCATTTTTGGACTAAAGACAAAAACAGATAGTAGAAAAGGTATTTATATGCTTAATCATAAAGCTGTACTTATAACGGGTGGTACAGGATCGTTCGGCAAAAAATTTGTTGAAACTATTCTGAGTCGTTATCCTCAGGTAAAAAAAATAGTTATTTATTCAAGGGATGAGTTGAAACAGTTCGAATTAAGGCTAAAGTATCCAGCTCAATCTTATCCTCAACTTAGGTTTTTTATTGGTGACGTACGGGATAGGGACCGAATGGTTATGGCGTGTGAGGGAGTGGATGTTATTATTCATGCGGCTGCTATTAAGCAGGTGGACACCGCTGAATATAATCCTACCGAATGCATTAGAACCAACGTAGATGGTGCGGAAAATGTAATTCACGCTGCACTACAATGTGGTGTGAAAAATGTTGTTGCCTTATCAACCGATAAAGCGTGCGCACCAATTAACCTGTATGGCGCAACAAAGCTCGTATCCGATAAGTTATTTACTGCCGCAAATAATATTCGAGGCTCAAAGGATATTAAATTTAGTGTGGTGCGGTACGGTAATGTTATGGGGTCAAGGGGGTCAGTAATTCCGTTCTTTCTTGAAAGGAAAAAGGACGGCGTTTTACCGATAACGCACAAAGAAATGACGCGTTTCAATATTTCCCTGCAGGCAGGCGTTGATCTGGTGATGTTTGCGCTGGGAAATCATTTAGGTGGTGAGATATTTGTGCCGAAGATCCCTTCCTACAAAATACTAGATATTGCTGCGGCCGTTGCGTCTGAGTGTGAGCTGAAGGATGTGGGTATTCGCCCGGGTGAAAAACTTCACGAAGAGATGATTACAGATACAGACTCGTTAAATACGATAGACTTGGGTAAATACTACGCAATTCTTCCCTCCGTTTCTTATACGCATACTGAACAAGAGTATATCGAGCATCATGAAGCTCAGAAGGTTCCATTTGGTTTTAAATACAATTCAGGAACTAATACTGATTGGGAAACGGTTGAAAGCCTGCGAGACCTGATAAAACAGCACGTAGACCCTGAATTTGGAATTTAAGTAATGATTCCATACGGTAAGCAGGATATATCACAAGCAGATATCGATGCTGTGGTGGATGTGCTGAAATCAGATTATTTAACTCAAGGCCCAAAGGGACCGTTATTTGAGGAGAGCTTGATAAAGTATACCGGTGCTCAACATGCCTTGGTTGTTAATAGCGCCACATCGGCGCTTCACATCGCCTGTTTAGCATTGGGGCTTGGTAAGGGCGACTGGTTATGGACTTCTCCTATCACTTTTGTTGCCTCGGCTAACTGTGGTTTATATTGCGGTGCTTCCGTAGATTTTGTAGATATCGACAAAAATACCTATAACATGTCGGTGGCAGCACTTAAAGCCAAGCTTGAAAAGGCTAAAGTACAAGGCAACCTGCCTAAAGTAGTGGTGCCGGTGCACCTCTGTGGCCAGCCTTGTGACATGAAAGCTATACATGAATTGTCGCGAGAGTATGGTTTCAGTATCATTGAAGATGCGTCTCACGCTATTGGTGGCAAGTTTTTTGAAGAACCGGTTGGCAACTGCCGTTATTCGGATATTACCGTATTTAGTTTCCACCCTGTCAAAATTGTAACGACTGCTGAAGGTGGGGCTGCCCTTACTAATAGCGATGAATTAGCTGATAAAATGGCGCTTTATCGAAGTCACGGTGTTACTAGATCTCCAGAACTAATGACAGAAGAGCCCCATGGTGTTTGGTACTATCAACAAGTTGAGCTTGGCTTTAACTATCGAATGACAGAGCTGCAGGCTGCTCTTGGTGTGAGCCAGATGCAGCGGCTGGATTCTTTTGTTGCACGTCGCCATCAACTTTCCAAGCGTTATGATACATTGTTGGCTGGCCTCCCTCTGCTTTTACCTCATCAACTAGAGAAATCCTATTCAGGCTTGCACCTATACGTTATTCGTCTAAAACTGGATCAAATAGAGTTGCCGCATAAAGAGGTCTTTTCTCGGTTAAGGGGGCGTGGAATTGGTGTAAACCTGCATTATATTCCTGTGCATACACAACCCTATTACAAAAATATGGGGTTTCAATATGGAGACTATCCAGAAGCAGAGAAATATTACGCTGAAGCGATTTCCTTGCCAATGTTCCATTTAATGAGCGAAGCGCAGCAGGGTGAAGTGGTGGCCGCGTTAACAGATGTTTTAGGGGGAATAAAATGAAGGTCGCCATTATTCCCGCTCGCGGCGGTAGCAAGCGAATCCCACGTAAGAATATCAAGCCATTCTATGGCAAGCCCATGATTGCCTACTCCATTGAAGCAGCAAAAATGTCGGGCTGCTTTGATAGAATTATTGTTTCTACTGATGATGCTGAGATCGCCCACGTTGCAGAAACCTATGGTGCAGAAGTACCATTTGTCAGGCCAGCTTCTATCGCTGACGATCATGCTACGACCATGGATGTAATTGAGCATGCAGTTCAGTATCTTATTGATCACGGTACTCGCCCTGAATATGTTTGTTGTATCTACGCTACAGCCCCATTAATGTTACCTGACTACATAAAGCAGGGTTTGGTTAAATTAAGAGAGTCCGGCGTTGAGTATGTCTTTAGTGCAACGACGTTCCCATTTCCGATTCAACGTGCAATTCACTTGACGGAGCAAGGTGCAGTTAGAATGTTCGATGATGAGTATGCAAATATTAGATCTCAAGATTTAGTTGAAGCCTACCACGATGCAGGGCAGTTTTATTGGGGGAAAACAAAGGCTTTTCTCACTAAAAAAACAATATTCTCTGAGCATTCAGAAGTAGTTCTTTTGCCGAGATGCCGCGTGCAGGATATTGATACGCCAGAAGACTGGGAGTTAGTTGAAGCTCTCTTCTCGGTTTTATAAGCGGCGTATGGATATAGTATTTAGAGTAGACTCATCAATCCATATTGGCTCAGGCCACGTAATGCGTTGCTTGGTGCTAGCTCAAGAGTTAAGGCGGCTGCGGTATTCTATTAGGTTTGTAACTCGGCCGCAAAATGGTGACTCAATCGAGCATATCCGACAGCAAGGATTTGTTGTCATTGAGTTGCCGCAGCCCCAAGAGGAGTTGACGCCACGCACTAGCGCTGATTATTTGGCTTGGTTGCAGGTGCCAGTCAAATCGGATATGGAAGATTTCTGCTCTACTATTAAATGCACAGATTTGGTCGTTGTCGATCATTATGCTTTAGGTAAAGATTGGCAAGAGAGTGTTAAGAAGTATCTTGGCTGTAAGGTCGTTGCAATAGATGATCTCGTTAGGCAGCATTGTGCCGATATTATTGTGGATCAAACTTTGTACCGTAGTCCGGATGAGTATGCTGCTAAGAATAGCGGTAGTATAATTTTAACCGGCACTGATTATGCCTTACTGAATACGCAATTTTCCACGAAAAGAGAGCAGGCTTTAGATGATGAGCTTGACGATATTGCTATTCGTGTTTTAGTTTCGTTGGGCGGTATTGATAAAGACAATGTAACAATCGAAGTGCTCAAAACACTGCTGTTGCTGGGGGCTAAAAAACCGAAAGTCACAGTTTTGCTTAGTGAAAAATCTCCAAGCTATGATAGTGTTAAAAATTTTTGCGTAGAGCAGGCAGGCTGGGCTCACCATATTAGTTTTGTTGAAAACATGGCGGAAATTATGCTTGAGCATACCATATCGATTGGCGCATCAGGTACTACATCTTGGGAGAGGGCATGTTTGGGGGTTCCTAGTATAATAATTCCGTTAGCAGAAAACCAAAGAGTGATTGCGACCAATTTGGTAAAAGCCGGCGCCGCCATTTTGGTTGAACCCGGGAACATTAATGAAAAATTGACTGGTTCATATCAGAAACTACTGAAGCACAGGCTAAAATATCGACGTAAGAATCTTAGTTTGTGCGATGGGCTTGGTGTAAAGCGAGTTGCTAATTCCATCAAGAGTTTGCTCGCCGATAATGCAAGAAAAGTTTTCCTGAGGCGTGCTCAGACAAATGATATTCGTCAGGTTTATGCTTGGCAGTGTAAACCAGAAACTCGAAAATTTGCACTCACAAAAGAAATGCCAGCATGGGAGACTCACCAGAAATGGATGAAGCAAAAGCTTCTATCTAAGAGTGATTATTTTTATATGGTTGTCCTGGCTGGTAGCCAAGAGTCAGTTGGCGTGGTTCGATTGGATAGAGTTAGGCGGGCGGAGTATTTGGTGTCTATTTTTCTATATTCAGAATATTTTGGGCAAGGTATTGCTAAGCAGGCTCTGCGAAATGTTGACGATATACATCAACAAGTAACGCTGCGTGCAACAGTGTTAGAAAATAATATCGCTTCTCAGCGGTTATTTGTTGCCGCTGGTTATCAGCGTGTTTCTGAAGAAAGCTTTATACGATTACCAATTATTTGAGATGACAATGAAACCTTTTATTAGTATTGATGGGCGAAAAATTGGCCCAGAATTTCGTCCATATATTATCGCCGAACTATCCGCGAATCATAATGGTGATATCTCACGTGCTTTCAGGATTATGGAGGAGGCAAAAAAGGCGGGTGCAGATGCGATTAAGCTTCAAACTTATACGCATGACACTATAACAATGGACTGTGATTCTGAGGACTTCCAGATTAGGGGGGGGTTGTGGGATGGCCAAACACTTTATGAATTGTACAAAGGTGCTCATATGCCGTGGGAATGGCATAAACCACTTTTTCAAAAAGCTAAAGAATTAGAGATTACAATCTTTAGCTCACCTTTTGATTTCTCTGCTGTTGATTTATTGGAGGAGCTTGGGGCACCTGCTTACAAAATTGCTTCATTTGAATTGGTTGATATACCGCTGATTGCTAGAGTCGCCAAAGCAGGTAAGCCAATGATTCTGTCTACAGGAATGGCGAATGATGTAGAAATAAAAGAGGCTGTGGATACAGCTAGAGCGAATGGTTGTGAAGAGTTAATTGTACTACATTGCGTAAGTGGATACCCAGCTCCGGCAGAACAATATAATTTATCAACAATAGCAGATATATCGAAGCGATTTGATGTTTTTTCTGGGTTGTCAGATCATACGATTGATAACGCTACAGCTGTTGCTTCCATTGTGTTGGGGGCCTGTGTGGTTGAGAAACATGTAACTTTGGATCGCAACGGCGGTGGCGCCGACGACAGCTTTTCACTTGAACCTGCAGAACTGGCACAATTGTGTAAGGACGCTAGAACAGCGTGGTCAGCTTTAGGTAAAGTAAATTACGAGCGAACTGAAGCTGAAAAAGGAAATATAAAATTTCGCAGGTCATTATATGTTGTGAAGGACGTAAAAGCGGGGGAGCTATTTACAGAAGATAATGTGAAAAGTATACGCCCTGGTTTTGGAATGCCCCCCAAGTTATTATCTAACGTGATGGGGAAAGTCGCGTTACGAGATGTTCTGCGTGGCGAATCTTTAAAAGAGACGATGATTTCTGAGTAATTTAAATGAAGCCAAGTGAGTTAATTGTAGGTTGTGTCTCTTCGTCGTTTCAATTGCTTAATTTTATAACATTTCTGGAGAGTAAAAAAAAATATTTAATAAAATCTCATGTCGTAATAAAGGGTTATTGGGGTGGCGTAACTATCCAGCCTAGTTATATAAGTTATTGCAAAGAACTCGGGGTCGAGATTTTATTCGCCGACGGTAATTCTAAATCTCTTGCAGATGAAGTATGCTCGATTATTTCCAGTGAATCTGCCTGCCTTCATAAAATTTCGGTTGTTTCGGCGAACAGGCTTTTTCCGATGAGCGTGTTAGGGCGGTGCTTCAGGCTAAGAAGTGAAATCCAATTTGTTTTTATTGAGGATGGGATCGGCGCATACGGCGGTTTTCGCCATATTTTCAGTGCAATTTTAAGAGAAAAGGGGAGGTTAAGTAAAAGTGCAATTCTCTTCCCTTTTGCGTATGTAACAAATCAGATCCTTTCATTTTTTTATAATAATAAGCGATTTCTACTCTTTGAAGATAATGACGTGAATGTGTCTGTCGATTACAAGGAGGCCTTTGTTTCTGTAGTTGGAAATTTAGAAAGCGCAAAAAGAAAAAGGGTCACGGTTCCACAGAATTCAATAATATTTTGCTCTCAACCATACGTTGATATGGGGCTACTGTCGGAGCTGGAGTACGCAGGTTTTATTAAAAAAATCAATTTGTATGCTGAGAATAATGCATGCAATTTCATTGTGAAGAGGCACCCGGCGGATAATAAGTTTAATTATGATGGAATGGTCGTGGTAGAAGGCGGGCATAGTTTTGAAGAATTGCTTTTCCAGAATAAAGAAAATATTTATGCTGTGGCGTCGATAAATAGTACGTGCCTTATAACGGCATCTGCGATTTTCGGCATTAAATCTTTATCCATCCAGAATAATTTAGCGGAGCTCCAGTTTGAAAATTTCCCGTGTTTTATGAAAGCTATTTTTAATAGATATGTCGAAATTAAATATGAACGTGATTTGTAAGTCAGAAGCGGAGCCAGCACTAGATTTTCCAAAGTTTAGTGTGTTGATGGCTGTATATATTAATGATGACCCTGCGTATTTCGCTAGAGCTTTAGAGAGTATAGTAAAGCAAACGGTGTGTCCGGATGAGGTAGTAATAATAAAAAATGGCCCTTTAACAGATGAGCATGAAAAATGGCTGGCCTTCTATGGTCGAGGGAACAATATACAGCAAATTTCTTTTTCAGAAAATAGAGGGCTTGCCGTTGCCCTTAATAAAGGGGTCACATACTGTTCTAATGAGTTGATTGCAAGAATGGATGCTGATGATATATCTTGCTCTAATAGATTTGAGCTTCAAATAGAAAAATTCCGTCAAAACCCGGAATTAGATGTTGTTGGTGGGCTGATTTCCGAGTTTTTGTATTCGGAAGATCAGGAGAGTGCTAAACGATATGTTAAGGAATCACACGAGTCTATAGTAGGTTCAAGCAAGTTTTACTGTCCGATGAACCATGTAACAGTGATGTTTAGGCGGTCGGCCGTATTGTTGGCAGGAAATTATCAGGATTTTCGAGGTGTTGAGGATTATCCATTATGGGTTTCAATGATTATGGTCGGGTGTAAGTTCTACAATATACAGGAGGTGTTGGTTAAAGTGCGCGTTGCTGGTTTGAATAATCGAAGGGCTGGATTTGAATATGCCAGAATGGAGTTCAATGTAATGAAATATTTTTATTTGGTGAGATATTATTCCTTGCCCATGTTTTTTTTGATGAGTATTTCTAGGTTTTCCGTTAGAGTTTTTGGGTCGTTTTTCAGGGGGGTAGTCTATAGGCTCACTAGGTCAAAATAATTCGAGTCGATAGCAATAAAGTATGAAACATATATTCCATATACATAGCCAGATAAATGTTTTGATATCGATGCTTATTGTTGAGGTTAAGCAATTAAATGTTGAAGATGTGCTGTTTGTTTGTTTTAGAGGTGTTGAGGCACCGTCAAGTATAAAGTTTACGTGTATTTTATCTAATCAGATATATCTCCATCCTTTTAATAGTCCTCGCAACTTGTACAAGTTGAAATTTTTCGAGAATAGAAAGTATATTAAAGTTGTAGATGATGTTGTCGATAAATTTATAGGAGGAGAAGATTTCATATATTATGCACCGCACTGCCGAAACCCTATATATTCGGTTTTTATAAGTCATGAGAAATGCAGGCAGGTTCACTATATTGAGGATGGGGGGGATGCATATCTCTCAGAAAAAGCTTTGTTAAAAAAGTTTCCCAATAGAATACACTGGTCGCACTATTGCGTTAAATATATATTTAGAGTGTTCCCTTCGTCTATGGTGGAGAGGCTACCGACATACGCCAGCATGTACTCTGATATTGGAATACGTAAATCCATTTGTTATGGATTAGATAAAATCTCTTTTCGAACTAGCCTGTCTCCAAATCGAAAAATTCTTCGGGTACCAGAACGATTTGGGAAGTTGGTCAGCTATAAGGTTAGGGCAAAAAATGTTTTTGTTTTTGATGCATTAGTGGAGCAGAATGTTGTTTCTATTGAGATGTATGCTGAATTTCTAGACTGGTTTCTTTCCGGTAGATACAAGGAAAAGGAAATCGCAATAAAGTTTCACCCTTTTCAGTCGAACGAATTTAAGCGGTTGGTAATGGAAAGGTTTGGGAAGTTTGGTTTGACAGTCGAAATATTGCCCCAGTCAGTTAATATGGAGCTTTTGATTCTTTTTAGTAAGGATCTTGTTGTGTATGGAGTTGGCTCCTCCCTTTTGATGTATGCATTATTGAAAAGCAGGGAAAACACTCACGTGTTGTATCCCTATTTTACGGAGCGGCTTGGAGAGTCCTGCACAAGGAAGCACATGTGGGAGTCAATGTTTCATGAGTATATCTAGGGATGAGCGGCCACTTGATGCTCATAGGGGGCGTTATGTTTGACCGATTATTCAGTAAGAGTTTGTTTTTTTTGTTTTTATCTAAAATGAATTTGTTGGTTGTTCCGCTAATAGTGTATCCGATTTGTATCTCTACAGTCGGGCTAGAAAAATTCGGTTTTATAGTGTTTTGGGTTGGAGTTTCAGCGTTTGCCGCAAAGATAATGAGTTTAAATATGGATAGCTATTCTTCGCGTCAAGTCTTTTTGAGTCAGGGTAGCCCTGAATCACTGAGACTATCTATCTTGATGCCTGTCTATATGAAGCTGTGTTTGTGCTGCGTGGTTTTCCCCTTTTTTGTTGTTGCTTGCGCTTTTAGATCCCAGACGCATATTGAGTTTGTTGCCTCTATGTTTTGTGCATATCCAATGTTAGGCGTCGTTTTTACTCTGAACCACTTTGTAGTTGGTCTCGGGAAATTTGATGTTGTATTGTTCGCCTCCGTATCGGAAAAACTTATTGTTCTTATAGGGGTTTTGTTTTTCCTGTCAAGCGAGAAAGACTATTGGAAGATTCCGTTAATTTATACTGTGGCAACTATTTGTTCTATACTGGTGTATACATTTTCTGTCAAAGTCAGTAGTTATGTGATTTCACGATCTACCTTTAAGGTAAAGAGTAGGGAGTATTTTAAAGTTGCAAGGTGGCTGCTGTTGGGTAAGCTTATGCAGCTTCATACCAATGGTGCAAAGGTGTTGATTGGCTTAATCTTTGGTTATGCCGCTGTTACTATATACGACGTTGCTGAAAAAATTGTGAATCTGTTAAAAATGCCAATGACGTTGCTGGGAGACCTGTTTTTTTCTAATGATGATGATTCTCGTCGCTTTTACAGGGATTTGTTTATTTTTCAGTTGGCGCTATCGGTTTTTATCTGGTTAGGAGTGTTTTTGTTTGGCGAGTTTGCTCTTAGGTATTTTTCTGGTGAACACTATAGCGAACGCATGTTGGTTACCTTAAAGGTGTTATCTCTCATATTATTTTCTATGCCTTTCCTTATAGTTTTCGGCTCTAATTATACCGTTAAGCATTGTGATAAAGCTACTTATGGAAAGTTGCTTGTTCTTTCGAATTCTATTTCGCTCTGCTTTCTGGCGATTTGGGGTGTCTTTTTTTACACTAGTTTTTCTTTGTTTCTTTATTGGGTTGTGAGTTGTGAGCTTATTTTCGGCTTGTTATGCCTGTATCAGTATTATTCTAAAATGGGTGTAGAGGCTCGATCTGATGTTTGAATATTTGAAAGAAATTCGTTCTGCTGATGTTGGTTTGTTTTTGGCGGGGATTAAGACAGATAAAATCGGTCCGCCAATATCTATGAGCAATTTGGCAGATCTGTTATCATTGGAAATGCGTGTTTTTAGAACGAAAAATATTGTATTTAATGCCGGTGGTCTAGAAGGTAAGGTTGGTGGTGTGGCTGAAAGTAATAATATTCTAACGAAAGTGCGTAATTTTGTAAAAAGTATCTATTTTATTAGGCAAGTATACCTACTGTACTGTTTCGTGAAATTTAACCTATGTGTTTATTTGTTTGCGTTTGTAAATAAACAAGCGAAAATCATAATCACTCAACCTTTTCTTTTTTATACTTCAATGTTGGATCGATGTGATCGGCTCGTGTACATACGGCGTGGAAATGGTGATTGGGGGTGTTCTCTTTCTACAATCTATCCTGGAATTGTAAAATACTATCTAGAAAAAATATTTTACAAGTTTGAAAGGTGTTCTTTGGTGTATTTAGTGGATATAGGCACGGTTTCAAGGAAGTATTCCGTGATCCCTAATCATTTTGAATTAAGTGATTTTGGTCTAAAGGAGCATCGCTTAGAAGTCAAGCCTGTTGTTTGTTTTGTGGGAACATGGTGCTCAAGGAAAGGGGGCGATTTAATATTGAAACTTGTTGAGAAGTCGTCGATTTTTTCTAATGAAATTGACATAAATGTATATGGTGCACTCGGCATTGAGAGCCATCTAAATGAAGCGTTAACGAACAGTGAATATATCAGTTACAAAGGCACGGTAGCAAAACCTTATCATAATTTATTTGTTGGGGATGTATTTATCTCTGTCTCTAAAATTGAAGGTCTCCAGCGCTCGATGATTGAGTGTATGCTGTCTGGCTGCTTGGTTGTAGGAATTGAACGTCCTGATACGTTATCAGTAAAAGATTGTTCAGGGGTGTTTCTTGTTCCTGACTCAAAAAATGTGGTAAACGATTTGGATTATACGTTGACGAAAATATCTCAAATGTCCTGTGATCAACGCAAGCAACTAGGAATTGCTAATCGACGGTTCGCTCAAGAAAAATATTCCCCCAAAGAAATTCTAGAGAAATGGCGGAAATTGCTAAGTGAATAGAGGGCATCTTTGTGGTATTGCTATTTTTTTTGTTGTATCGGAAAACTATCAGGTAGTTCAGTTGGTTGGTTTTCTGTTCATGCTCTGCTCAATTTTTGTATCTTTAATGGCCGGTAGTGTGATTGTATCAAAAAGACAGCTCCGGAAAATTTTCCTTTTCCTTATTCCGCTTATATATTGCGTGTTTATATCCTTTCACTGTATTACAGAGCAAGTATCTGTAATGGCTAACGTGATTGTGAAGGTTATTGTTGTTCTATTATTTATGATTTGTAATACACGGAATCATTTAGTTAAGGGTATAGGTTATGCGATTTCAGTGCATGCAGCGATTTTCCTCATCCACTGGTTATGTCTTGTGTTGGGGGCGGGGGAGTTTTTTAATCAAGTAATTCGGCTCGAAACTCAGACAAGTTTTGGCGGTAGTAGCTATATCCCGTATAGAGCGACGGGCTTGTTTGATGAGCCTTCTCTTTTCGGAATGACAATTCTTGCATTGATTTTTACAAGATATATGTTATCGGGAAGATTGCTTTCTATGAAGTGGCCGTTGATTACCTTTTCATTGCCTACAATGTTGGTGGCTGTTAGTTACATATTTAATGAGAATATAAAGAGAAAAGTTGTCTTTAAGGTAATCGTTGTCTTATTTTTGGTTACTTCACTCGCCGGTTTATACAAATTTGCCATCGATCGGGAATCTAACGTTCGCATGAGTCCTGCAGGTCTTAGATATACACATGTTGCATTTCTGTTAAGTTCGCCTAATCTATTGGTTGGAAGCGGTTTTTGTAGCGCATATGGAGTGTTTGATTTAAGCATGTCAAGAGATGAGTTAAGGAACAACTATCTAGGGAATTTCAAGGATGCAGGCCAGGTAATTTATACTCTGGATAGAGTAGGGTTAATAGTGTTTATCGGGTTTTGCGTCTTAGTCGTATTTACTTTAGGCATGAGGAAATCAGTGCTTTTCTTTTTATACTTTGCACTTTCCAAAGTGCCTTTTATCGCAGTACCTTCAATTCTACTATTTGTTAGCATGGGTATGATTTGCGGATTTAGTGAAGATAAGCAGGGCGGTGTGGATGCTAGAAAAATTGGTTAATTTGACCTTTGGATATGGCTTAATTCCGCGTTTTAAGTGGCATGGTTCGAACTATTAGTCATGTTGCTTATGTGGGGGTTAAGGATTTTTTCCGAGTTTATGAGGTGATGCAGGTTAAATGTTTGAGTTTTGTATGGTTGAATGTGTGAGCGCAGAGAAAATTAGATAATACAATATGGTTTTTTGTTCGTCGCTGAAGTCGCGAATTATATTGCAGCCAAAAGAATAATGTTGATAGGGAGTGCCTTTATTCCTAGGGTAGTACCTATTATGCAAACGGGGTTAGAGGTGGTTGGTGTTGAATGCGCGATCTTTTTGCTTAGATTGTAGGGAAAAGTTCGTAGTGAACAGTTCAGGGTGTGTTGCTAGTGATGATCGAGTAGTTATTTGATTTCCTTATGTGGTTTAGGTTTGGTTTGTTAATTGGTTCGTTAAAACGTAGTACGTGTCATAGGCAGTATTATTAAGTAATTTATTTGGAAGCCAAAAAGCCAAGCCGTATTCTTTGTGCTTCTTTGGTTGAGGTGATACAAAACTTTCGTAATTAGTAGAGGAGGGCGAGATGGTCGATTATGATCTTGTTGCAGTGATACCCGCTCGATTAGGGTCAAGCCGAGTAAAGGAAAAGGTGTTTTCTTCAGTTTCCGGAGAAGAAAGCCTATTGGAAAGAAAAATTAGGCAATTACAAAAAGTGCTCCCGAGCGATAGAGTTATTGTTAATACTGAATCGGAAAAAATATCTGAAATTGCGTATAGATGTGGAGTGATGGTTCAAGAAAGAGATTCGTACTTCTCATTGGGACATGAGGCTACATTTTCTGAAGTCATTCAGCATGTGATATCTAATGTTGAAGCGGAGTATATAGCGTGGACGCCATTTGTTGTTCCGTTTTTTAATGAAGATGACTTTAAAGCAAGCTTTTACGAGTTCAGTAATAAAGTTGTTCAGGGTGAGTTTGATAGTCTAGTTAGTGTAGTACAGATGAAAGATTATGTTTGGAGTGAGGTTGGCCCTTTAAACTATGAGGCTAATGAAAACCATACAGTGAGCCAAGATCTTCCCCAGTGGTATAGGGTGACAAATGGAAATTATATGGCGTCCAAAAAGGTTATGCTCAAGTATAAATATTTTCTTGGGGATAAAGTATATCTCGACATCAAGCCTCAGCATTGCAGTATCGATATAGATACTTACGACGACTTGAAAATTGCGCAAGCCTATTACAAGTCGACTAACGATGTTTAATAAAATAGGGTAGCCCTCTGTGTCAGGCTAGTTGTCACCCCTCAAAATTGTTGAAAGAATAAATAGGACACGCACTAACTTGACAGCCCTTCCCACTTCGAGCAAAATACCTAACAATGACCATAAAAAGACAAGATCAAATCTGCCTAGAAGCGACCCCTTTTTATCACTGCTACGTGCGCTGCGTTCGGCGCGCGTATTTGTGTGGGAGTGATTCCGCCACGGGTGAGTGCTTCGATCACCGTAAGCAATGGATAGTGTCTCGGTTAAAATTCCTCTCTTATGTTTACGCCATTGATATTTGCGCCTACGCGGTTATGAGTAACCATTACCACGTGGTGCTGCACGTGGATAAAGCGCGGGCATTGGCGTGGTCACGGGAAGAGGTGGTTGAGCGGTGGTTGCAGTTGTACAAAGGCCATATGCTGGTCGACCGTTGGTTGGCGGAGCCGGGGGCCCTGGATAAGGCGCAGCAGGAGGTGGTTTTCGCGTTAATAGAAAAGTGGCGGGAGCGTTTATACGGTATCGATTGGTTCATGCGCGGTGTAAATGAAACCATTGCCCGCATGGCCAACGAAGAAGAAAATTGCAAGGGTCGGTTTTGGGAGAGTCGATATAAAAGCCAGGCCTTGCTGGATGAGGCTGCCTTGCTCAGTTGTATGGCCTATGTAGACTTAAACCCCATACGCGCGGCAATGGAGCCGGGGCTGGAAGAAAGCGATTTTACCGCCATTCAGCAACGGCTATTTGATTATGTGAATTGTACAAAAACGAAAAACGCGAAAAATGCCCAACCTACACAGAAGCTAAAAGTAAAATCGGTTGTGGAGCAGCGGGTAGAGCAACAATGCACATTAAAAGCCGAGTTAGGGCTGAATGATTTGCCCGAAAGCGCGCTAATGCCCTTTAGCGGTTCTAGCCATACCAAACTCCATGCTGCCTTGCCTTTTACGCGTGAAGAGTATTTTGACTTAGTGGATAAAACCGGCCGTGTACTGCGTGATAACAAGCGCGGCTTTATAGCCGCCCAGGTTCCGCCCATTATCGCGCGCTTGGGCATTAACCCGGATAAATGGATTAACCACATTCAGAACTTTGGTCGTCACTACGGCTGTTGCGCTGGCACGGCAGAAAAAATGGCAGGTTACGCGCAGCTATTTAATCGCCAGTGGGGCAAGGGGGTTGCAAACTCTGGGGTGGTGTACCTGAAGGCGGGTTAGCATTGCGCAGCTTGGTGCGCGCAAGGTGGTCAAGCCTTTGGCGGTTCTTCTGGGTGTTGCTCCCCGCGTTGTTATTGTAAGCGCCAATCGAACCACACCCTAGCTTAATTCAACATTCGAAGATTAGAGTGTATTGAAATTTTGAAAGACCACTATGGGCAGTTAATTGCGGAAATATCAGCATTCGCAGATTCAACTGCAACTAGACAAATACAAATGTCAGTCTCTACGATTCCGGCAACGGCAAATCCACCAGCACTAATTGATTCGACTTCAAGCTTTGGCGCGACAACGCTGATAGTCTTTCCAGCGATTAACTTGTCTTCACCAAGTACAGTGCCTGTAATCACAACAGGGTCAGGCACGCTAGCGGCAAGTGATGGTGATTTTTTTAGGCCAAAGAAACCTGAGCCTTGTTCTTTTATCTTTTCTATCTTGATTAAGACACGCTGTTCAATTTGCCTGTCTGCTGGCCATTCCCAATTTAGTTCTATATCTGCGGACATTGCGCATCCTCCAGTAAGTGATAATACAGTAATGCTGATAAGCTTAATAAGTGCGTGAAGTTTATTCGACAAGGAGTTCATATTTATCTCCACCAATATGTTTGGCCCCGACAATTCCACTCAGTATACGGGTTTTACCGCTATATTTTGATTTCAGCTGTTTGTATAACAATAGGAGGACACGCACTAACTTGAAAGTGCGGTGATTTATGTCCATAGAGTCATGGGCGTTGAAAAGACTGGCAGGTTACGCCCAGTTCCGTAATCGCCTGTGAGGCAGGGGGTGAATATTCTGGAAGCGTGTGCCTGCTCCTTTAATCGGTGCTGTTCAAAATAGGTTAAATGGAGGGTAATGTGACTTGGTCGGGTTGGTGATTTGTTTGGGGGGTATACAATAAGGGGTTGTATTTTTTACTTGTGATGAGTTTGTGCACAGTAATATTTTCACGATTTAAAATAAAAGCTTTACAAGGAGAAGAGCGCATGCTTCATGCAAGCCGTTTTAAGGCGACCGAAGGACAACTGAGTACCATTGTGGGTGGTGCAGGGGGAAAACGGGTTAAGTGTTCCAGCCAAGCTCTGCCGGTGTATAACGATTTGGTTGGCCTTGCCAATGGTGGTAACTATTGGGCCGGGTTGGTGGTTAAGGGTATTAAAGCTCTCACCTCTGGCCGCATGAGCATGGACAACGTGTACGTTCAGAAAGAAACGCAGCTGGCCTATGGGCGGGGTATTTTTTATCTGGTGCTGCCCGGTGTAAGCGCAACATTGGAGGATTGTGCCGATGGCACTTATGAGTTGCGAGGTTTGAAAGCCGATGAAAATTATATGAAGATGCAGGAGGATAAGCAGAAGCCGGGTTTGTGGAGAATTGATAGCAAATCATTCAGAGATCCTGTATTCCAAAGTAATGGCGAGATACAGAGAGAAAAGTTTCGGCCAGTGGTGGTGTCGGACCGAGCTACGGATGACCCTCGCGATATTGCTAAAGCTGCTAGGAATGATTTGGTGAAAGTGGATACTACAATCGAGCGAATGGTGTCTGGTTCGGGTTTTGATTTACACCATACGCCAGGAAATGAAGGCGGTATTGTGGGTTTAAAGGCGGCTCACAAAGCCATTGCTACCGCCCCGGCAAAGGCGATAACCGAGTCGGCCACACTGTTGGCCAACACCATGTACCGGGCGCGTAATATTGAAGGGGTTCTGTGGTTTTCTGACTGGGGCGGCTCGGCTGTGCTTACCCGGGCGATGCAAATTCTGGCCCGTGAGAAGAATGCCGGGTTTAAAAATCATGCGATTTTCTTAAATCGACCAACCTCAAATGCCTCTGAAGCCTTGGCGCTGGCAGAAAAGCTTGAATTTAAGCTGGGCGGGAAAGGAGGAAAAAGTACGGGGCTGCGGCTAAACGAGGTTAAAGGTAATCATTTGCGGGCTGAAATTTCCATTAAAGGTGCCATACAAACGACAAGTTTTGGAGTTTCGGCTGCAGGTGCCAGTTATGGTTTGGCGGGTATTGCTCCAACGGTGGGTGGCATTGTCGGTTTGGTGGGGGCTTTGGCGTTTGTCACATCCACTGTAAGAGTGGGTATGCCAAAACTCTCGGGTAAAAAATATAAGTAAACGGAAAGCCCAATGTTAAATGTTGCACTTAAATTGCGAGAGCCCAAAGGGCTGGTCACGCCCGTGGGGCCGAGTTTTAAATGGGCGCGTACCCTTAAAAGTGAATACGAGGGAACGGAGATTACTTTTAAGGCTCCCCGGCATCGGCCTAAACGCTCTAACGATAAAGGCTATGTGCCCTTACGGCGTTATTCTGAAGATAGGCCCTTACCTTTCCGTAATCACTACAGCGAAGAAGATACCGCTAGGGGGCTACCCGATCACTGGCGGGAGGCGGATTTTTTCTATCACTCCTGGGCCTTTAACGGCCCCTGGTTTACCGGTGCCGTGGGTGAGCTGGACCTTTCCTTTCAGCTCGTGAAAGTGGTGAACTACCCGAAAGATATCTCGCTGTTCCACCCTAGGGCATTGGAGCAGGTAATAGGGGATTACCTTACCAATTTGTACTCGCACCATATCAGCTCTACGCGGGGCGGTATTCAAATATTTCATGCCCCCGTTAATTGGCAGCCGCTCAGCCATTTACCCGTGAATGCCGCGCGAATGGAGGTGGTCTCGGAGGATTTCTCACCCCATCGCACCATTAAACGCATAGTTTTCTTTCCCATTGCCAACGATCTTATGTCGGTACTTATTTTCTGGCCCGGCCGGTTTAAAAACCTCCCCCGCTCAGAGCTGGACAAGCGCGTAAACGAAGCGCCTATGCTGGAGCTTATGGAAAACATTATCGCCAGCGTGCAGCTTACACTCTCCCCCAAAGCCCAGGCCCAGCAGCAAGCGGCGTTAGCGGGCATGAATGATACGTCGCTGGTTAAAGAGTACCCGCCGTTAAAGTGGGATAAGGTCAGCGCAGAAGAGAAGCAGAAAATCCTTGCGGGGGAATAGGGTATAAAAGGCAGTGATTAAAAGGGGTCAGATCCGATTAAGGAAATAAAAGGGGTAAGCTGGATACCCGCCTGCGCGGGTATGACGGGGGAGGAGAGACTAGAAGGGGTCAGATCCGATTAAGTGCCTATCGTCATTCCTGCTGGGAATCGATAAAGCAGCGAAGCTCAGGCAGGAATCCATAGGGCAAGATCTGTGGCAAGTAGGTCTAAGCTGGATACCCGCCTGCGCGGGTATGACGGGGGAGGAGAAGCTAATAGGGCAAGATCTGTGGCATGAAGGTCTAAGCTGGATACCCGCCTGCGCGGGTATGACGGGGAAAACTAAAAGGGGGCAGATCCAAGTCTAATATTACACTGCTTATAAGCAGTCAAACAGGGCGGTGATTTATGTGTTCTGCGTCAACTATCTTGTGCGGCTGAAAAAAATGGTAGGTTACGCGCAGCTATTAAATCGCCAGTGGGGCAAGGGGGTGGCAAACTCTGGGGGGTGTAGCTTAAGGCGGGTTAGCATTACGCAGCTTGGTGCGTGCAAGGTGGTCAAGCCTTTGGCGATTCTCTTGCGGTCGTTTCTGTGTGTTTATGCGTTATTTTACGCCTTCAATAATCGCAATATCTTTTTTAAGTAGGTCATTAACCATAGTGTTCAATTCAATTCCTTTGGCTTGCGCTTTAGCCGAAAAATAATCCAATACATCGTCTTCAAGATATACAGGTAAATGTGTTTTGGCGTTGGGTTTAAAGAATTTGCCTCGTTCGCCTTTAGAAAAATCATATTCTTCACGCATTGTGTTCACCCTTCGTATTGCTGGATCTCGTGTTTGGTGGCGGGTCTGGCGGAAATCAGCCGGATAGTCACCACGTCTTCAGTTTGGTTGGTGTACGTGTGTATCACCACCAAATAATGTTGTCCGTTGGTTTACCCTAATGTCACCCAGCGATCTTCTCCTTCGCTGGAGCCGTCTGAATCGAAGACGGTTAGGGCCATTGGGTCTCTAAATACCCCGGTGGCTTGCTCAAAGGTCACGCCATGCTTGCTGGTGTTGGTTTGGGCTTTGGTTGGATCCCATTCAAAATTATATTGCATATCTACCGCCTCGGCAGCAGTCAGCGTATATTTTTTCCATGTCGGTGTTTCTCGGGGGGCTTACTACATGGTGCCAATGCGTTAGATTATGTCTTCCTTGCAAGCGAAAGAAAAGGCTCTCAGTTTAACAAGAATGAAAAATAAAAGGGGTCAGATTGATTAAGTGCCTATCGTCATTCCTGCTGGGAATCGATAAAGCAGCGAGGCCCAGGCAGGAATCCATAGGGCAAGATCTGTGGCAAGAAGGTCTAAACTGGATACCCGCCTGCGCGGGTATGACGGGGGAAGAGAGACTAAAAGGGGTAAGCTGGATACCCGCCTGCGCGGGTATGACGGGGGAGGAGAGACTAAAAGGGGTAAGCTGGATACCCGCCTGCGCGGGTATGACGGGGGAGGAGAGACTAAAAGGGGTAAGCTGGATACCCGCCTGCGCGGGTATGACGGGGGAGGAGAAGCTAAAAAGGGGCAGAGCCAAGTCCAATATTACACTGCTTATAAGCAGTCAAACTGGGCGGTAATTTATGCCAAGAAAACCACGTGCTTCGGTGGTGGGTGTGCCAGAGCACATCATTCAGCGGGGGAATAACCGGCAGGTCATTTTTACTTGCGATACAGGCATGAAAGCGTATGTTACATGGCTAAAGGGCTACGCTGTGGAGTTTGAAGTTGCAATCCACGCTTGGGTGTTAATGTCTAACCATGTTCATCTTCTTTGCACACCCGGTCAAATACGGCTATTTCTAGCATGATGCAAGCGCTTGGCCGCCGCTATGTTCAGTAATTTAACCGCACGTACCTACCAGCGCTCAGGCGCCTTATGGGAGGGGCATTCTGTTCTTGTTTGGTACAGGAGGCGGTGAGGGCAGGTATGGTGAACGGCCCTAGTGATTACAGTGGGTTAAGCTATCAGAGTAAAGCTTTGGGTGAGGCGACGCCCCTAAAAACGGTGCGCTCATTGCTTTTGGTTCATGGCAAAAAATACATAAACGAGACAAACTAATTACCGTGGTTTGTTTTACTATCGAGTGGTAGGTGAATGATATACAGGCCGTTATAAGTAGTAGCTCTCTCGGAAGGAAGTGAGCCAATGGGCGCGTTTGTTAATGGGAATGTTGCGCTATTAGTTGCTGAGTTGTTTGGTATTGCTTTTCGCAAAACTCAATAAATTCTTCTAAGTGTTCGGGGTTTGGCCAGAGCCCGGTCTTGTTATTGAGTTGTCCGCTTTTTATTTCGTAATCGGCCAGAATTTGAATGTACGCTTGGCGTTGTTCGCTGCTAATAAGCAGCGGCGGCAGCCCACATTTTAATAATGGCAGGTTCGCCAACAGGCGTGCCAAGCGTCCATTGCCGTCAAAAAACGGGTGGATATGTACGAATGCCGCATGAATATGGGCATAGTGCTTTGCCGCGCTGTAAGCACTCAATTGGTCTAAGCTCTCCATGTATTTGATGAGTTCTGCCATTAGATGGGGCGTGTGGGGGGGAAGGGCATACTCAATAAATTCCTGCTTGTTTTCACGGGTAACAACATAGGTTCCATTTGGCTCAATTTTCCAGGCGCCGTAAGGTTTGTATATATCGCTGATATATTCGGTTTGCACCGCTTTGTGTAGTTCAAAAATTAGGTTTTCATTTAGCGCGGTGTTTATTCCTTCATAGAGAATCTGAATGGCTTTTGCGTGGCCAACAATTTCCTGGTGCTCTCGTAGCGGTTTTCCTGAAATTGTGAGCCCTTGTTCAAGTATGAAGTGAGTGTCCCCAAGGCTTAGAGTATTCCCTTCTATTGCAGTAGAGTTGTGAGTCCACAAGTCGCGTAGCTGTTTTAAGAGGGGGGCACGGTTTTTTTCGGGTATGAGAGTAAGAAACGTGGGTTGCTTATCGTATGGGTTGTTATACCGGTAGCGTGTCGAACGCTTTTGCCCGGTTATTAGTATTTGCCCTTCGTCTGCCCAAGTGCTTAACCAACGGCGTAAGGTGCGCTCTGCGCACTCAATGGTGCTAAGTTGTTGAATTTCGCGAAGGCTAATTGGTTTATGTTGTGCTTTTAGAAGTGAGAGGATGTACTTCTGGCTTGCGTTGTCGGCCATTTCAAGGTGCTCGGCGGTTATATACGGCCAATTATATATAATAATGGCCGTATTCTGTAGTTTTCGGCCAGTATTGTTTCAAAAACAAAAAATAATAAGGGTCAGTTCCAAATTAAATGTTATGCCGCTTATAAAAGTCAAGCTGGGCGGTAATTTACGCCAAGAAAACCACGTGCTTCGGTGGTGGGTGTGCCAGAGCACATCATTCAGCGGGGGAATAACCAGCAGGTCATTTTTACTTGCGATACAGGCATGAAAGCGTATGTTGCATGGTTAAAGGACTACGCTGTGGAGTTTGAAGTTGCAATCCACGCTTGGGTGTTAATGTCTAACCATGTTCATCTTCTTTGTACACCCGGTTCAAATACGGCTATTACTAGCATGATGCAAGCGCTTGGCCGCCGCTATGTTCAGTATTTTAACCGTTCCTGTCGGCGCTCCGGCACCTTATGGGAGGGGCGTTTCCGCTCTTGTTTGGTACAGGAAGAAACGTATCTTCTACAGCTTTACCGCTATATTGAGCTGAACCCGGTTAGGGCGGACATGGTGAGCGATCCTGCCGATTACAGTTGGTCAAGCTATCAGAGTAATGCTCTGGGTAAGGGGGCGGCTCTAAAAACTCCGCACCCTCTATATTTGACTCTTGGTAAGAATGCCAAAACGCGACAAGCTAATTACCGTGATTTGTTTCGCTATCAGGTGGAAGGCGAATTGCTGGACGATATACGCAAGGCTGCAAATAAGGGTTTGGTGTTGGGTAATGAGCGTTTTATAGAGCAAGTGGAAGCATTGACCGGAAAGGTATTAAAGGAAGGTAAGCGTGGCAGGCCGTTTGGCTGGAGAAAAACGAAAGGGTGATGTTGGTGTGGTTAATTTGGATCTGACCCTCTTTTTCGAAGTGCGATTCTATTGGCTTTTCTGCCTAGATGCGGTTTTTTGCTTGTGCTACAGTGAGTACACTGTACACATTCAAGGTATTCCCATGTCCACAACCATGACTATTCGCCTGGAACCTGAGTTAAAGCAACGCCTTGACCAACTTGCCGAAGCAACTCACCGCTCCAAGTCCTTCCTAGCTTGTGAAGCTCTCCGCGACTTCATCGAGTTGAACGAGTGGCAGATTCAAGAGATCAAAGATGCCGTTAAAGAAGCCGATGATAGTGATTTTGCGAGCGATAAAGACGTGAACAAAACATTTGCCAAGTGGGACGTTAATGCAGGTTAAATGGTTAAGGACGGCGCTACAGAACCTGGAAAACGAAGCAGACTACATTGCCCAAGAAGATCCCGCAGTGGCCAAGCTCGTTGTTCAGCGGGTCTTCGATGCTGTCAACTTGCTTCCCGACAACCCTGCTATGGGCAACCCTGGACGTATTCATGGCACACGCGAACTCGTTATTCCTGATATTCGCTATATCATTCCCTACCGTGTCAGGCCGCGACTCAACAGCATCGAGATTCTGCGTGTTTTCCATACTTCGCGGCGCCTGCCTAAGCGTTGGTAGATTTAACTTCTTGAAATAAAAGGGTCAGATCCGATTAAGTGCCTATCGTCATTCCTGCTGGGAATCGATAGAGCCGCGAAGGTCTAAGCTGGATACCCGCCTGCGCGGGTATGACGGGGGAAGAGAAGCTAAAAGGGCAAGATCTGTGGCATGAAGGTCTAAGGTGGATACCCGCCTGCGCGGGTATGACGGAGAAAACTAAAAGGGGTAAGCTGGATACCCGCCTGCGCGGGTATGACGGGGGAAGAGAGGCTAATAGGGCAAGATCTGTGGCATGAAGGTCTACGTTGGATACCCGCCTGCGCGGGTATGACGGAGAAAACTAAAAGGGGGCAGTTCCAGTTCCAGAATGAATGTTCGGATCTGGTCCTCGTTATGAGCAAGTTTTTGGGTGTCCTTTTATGTCCCTGTATTAATTGATTTATATGGATAATTACGCCAAATTCGCAAATTAAGTCGCGTCACCGACAGGTCTTCTCAAAATGCTCAAAAATTGAGAAGCTGGTTTTTAATCTTCTCATAATCAGCTATTATTGAGAAGCTAAAGGCAAACCTCCTCAGAAATCGGATATTTTGAATAGTGGCAACCGTCAAGCTAACCAGATTACCCCCAACTCAAGAGCTCGAAACGCCAGCTGTACTGCGTGCACTCGTGGGTGCCCACAGGTACTTAGCTGAACTCAAAGGCGTGGCGAAAGCTATCCCTAACGAGGGCATCCTAATATCGACCCTTTCCCTACAAGAAGCACAAAGCAGCTCTGAAATTGAAAACATTATCACCACGCAAGACGCCTTGTACAAACAAGAGCTTCAAACCAGTGTTTCGGATCCCGCTGCAAAAGAAGTGGCCTATTACGCCGAGGCACTGCGTTCTGGTTTCGGAAAAGTAAAAAAACAAAACGGGCTTACCTTAAACACCATCCTAGAAGTGCAGCAAACTCTCGAGGGCAACAGAGCGGGTTTCAGAAAAACACCCGGAACTGTACTTAAAAATGACCGAACGGGAGACGTTATATTTGAGTCTCCTTCTCCAGAACTAGTACCGCAATATATGTCTGATCTTGAGTTGTTCATTAATTCTGAACAGTCTTTGGACCCCTTAATATGCATGGCGTTGATTCACCACCAATTCGAAACTATTCACCCCTTTTACGATGGTAACGGTCGTACTGGTCGAATTATCAATATCCTTTACCTGGTGCAAACAGGCCTTTTAGATACGCCAATTTTATATTTGAGCCGTTTTATCCATCAGACTAAAGACGATTACTACACAGAACTTCAAAACGCTCGTGACACAAATGAATGGGAACCTTGGCTGCTCTATATACTTAAAGGTGTCAGCTCAACAGCGTTACACACTATAGATCTAGTTCAAAAGATCCAGAAACTGTTAATCGAGTTAAAGCAAGCAATACGCGGAAAGCACAAATTTTACAGCCAAGACCTTATTAATAATTTGTTTCGTCACCCATACACCAAAGTCGCTTTTCTAAAGTATGATCTTGGTGTATCACGTGCCACTGCCACTCGATATCTGGATGCACTTGCAGATGATGGTATCTTACAGAAGCATAAACTGGGTAGAGAGAGCTTCTACACAAACCATTTGCTCATCAACGTCTTGTTCAACACCCCAAGTATATAAGGCTCAGCAAAAGTAATTCACGTCAACTAAAAGGGGGCAGATCCGATTAAGTGCCTATCGTCATTCCTGCTGCGACTCGATAGAGCAGCGAAGCTCAGGCGGGAACCCAAAGGGCAAGATCTGTGGCAAGAAGGTCTAAACTGGATACCCGCCTGCGCGGGTATGACGGGGGAGGAGAAACTAAAAGGGGGCAGATTCAAAATGAATGTTCGGATCCGGTCCTCGTTATGCGCAAGTTTTTGGATGTCCTTTTGTGTCCCATTATGTGTAGTTTAAGGGGGCATATAACACCTTGACCCTTATTATATGCCCCCTTAAACTACGCCTATGAACAATCTCACCGTACAAATTTTTCTTGATCAGCAGTGGCATGATGCCGCTGAAATCAGCTTTTCAGCGGTCGAACAGGGTCACCTTGAGTCTACGCGCCTTGATTATTTGGCTCCCTATGTAATCGAGCAGCTTGGGCAAGCGCAAATTGCTGGTGCAGCAATCAGTTGCCGGTATCCCGTTGACTTTACCAGTTATGACGAGCCGCACTGGCCCGCATTTGTGCTGGATTTGCTACCTGGGGGTGAGGGCCGTCGACGTTGGTCAGAGCGCCTGAACATTGCCAACGGCCTGGGTGCAGAATTTGAGTTCCTCCGGCACGCAGCGGCAAACCCAGTGGGCAACCTTCGAATCAAAGACGCTGCTCTTTCGCACTTTCATCAAAATCAAAACCTTCCTGATGCCGAAGGCCAATGGGTTTCGCAAGAGCAGCATCCCGGCTTTAGTCGCGACGATATTATCTCGAAGCAGGAGCACTTTATCGAGTACGCTTACAATCTGGGTGCTGCAGTGTCCGGTGCAACTGATGTACAAGGCGAAGCCCCTAAATTTCTCTTAGTAGAAGATCTCGCGAGTCGTTGGCATGCCGAGGGTGCTATAGCCGATTCTCAAGTTAAAAAACATTGGATTGTAAAATTTCCTCGCGGAAAAACGCGCGTAGACGTAAAAATATTACAAAACGAAGCAAAGTATTTGGAGGTTGCTAGGCAATTCGGCCTACGGGTAGGTGAGCCGCTGCAACAGCAAGGCAATGCTTTATTTATTCCCCGCTTCGATCGGCGTCAGGCTAAAGCAAAAACTGAGCGTATCGCAATGGAATCACTCTACTCCATTGCGGGGGTTGCTCGCTTCGGCGAAGTAAGCACGCATGAAACACTCTGTGGAGCACTCATGCAGAGCATTGTGCCGCAAGAACGTTTGAATACCGCACTGGAATATATCAAGCGAGATTTACTCAACGTGGTTATGGGTAACACGGATAACCACGGTCGTAATACTGCAGTATTACGCGCCCGCGATGGTGGCACTAGCTTAAGCCCGCTATTCGACTTTGCTCCCATGTATCTCGATCCTGAAGGTATTGCCAGAGTCACCCGTTGGCATAAAAGCCGCGAACACGCGGGTCGTCCTAATTGGGTGAGTGTTGTCGATTTCTTTCAACCTTGGCTGAATACGGCTTCACTCATGGAGCAAGTTGTTGCTATCGAGCCAAGCTTGCGAACACTTACGCACGTTATGCATGCTGAAAAAATTGATGAAGACATTATTGCACGCTGCCAATACGTCATTGAAAATACTCTCGAACAACTAAGGCAATACCGCCATGCCTAGAGCAAAAATTGAAAAACTAGATCCTGTGAGTTTTAACAATAAAAAGTGCGCACTGTTAGAAAAGATACCCAGTGGCGAGTTTAGTATTGGTCAGGCAACACGGCAAATGCGTTTGTTGCTGGGTATGACTCAAGAGGAGTACGGAAAGAAAATTGTTGGACTTTCTCGAAAAGTTGTAAGCGCTATAGAAAACGACCATCACAATCCGGAGCTGGAAACACTAAAAAAAATTGCTAAGCCCTTTGGGTTAAGTATTGGGTTTATGAGGAAACGTTAGCAGGGGTATCCATTGCGATAATTTCTGGAGCGGAATGCCTATGAACTCGGGATATGTTCCAATGGTTTATTGAGTAATCCAAAAACGGTAAGGCCATTGACCATGCAATCAAAGGCTGGTCTGGTTGGGTATCCCAGATTTACTTGGCTGGGTATAGCACTGAATCTTTTTTTAACCAGTTTTTCAGCTTTCCATTTTCGATGTGTGTATTGCAGTGAATATCCCCGTGATTGTAATCGTTAGGGTAGAAAGTTAAGCCACTATTATCGAGAGAATAGTTGTTTATTGCTTGTATGCTGCAACCTTCTGGGGATGAGCGCTTTATTTCGGCAATTAATCGTTCGGCTGCTTCGCTAGAGGTGAGTTCGTCTTTTAGTTCTAATAGCTTATTATTTTTTAAGTGGTAGGTTGCGGTGCCCCAGTTGCTATTGGGGTGGGGCATGGTGGAGCACATTCACATGCGTTCATGGGTAAAGCTAACTAAGTTGGGGGAGCTATAGGTTATATCTACGGTAAAGGTGAGGCCGCCGCCATATTCTGTTTGAACGGCTTTGTGTAATTCAGAAATCAGTTTTTTGTTACGGGTTGCAGTAATTCCTGTATAGAGAATATCGATAGCTTTGGTGTGACCAGCCACCTCCAGATACTCTCGCAGTGGCTTTTTTGAGTTTGTAAGGCCTTGTTTAGGTATGAAGTGAATGTCTCCAAGGTTTCCTGGGTGGGGGTAGTTGGGAGGGGGTAGTTGGGAGGGGCGAGTTGGGAGGGGCGAGGTGGGCGAATGCACGCGTAGGCGGTAGCCTATCTCTGTGGTCAAATTCGAGCTGTTGGTGCTTGGTTAGCAATGGCGGTGCGTGGGAAGGTAACAACCCCTCGGGCACGCTGTCGGCGTACGCGGGTGGCTCTACTCCAGCGGCACTTAGTACTCTCTGTAATTGTGCAGCGTAGCCTCCTGCAAATCTCCAGTGGTGGCTAGCTGTACTTTCTTCACGGTCTTTACGGTATTATGGCGCCCGAAATTTGGATTACTGATTTAAGGACTTCGTATGAAAATTGCGGTAGCGGGAACGGGTTATGTGGGGCTTTCGAATGCGGTGTTGTTAGCACAGCACCACGAAGTGGTGGCGTTAGATTTGGTGCCCGAAAAAATTGAGCTGATCAACAACAAAAAGTCACCCATTGCCGATACCGAAATTGAAGACTTCTTAACCAACAAAGCCCTCAATTTACGCGCAACCTTGGATAAAGACGAAGCCTATGACGGCGCAGATTTCGTTATTATAGCCACCCCAACAGACTACGATGTAGCAACCAATTACTTCAATACGCGTTCTGTGGAAGCGGTTATTCGCGATGTTACTGCTATAAACCCGTCTGCCACTATGGTGATTAAGTCTACGGTTCCTGTTGGTTTTACCCAAAATATAAAGCAAGAACTCGGTACCCAGCAGGTAATGTTTTCACCGGAATTTCTACGTGAAGGTAGGGCGCTGTACGACAATCTTCACCCTTCCCGTATTGTTGTGGGTGAACAGTCTGAAAGAGCGAAAACCTTTGCCGGTTTACTGGCCGAGGGCGCCGTTAAGCGTGATATCAATACGCTGTTTACCGACTCTACCGAAGCCGAGGCTATTAAGCTGTTCTCCAACACCTATTTGGCTATGCGTGTGGCCTATTTTAACGAGTTAGACAGCTACGCCGAAGCCCATGGCCTAGACTCGAAGCAAATTATCGAGGGCGTGTGTTTAGATTCGCGTATTGGCAGCCATTACAATAATCCCTCGTTCGGTTATGGCGGCTATTGCCTACCAAAAGATACCAAGCAGCTTT
The DNA here is from genome assembly GCF_014218805.1 of Teredinibacter franksiae. Classification (NCBI taxonomy): domain Bacteria; kingdom Pseudomonadati; phylum Pseudomonadota; class Gammaproteobacteria; order Cellvibrionales; family Cellvibrionaceae; genus Teredinibacter; species Teredinibacter franksiae. Next base: position 643,458 of record NZ_JACJUV010000001.1, on the reverse strand, counting down.
TGGCCAATTACAACGAAGTGCCTAACAGCCTTATTCGCGCCATTGTGGATGCCAACGGCACCCGCAAAGATTTTATTGCCGATTCCATTATTGCCAAAAAGCCAGAAACGGTAGGTGTTTACCGTTTAATTATGAAGGCCGGTTCCGACAACTTCCGCGCGTCCTCCATTCAAGGTGTAATGAAACGTATTAAAGCGAAGGGTATTCGGGTAATTGTGTATGAGCCTGTTATTGAAGAAGAGGATTTCTTTAATTCGCCCGTAGTTAACGATTTAGCGAAGTTTAAAGCGCAGTGTGATGTGATTGTGGCTAACCGCATGGTAGACGAAATTCGCGATGTGGCCGACAAGGTTTACACGCGGGATTTGTTTAATAGCGATTAGGGTCACAATTAGCGGCACAAAATGTCTTCGCATTTTGCGTGGAGCGCTTTACTTCGCTAGCTTCTGGTGCGGGCTTCGTCCTTCTGGAGCGCCGCTTTGCGGCTTCTGGGGGGAGGGTAAGGCTTTAAAGAAACAGAATCCCCCGTTCCCATCAAACCAAAGCCCCTTAGAAGTGGCGAAGCCACGCACCAGCAGCGAAGCGCTCCAGCAGCCGAAGGCGTTCCAGAAGGGCAAAGCCCGCACCAGCAGCGAAGCAACTCCAATATCTAAAAAACCGCAATCTTTCGATTACGGTTTTTTAGATATTGGCTCCGCCTGCTGGGCTCGAACTAGGTGAATTCACGCTTGATTAACGGTCTCGCCAGAGGCCCAATCATTGGCGAAAAAAAACCGTAATCTTTCGACTACGGTTTTTTAGATATTGGCTCCGCCTGCTGGGCTCGAACCAGCGACCCAATGATTAACAGTCATTTGCTCTACCAACTGAGCTAAGGCGGAATTCTGTTCGGGCTGTGGCCCGAAAGAGCGCGTATGGTACTGATGTGCTCTTTTTGTGTCAACCCTAAATAATCAATTTTAACTCTTTGATTTTATTCGGATTTATTTGGTAGGACCACCCGGATTTGAACCGGGGACCTCTACCATGTCAAGGTAGCGCTCTAACCAACTGAGCTATGGTCCTATTGCTCTCTCTCAAGTGTGGGTGGCTTGAGAGGGCGCGTATTGTAGCGGAAACTACAGTTCTTACAACCCCAAGCCCTGAACAGCGGCAATTGCGATCGCCGATTGGTATAAAATTTGGGTAACGCTAGTCCAAACGGTTAGCTTGTCTACACGGTCGGTGTCGATGGGCACCACAATGGTGTCGCCGGGGTGTAAGGGTTCCCCTTTGGATCTAAACCAAGCCGACCTGCTAGGCAAAAATACGCTGCCGTTGGCTTTTACAACATAGATGCGCTTGTTATCGGCATTCTGGTTAGTACCGCCAGAACGGCCAATATAATCTTTTACCGAAAGCTTATTATCGAAGAAGTGCGATGTCGGGAATTGTACTTCACCCACAACCATAACAGACGGTTTGTAGCGCGGTATGTCGAGCCGGTCGCCGTCTTCTAGTTGAAAGTCGTAGGCTTCTGGTTTAACTAAAATGGCGGGTAAATCGATAACCATACGGCCAACGGCTTCGGTGCCCTCTATGTTGTTTAGGATTTGCGCTGCTTCTTCGGAGCCTTTGTCATCGCGCAGGGCGCTGTCTTGAATGTTGGCTGCGGCTATGTCCGCTTCAATCACTTCTTTCAAGTCTTGCAGCCGTTCTTGCTCTAGTTTTCGTAACTCCAAGCGAGAGAATATGGCGCCTGGGGCATAGGCATGCGGGGTAAGGCCGCCAGCCCGGTACAACACGTCCATTAGGGTTTCGCCCGGCAGAATAGAGTAGGTGCCGGGGTGCAATACTTCGCCGGTAAGCTCTACCAGTTCTTTGTCTTGCCAAAGGGGTATTTGTTTTAAGGTTAGGGTGTCGCCAGCGGAGAGGAGAGGGTTGTCCAACTGCATATTCAGCTCTATATGCATGGCCACCGATTCTCTGGCTTCGTTCATGGAATAGCGTGTTATTTCGCCCGCGCTGCCCATGGCATTTTCTGTCAGCCCACCGGCCAGGTATATGGCGTCATTTACGGTCATTTCATCGCTAAGCGGGAAGTCGCCGGGGAAGCGTACGCTGCCGGTTACTTTCACAATTTGCGTTCGTTCGTTTATGTTGGACTGGGTTGAAAGCCTTGCCAGTAAATCGAATAGCAGTTCGCTGCGGTCAGATTCGTAGTCGAACAGGGTAATGGTATCGCGCGATTCCAGCTTGGGGTTGTGCACGCTATTGGGGGTTGCGAAGGCGAGCCTGGGTGAAAAGGTATGCACCACAATTTTGCGTGTGTCTTTTTGTTCGCGCTGAATAATGGCGATATCAATGTCGGGGTTTGGGAGCAGGTCGTCAACGTCGGTAACAATATCGGTAAAGCGCATGTCTGAGCGCCATGCGAAGCCGCCGGGGCGTTTTACGTGGCCGTCTAGTTTTACAATGTCGCGCATGGTGTCTAGCGTAGAGAAAATCTGAATTACATCGGCATCTTGAATTTTAAATCGATTACCTTTGGCGGTAGACAGGTCTAGGTTAACCAGGGTTTTTTCGCCGCTGTTTTTTAGAATGCGCTCTATGCGCGAAGCGGGCACGAATGCTGTAGGCATTAAGCCACCGGCAAGCTCCAGCGCCTGGGCAACGGTTTTTTCATTTTGTAATTCATAAATGGCGGGGCGCTTTACTTCGCCCGCCACGCCCACGGTTTTACCAATGGGGGGAACAAAAATAACATCGCCGGGTAAAAGCCGGGCATCTTTTGATGTGTCGCCGCTTAGCAGTAAATCATAGAGGTCGAGTTTCGTTATTACCTTGCCGCGGCGTTTTAATTGAATGTTACGCAGAGAACCAATTTTGGTAATGCCGCCCGAAGCAAATATGGCGTTGGTCATGGTCGAGAGGGAACCCACCACATAGGAGCCAGCCACGTTCACATCGCCCATAACAAATACACGAATGGTGCGCAGGCTACCCATGGAAACCGAGCTTTTTACGCCGATCATTTGCTGGCTTACGACGTCATCAATTTTTTGTGAAACATGGGAAAAGCTCATGCCTGCCAGCGTTACGGGGCCAATGTTTGGAAACATAACTTGGCCGTCACGGTTCAGTACAAGGTTGTGTGTAGAGTTTTCTTTGCCGTAGAGCTGAATAGTCAAGCTGTCGCCGGGGCCCATTACATAGTCGGCGGGAATGGGGATGTCGGTAGCAGGCGAAAAGGTGTCGGCGCCAAATTGAAAAATATCGTAGCCGAATAATTCCAGCTTTTCGTGTAGGGCGTCGGTTTCTTTGTCTTCTTCTAGGCTTAGGGTGTCTACCGCCTCGCGGGCGTTTAGCTCTACATCGGATTGGTCGGGGTTGGGGGCGTTGCGATTACCCGAAATAGGTGTTGTTTCTTGTTGTGGTACGTTTGCGTTTTCCAAAGAGCCGAGTATGTCGTCTAAATCTATACCCATGGATTGCGCCAAAGCCTGCTGTTGTGCGGGCGGCATGCGCTTAAACTGCTCTATTTGTGCGGCCGTAGGGGTATAGCCTTGCGCGTGGGAAAGTACGCTTGTGAGGAGAGTAGTTGTCGCGATCACCATCGCAATGGCAGCCAGCAATTTCGAACAAGCGGTGTGGAGCTTTTGGGTTTTCATAAGTGCGCTTTCGGTTCCTGATAAAGAGCGTTTTTATCTGTTAATTGTGCTGAAAAATGAATTTAGAGACTAATGTTAATGTGAATATAGCCGCCGCTGTCAAGCTGATGGTCAGCAAAAGTCAGGGGGGTGCTGAAGTAGTGCAAGCCAAATTCTAATTGTGTGGAATCGGTGATGGGCAAGTTGTATTTAATCGTTGCAAAATCCAACGTTACAGTTGAATTGCCGTATGGGTGCCCCGCCGGTTTTTCTAGCGCAATATTATCATTGTTTAGTTTTGCCTTGCCTAGCCGCCAACTGAATTGGTGGCCTATATCTAAATAGTGGCTTCCGGAAAATGAGCTGGCTTCGGAGGCGGTATCCATTGCGGGGCCCATATTACGTCCGTAACGTCTGTAGCCGTGGAGCTGAGTTGGGTGGTCAAAAATGGAAAGTTCGCCGTTTCGGGTATTTTCTTGTTCGAGTACTAGCCGGTTACTTAACCCCCATTGAGTAAAGCTAAATTCTACACCGGTTAGATTGGCCGTTTCTTGACTGTTGGTCTGCAGGGCGTCACCGGTACGCTTGAGCTGTTGCTGATAAATACCCGCCTGTATACCGGCAATGCCTTTACCTAGGCGCCAGTCGAAGGCTTGAAGGTTGTTGTCGGATACAGCGTCAGCGGGCGGCGGAGTAGCGTTATCGTCTGCTTCTTCGGCAGCGGGGGCAATAGCCTTGCCAGACATCTGAGTGCTACTTACACCCAGCTCGAGGAAGCTAAAAGGTTTAATACTTAAGCGTGCGCCACTTAATCGCGCGTTTTCAACCGCCCGGGTTTCAGTCATTGCGCCTAAAAAAATACTTAAGTCCCAGCCTATTTGCCAGAACTGAGATTGTGTGTGTGCTGAGGTATCTTTGCGTTTTAGGAAAATACCCGGCGTGGGCCGTGCGTTGTTGGACAGTATGAGACTGCTTTGCCACCCTGGGCCCCACCAGCGGTCGATTGCCCCGGCACCTATTACCCAGTTATTCAGAGTGCCAGCAATATAAGAACCGTCATAGCGATAGCGACCAGAATTTTCAACTATTGTGTCGAATACATGTTCGTGCTGAATTTTTAGGGCAAAAGAATTATTACTATAGTCGGTACTTATTCGCGATTGTGAGCCTTCACGGAAAGTGTTGTCAAACCCAGTGAGAGCGCTTGCGGGTGTAGTGCTGGCGCGTAGTTGAATCTGGGTGGTGTTGGTACGCATGGCCTGCTCTAGCGCGTGACGTAGATAACGGTACGACCACAGTTGCTGTTTGCTAAGCTCTCCAACTTTAATGGCGTCTAGCTCGCTTTTAATGCCGCTCCACATAACCGGCCAAGCGGTGAGGGGGAGTGTAAGCTCACCTGAATCGGCGAGTACTTGCAGGTGGTGGCGCGTGCGTTCATCGCCAGCGGGCACCCAGGGCTCTGCCAAAACGCAGCAGCTCGCCGTAAGCAATGCCACGGCCGTCCCCAGCTGTAATAAACTGAAGTTTTTTGATTTAACCTTAAACATGAATCCCCAGAAACATACGAGAAGTGCGCAGCCGTGAGCTGCGCCAAAGAAGCAGCATGTTAAGGGGTTTTTGCCGGCAGTCAATGGCGCTTCGAGAATTCGGTTACAATTTGGGTTTTTAACGTGGGTGTATTTGTAAAATGTTGGCCTCGATGCGGGTTTTGGTGACGGGCGGTGCGGGTTTTATTGGCCGTTATTGTGTGCGCTACCTGCTGAATAATACCAATTGCCATGTGTGTAACCTTGATAGCTTAACCTACGCCGCCGATTTGTCGCGTTTAAGCTCTATTTCGGCCAACCCACGCTACCGGTTTGTACACGCTAGTACCGCCGATGCCAAGTTAGTGGCTGGTGTGCTCGAAGCGTTTCAGCCGCAGGTGGTTATAAACCTGGCGGCAGAAACCCATGTAGACAACAGTATTGCGCAAAGCCGTGCCGCCATTGCATCCAATGTTATGGGCACCCATGTGCTTTTGGACGCCTGCCGGTTGTATTGGCAGGGGTTAAGCCCGACGGCCCAGCGAGCATTTCGTTTTCATCAAGTGTCCACGGATGAGGTGTTTGGTGATTATGCCGATACCGGCGAAGTGGCGAACGAGTTGTCGGCGTATCGCCCCAGTTCCCCGTATTCTGCTTCCAAAGCCGCCGCCGACCATTTAGTGCGGGCTTGGCACCGCACCTATGGTTTGCCCGTGCTACTTTCCACAGCTTCCAATAATTATGGACCAGGGCTGCATGCAGAAAAGCTCATGCCTATGGTAATTAAAAGGGCCATCGTAGGAGAAACCATTGGTTTATACGGCAATGGCCTGCAGGAGCGCGACTGGCTGTATGTGGAAGACCACATTGCCGCGATAATGACTATTATTACGGGCGGCGAGGTGGGCCATACCTACGTGGTGAGCACGGGTAGCCGAGTAACCAATAAAGCCTTGGTGCATAATATTTGCGCACTGCTAGACGAGTTTGTGCCGCGTGATTACCGCTACGCCGAGCTTGTACAAAATGTGCCCGACAGACCGGGCCACGATCAAATTTACGCAACAGATAGCCGTTCTACTCGCCAGTTAGGTTGGCAGCCAGCAACCACTTTGCCGCAGGGTTTACGCAATACAGTGCATACGTACCTGCGCGAAGGGGGCTTATTGGCCTAAAAAAGTGCTTCTGCTACTAGTAGCAAGCAAATGAGTGTTAACAGGCCCTCACAATCTCTATATAATTCGCCGCCTTAATCTACCGGCAGCGTCTGCCGTAAATATTCAAGTGGCCTTTGGTAGAGGTCACCACTGAGGAAACTAAAATGCCTGTTATTACCCTTCCCGATGGATCTCAACGCGAATTCGCTAATCCCGTGTCTGTGCTCGACGTAGCGACCGATATAGGGCCTGGGCTGGCCAAGGCTACCCTGGGTGGAATAGTGGATGGAACCGAAGTCGATGCGTCTTACGCAATAGATACCGATGCCGCGTTGTCGATTATTACCGAAAAATCACCCGAAGGGCTGGGCATTATCCGTCATTCCACCGCGCACCTGTTGGCGCAGGCCGTAAAGGCGCTGTTTCCCGAAGCGCAGGTTACCATTGGGCCGGTTATTGAAAACGGCTTCTACTACGACTTCGCTTATTCGCGCGCGTTTACGCCGGAAGATTTACAGGCGATTGAAAGCAAAATGTCGGAAATGGCCAAAGCCGATTCCCCCATTTCACGCAGGGTGTTGCCCCGCGATGAAGCGGTTAAGCATTTTCGCGGTATGGGCGAGGCGTATAAAGCCGAAATTATTGAAAGCATTCCAGCAAACGAAGATTTGTCGCTGTACAAGCAGGGCGAGTTTGAAGATTTATGCCGTGGCCCCCATGTGCCGTCCACAGGCAAACTGAAGTACTTTAAATTAATGAAAGTGGCTGGCGCCTACTGGCGTGGCGACTCTAACAATGAAATGCTCCAGCGTGTATACGGCACCGCCTGGACCAACAAAAAAGAACTTAAAGCCTATTTATACCGGCTGGAAGAAGCGGAAAAGCGTGACCACCGCAAGCTAGGTAAAAAATATAACCTGTTCCATATGCAGGAAGAAGCACCGGGCATGGTGTTTTGGCACCCCAAAGGGTGGACGGTATACACCGAAATAGAACAATACATGCGCAAGGTACAGCGCGATAATGGCTATCAGGAAATTAAAACGCCTCAGGTAGTGGACCGCACACTGTGGGAGAAGTCTGGCCATTGGGAAAAATTCCGCGAAAGTATGTTTACCGTAGAGTCCGAATCGCGTGACTATGCGGTAAAGCCTATGAACTGCCCCTGCCATATTCAGGTATTCAACCAAGGTTTAAAAAGTTACCGCGACCTGCCCTTAAGGCTGGCGGAATTTGGTTCCTGTCACCGCAATGAAGCCTCGGGCACATTACAGGGTATTATGCGGGTACGCAGTTTTGTCCAAGACGATGCGCATATCTTCTGTGAAGAAGAGGCCGTTCAAGAGGAAGTGTCGGTATTTACCGACCTTCTCTACGAGGTATATAAAGACTTCGGCTTTAACGAGGTGATTATTCGCCTTTCTACCCGCCCGGAGCAGCGCGTAGGTAGTGACGAAGTATGGGACAAAGCTGAAAAAGCCTTGGAAGACGCGCTAGACAACAAAGGCCTGGATTACGAACTTCTGCCAGGAGAGGGCGCCTTCTATGGTCCAAAAATAGAATTCTCCCTTAAAGATTGCATTGGCCGGGTATGGCAATGCGGTACTATTCAGGTAGATTTTTCTATGCCCGGACGATTAGATGCCCAGTATGTGGCGGAAGATGGTTCGCGCAAAGTGCCGGTTATGTTACACCGAGCCATATTGGGCTCATTTGAGCGTTTTATCGGCATTTTGATTGAAAATTACGAAGGTGCTTTTCCCGCGTGGTTGGCGCCGGAACAGGCTGTAATTCTCAATATTACCGACAATCAGGCCGAATATGCTAAAAAAGTCGAGAAATCCTTGCAAAACAATGGTTTCAGGGTAGTTTCTGACTTGAGAAATGAAAAAATCGGCTTTAAAATTCGCGAGCACACCATTCAGAAGGTTCCCTACCTCTTGGTCGTTGGAGATCAAGAAATGGAAAACGGCACCGTCGCGGTAAGAACACGCGAAGGTAAGGACTTGGGAGCATACCCCCTAGATGATTTTGCTACACTCTTGGCAGACGCAGTCGCCAAGCGCGGCAGGCTTTAACTATTAGCCTGAGCAGGTCGTTATTGGGGAGACTGAATTATTTTTAACGTACAGAGGAGAGATAGGCCATTAATAATCGTGATAATGCCAAAGGGCGTTCCAAGAAAGCAACGATAAACGATCAGATCGAAGCGAAGGAAGTACGCCTTATAGGTGCAGACGGGGAACAGGTAGGTATAGTATCAATCAGTGAAGCGCTGGAAGCAGCGCAGGCAGTCACACTGGACTTAGTTGAGATTGCCGCAGATGCCGAGCCGGTAGTTTGCAAAATCATGGATTACGGCAAGCATCTCTTTGAGATTAAAAAGCAAAAAGCCGCCGCCAAGAAAAAGCAGAAGCAGCAGCAAGTAAAAGAAATGAAATTTCGCCCTGGCACAGAAGAGGGCGATTACAATGTAAAGCTGCGCAACGTATCGCGCTTCATAGAGAATGGCGATAAGGCCAAAGTCTCCCTCCGCTACCGCGGCCGGGAAATGGCTCACCAGGAACTCGGCATGGAGATGATGAAACGCATCGAAGTCGACCTGGAAGAAATTGCAACTGTAGAGCAATACCCGAAAATGGAAGGGCGGCAGTTGATAATGGTATTAGCACCCAGAAAGAGAAAGTAAAACTTTCCCTTTCTAGCTGCGGAGCGGCCGCAAGCGGCCTGCTGGAACGATTGCTACGCAATCTCTGGAAAGAATTTTCCAGAAGCGAAGCGCATCAGTTTCCAGAAGGGCGCAGCCCGCTCCAGAAGCGAAGCGCTCCGGCGCCAAAGAATCTACCAAACTCGCAGTAGCGAGTTTGCTGATAAAGCACGAGTTCTATGAACCCGTGCATTCAGAGCCTTCAGGCTTTTAGCTGCCTAGTTGGTTCCAAAGTAAAGCCCAAGGGGTGTAAGCCCTTATATTGGAGAAGTAACAATGCCAAAAGCTAAAGTACACAGCGGTGCAGCTAAGCGGTTTAAGAAAACTGCTGGCGGCTACAAACGCAAAAGTGCTTACAAGAGCCACATCCTCACCAAAATGACTACCAAGCGTAAGCGTCAGCTTCGCGGTACCAGCATGGTTAAACCTGCAGATACCACTTCGGTAGATCGTATGTTGCGTGCCAAGTAATTGGCCCCCACTATTTTTGAATGAGGAATTAGCATGGCCCGTGTAAAACGTGGAGTAGTGGCACGCCGCAGCCACAAGAAAGTTTTAAAAGCAGCAAAAGGTTACTACGGTGCGCGTTCACGCGTATTCCGCGTAGCAAAGCAAGCCGTAATCAAAGCCGGTCAATACGCTTATCGCGACCGTCGCAATAAGAAACGTAATTTCCGCGCATTGTGGATCACGCGTATCAACGCTCAGTCTCGTGCCGAAGGTATGAGCTATAGCCGTCTGATTGCTGGCCTGAAAAAAGCAAACATTGAATTGGACCGTCGTGTTCTGGCCGATCTGGCTATTCACGACAAGCCGGCATTTGCCGCTATTGTGTCCAAAGCAAAAGAAGCGCTGGCTGCTTGATCAAAGTCATTGGTTCGCCAGTGAGTTTGTAAAACAATCAAAAGGGAAGGGCTTAGGCACTTCCCTTTTGTTTTTTAGCTCTTACAGCGGAGCTTGCTTCGCAAGCATCCGAAGCGGCCTGTTCTCCCTGCATAGCCCTAATAAGCTGCATATGTGTAGCGATTCTGGAATTGGGAGTGCCATCTTCGGCAGCGTCGAAAAAAAAGCGCATATTAAAATTAAAGTGTAAAAACATGGGAGCGTTGCTGTTCCAGCAGCTGCAGAAAGCAGCACTCCAAAATCCAGAGCCTGCAAAGCGGGCGTACCAGCAGAGAGCGAAGCGAACGCTCTGTATTTAACTATGGAAAATTTACAAGAACTCACAACTGAAGCCATTAACTTGGTAACGGATGCCCAAGATCTGGCAGCACTTGATGCTGTGCGCGTTAATTATTTGGGTAAAAAGGGCCAGCTTACGGGTTTGTTAAAGGGCTTAGGGAAGTTGAGCAAAGAAGAGCGACCAGCGGCCGGTGCGGAAATTAACAAGGCGAAAGAAAGCGTTCAAACGAAAATTAACGAACGCAAGGCCACCCTAGAAGGCGCCGCCATTGAAGCCAGGCTGTCTTCAGAGACCATTGATATCACACTCGATGGCCGTAAATCCGAGAGCGGTGGCTTGCACCCGGTAACACGTACCCTCGACCGCATCGAAAGAATTTTTTCAAACGTGGGCTACAAAGTAGAGCAGGGGCCCGAAATTGAAGATAACTACCATAACTTCGACGCCCTCAATATTCCCGCCCACCACCCGGCGCGTGCCATGCACGACACCTTCTATATCGACGACAATCGAGTGCTGCGTACTCACACCTCGCCGGTACAAGTGCGGGTAATGGAAAACCAAGAGCCACCCATCTACATTATTTGCCCTGGGCGTGTATACCGTTGCGATTCCGACCAAACACACACACCCATGTTTCATCAGGTGGAAGGTTTGGTTATCGACAAAAATGTAAGCTTCGCCGACCTTAAAGGTACGATCGTACAGTTTTTGCGCGCATTTTTTGAAAACGACGAACTCGAAGTTCGCTTCCGCCCCTCGTTTTTCCCCTTCACCGAGCCATCGGCAGAATTTGATATTCAGTGGGAGTCCAGCAAAACCGGTTGGTTGGAAGTGGGGGGTTGCGGCATGGTACACCCCAATGTGTTTAACTCCAGCGGCATAGACCCCGAAAAATACACCGGCTTCGCCTTTGGCTTAGGCGTAGAGCGCCTAGCCATGCTGCGCTACGGCGTAAACGACCTACGATTATTTTTTGAAAATGATCTCGACTTCTTAAAGCAGTTTTAGATGGTTTAAGAAAGGCGCCCCAGCAGCAAAGCTGCTCTAATCAAACAACAAAGCGAGCAAACAGCCCGCCCGAACCGAGCCTAGAGAAAATGAAATTCAGTGAATCCTGGTTAAGAACCTGGGTAAACCCCGAAGTGAGCACAGAAAAACTGGTAGACGACCTCACTATGGCCGGTCTTGAAGTGGATGGTGTAAAAGCGGTTGCGGGGGCATTTAGTAAAGTTGTTGTGGGTGAAATACTCGAAGCAGAACAGCACCCAGACGCCGACAAACTGCGGGTTTGTCAGGTGGCCGGGCACCCGGAAGGCACCAAGCAAGTTGTGTGTGGGGCCCCCAATGCACGGGTGGGCCTTAAAATGCCATTCGCACTGGTGGGTGCAAGTTTGCCGCCAGGTGAAGACGGCAAAGCCTTCAAAATTAAAAAAGCCAAGCTACGCGGAGTAGAGTCCTTTGGCATGTTGTGTGGCGAAACCGAACTGCAATGTGGCGACGACGACAGCGGCCTGTGGGAATTATCCGCCGATGCCACAGTAGGCGCCGACCTGCGAGAATACCTCGACCTGAACGACAGCGAAATTGAAGTAGACCTTACCCCCAACCGCAGCGACTGCCTGAGCATTAAAGGCTTGGCCCGTGAAGTGGGTGTACTGAACAAAGCAACGGTTACAGGCCCCGAAATAAAACCCGTGGCCAGCCAAAGCGATAACCGCTTCCCCGTAAGCTTGGAAGCCGGTGCAGCATGCCCCCGGTACGTAGGCCGTGTGATCAAAGGCGTAGACGTAACCAAGCCCAGCCCACGCTGGATGCAAGAAAGGCTGCGCCGCAGTGATATTCGCTCTATCGATGCCGTCGTTGATGTAACCAACTACATCCTGCTAGAGCTAGGTCAGCCCATGCACGCGTTTGACCTAGCCAAGTTAAACTCCGGCATTCGTGTACGCATGGCCGAAAACGGCGAGAAGCTTACCTTACTAGACGGGCAGGAAATTTCACTTAAAGCCGAAACCCTGGTGATTGCCGATCACACCGGCCCTGTGGCCATGGCTGGTATTATGGGCGGCGAAGCCAGCGCGGTAACCGGTAAAACCCAAGATATCTTCCTAGAAAGCGCCTTCTTTAACCCGGTAGCCATTGCCGGAAAAGCCCGCTCCTATGGCCTGCATACCGACTCTTCGCACCGCTTTGAGCGAGGCGTAGATTACAACGGTGCCCAAGCCGCAATAGAGCGCGCAACACAGCTACTAACAGACATCGTGGGCGGTAAGCCCGGCCCAGTAGTGTGCGAAGAACTCTCGAAAGAACTGCCCACGCCCGTGAGCGTTACCTTAAAGCGTGCGCGCATTGAATCTGGCCTTGGCTTTGCCATTCCCGATACTGAAATTGTCGATATTCTGTCTCGCCTTGGTTTAGAGCTGGAAAGCAGCAACGACACCGGTTGGACCTTTGCCGTGCCCAGCTACCGGTTCGATATCACCATAGAAGAAGACCTACTCGAAGAGCTTGCGCGTATATACGGGTACAACAAATTGCCTGTAACCGAAATGCGCGTACCGGCGCATTTGCCACGCCTGACCGAAACACAATTGCCAGAAGAGCGACTAGACAAACAACTTATTGCGCGCGGCTATCAAGAGGCTATTACCTATAGCTTCATCGACCCCAAAATACACGCACTGTTTGCGGGTGAGGGTAATACCGACGCCGTAGAGCTACTCAACCCCATCAGTGCCGATATGAGCGTAATGCGCACATCGTTACTGCCGGGCTTGGTAGAAGTCCTACGCCGCAACATTAACCGCCAGCAAAGCCGGGTACGCCTGTTCGAAAAAGGTCTGCGGTTCATACCAGGCCCAGAAGGCTTAAGCCAAACCGCCGGATTAGCCGGGCTTATATATGGCGCGCGAGACGAGTCTGGATGGGCCGCAGGTAAAGACGATGTAGACTTTTACGACATAAAAGGCGACCTAGAGTCACTGATTGCACTCACAGGTAAGCAGGCCAGCTTCTGCGCCGCTAAACACGCCGCGCTGCACCCAGGGCAGTGTGCCGAAGTAAAAGTGGGTAACGAAAGCCTAGGCTTTATTGGCGCCATCCATCCACAGCTGCTAAAAGCGCTAGACATCACAAAAACCGTATTTGTATTCGAACTAGATCTCGAAAAGGTGATATCGGCCAGAGTGCCGGCCTTCCACCCTCTGTCAAAATGCCCTGAAGTTAGCCGAGATTTGGCTATTCTTGTAGATAGGGGCGTCACCGCTGCAGCCTTATTGGCTGAAATACGAGCGAATGCCGGTGATTACCTAAAGAACTTAAAGGTGTTTGACGTATATAGCGGCGAAGGTATTGATCCTAAAAGAAAAAGTCTTGCTTTTAGCTTGACGTTTCAGCATCCTTCGCGCACTCTTAACGAAGACGAAATTAACGCTTCAATCGCTTCGATCATTGGGCGGCTAGAGGGTGAATTTGATGCCAGTCTCAGATAACATTGACAAGGAATCGTTAACAAAGGCCGATTTGGCCGAGAATCTCTACGAGGAATTGGGCTTCAACAAGCGTGAAGCCAAAGAGCTTGTAGAGTACTTCTTTGAAGAAATTCGTGACGCCCTTGAGCAAAATGAGCAGGTGAAACTATCGGGTTTCGGAAATTTCGATTTGCGCGACAAAAAACAAAGACCGGGACGTAACCCCAAAACGGGGGAAGAAATTCCTATTACCGCGAGAAGAGTGGTAACATTTCGTCCAGGTCAAAAACTAAAGGCACGAGTCGAAGTGTATGCTGGAACCGAGTAATAACGCAGAATTACCCGTTATCCCAGGCAAACGCTACTTCACCATTGGAGAAGTAAGCGAATTGTGTGCGGTAAAGCCGCATGTGCTTCGCTATTGGGAACAGGAATTCCCCCAACTAAAGCCCGTAAAGCGCCGTGGCAATCGCCGCTACTACCAGCGCGCAGACGTTCTCACCATTCGCCAAATTCGCTCATTACTCTACGATCAGGGTTTTACCATTGGCGGTGCGCGTCAGCAAATGACCCACGAAGTAAAGCCAGAACCTAAGCCAAAAGACATGTCGGAAATAGTAAAAGAGATGATCCGCGATCTAGAAGAAGTACTGGCGGTACTCAAAGCCTAACGCCAGTGAACTCAAATTGCCTAAGCAATTGATTCAACAAAGAAAACAACCAACTCCCCCATATTCACCCTTGCATAAAACCCGTTAATCCGTATTATGTGCGCCTCGCGTATAAGTACTAGCAACATACGTGAATCGGAGTGTAGCGCAGCTTGGTAGCGCACCACACTGGGGGTGTGGTGGTCGTCGGTTCAAATCCGGCCACTCCGACCAATTAAACAAAAAAGGCTACCCTAATGGGTGGCCTTTTTTGTTTAACCGGCAGAAGTGAGGGACTTTCGTTCTTAGACCTCGGGTCACTAATTCGTCGGGAACGAATTTGGGCGCCCTTCAGGGCGGGCGAAGCCCGAGGCGCAGGACGCGCCGAGTCAATTCCGGCCACGGAGCTTAATATAGGGCAAACAAAATAAGACTCTACATGCAGCAGATGCGAGCGTTCACTCCGACCAAAAAAGCGTTGTAAATCAACGACATAGAAGCCCGCCACTTAAGCGGGTTTTTTTGCCTGCAACTTAAGTCCGTATTAAGTCCAAATTTTTCAAAGAATTTCGCCCCCGTTCTGCGGGTGATCTGGCTCGTTTTTCTGTAATTGCTTCGTTCGAAGCCATTCCTTTTTATTTGACCTCCCTAAAACACCTAAATGGGTGTGTGTTGCCTCAAATCTGCCCTTAACTCGCTTGAGCTGACTTTAATGGTTGGTGAGGGGTTGTCCTGCCAATAGATGCTGATTAGCGCCAAGGCGGTGTTTGGTCGGTGACAACGAGGTGAGGACTGGGTAACAATTGAGCTGGCGCAATTGTTTGCTTTGGTGAGGAACTATGCTGAACAAGTGAAAGGTGGTGTTGATACTGGTTGAGGTGATATTTTTATTGGGCCACGGAGTTAGTTGTTATATAAAAGCTAGTTGGTCGGCTTTCGACCCAAAGCGGAGTGCGCCAGGGTAAGCTGGCAAAGGATAGGAGGTGCAAGTCCTCCGCAAGAAAAGGTCTAGCCAACCATCTTGGCCCCGAGTGATGCATGGTTTACCGCGAGGTAAGACGTGAAGCGTTCACAGGGGAGTTCATAGGCTGGGTATTGAGCTGCGAAATGGGTTCATTTCAAGGTGCCGATCTCGTTCCGCTGAAGAGAAGGCAATATTAAATCGAGCATAAATGGCAAGTTCGATTTAAACCTGGCGCAGTCGTTAGACCCCATGCATGTGAAGACGTCCTTTGTACGGAACCTGGGAGATCTCATTTGTGCCTAGCTTAGCTAGGCCGATTTATTCAAAGGTAATCACTGATAGATAAATATGAACGCAAGTGAGAAGTCGGACGAGACCATAGTACCGAAGATAACGCCGAACAACGAGTGTGCACACTCAGCGGAGGTGATGGAGGAAAGGGTCTCGCCCAAGAGGAACACGAGTCAAGCAACAGCAGCCCAGACACAGAGCTGGAGCCCTGCATTGATTGGATTGGCTGGTGTGCGCCAGGCGGCGCAAAGGAAGAAAGATGTACCATTCACCGCCTTGCTACACCACATAACTGTTAGCCTATTAACGCAGAGTTACTACGCGCTCAAGCGCAACTCGGCGTCAGGTATTGACGGAGTGACATGGCAAGCTTACCAAGAAAATCTAAACGAAAATCTGCTTCTACTCCACAGCAAAATACACAGTGGTAATTACCGTCCGAAACCTGCTAGAAGAATAATGATTCCGAAAGCTGACGGAACGGAAAGGCCATTGAGTATCCTTTGCTTGGAAGACAAAATTGCACAGCAAGCCGTGGTTTCTGTCCTCGAAGCGATTTACGAAGAAGACTTTCTGGGATTTTCCTACGGCTTTCGACCGGGAAAAGGACAGCACGATGCACTGGATGCGCTCAGTGTTGGAATTTACAGGAAGCGTGTGAATTGGGTGCTTG
Organism: Teredinibacter franksiae; assembly: GCF_014218805.1. Lineage (NCBI taxonomy): Bacteria > Pseudomonadati > Pseudomonadota > Gammaproteobacteria > Cellvibrionales > Cellvibrionaceae > Teredinibacter > Teredinibacter franksiae. The sequence continues at coordinate 627,205 of NZ_JACJUV010000001.1, read as the reverse complement.
ATGCCGACATTCAAAAGTTCTTCGATATGATGAATCATGACTGGATGTTGCGCTTTCTAGAGCACCGGCTTGGAGATAAGCGTTTGTTACGCTTAATCACGGCATGGCTTAAAGTTGGTGTCATGGATGGAGCTCACAGGCGTAAAGCCCATATTGGAGCGCCCCAAGGCGCAGTCATTTCGCCTATCTTGGCAAATGTTTACCTCCACTATGTGCTAGACCTTTGGGCTCATAAGTGGCGCCGTCAGTCCAGTCGTGGTGACATGATGATTATTCGATACGCTGATGACAGTGTTTTTGGTTTCGAATATGAAGATGATGCGCATCATTTCCTAACGGAGATGCGCATGCGTTTGAACAAGTTTGGCTTAACGATACATCCCGATAAAACCCAACTTATTTGCTTCGGCAAATATGCAATAGGGATGCGGAAGAATCGTGGTGAAGGAAGCCCAGAAACTTTCGACTTCCTAGGTTTTACACACTACTGCACCCTCGGGTATAAACGAAAGACGTTCGTGATAAGGCGTAAAACGATACGGAAACGTATGCGTGCTAGCTTACGCGTTATCAAAGCCGAATTACGGAAACGATGGCATGATCCTTTGGCTGAAACAGGAAAGTGGATTAAGCGAATCCTTCAAGGGCACCTTAACTACTTTTCAGTTCCCGGTAATGATCGCAGCATCTGGCTATTCTTCGGAGAAGTGCGCAGGCATTGGCTTAAGCGTATTCGAAAAAGAAGCCAGCGTGGGTTCATGAGTTGGGAGAAGTTTGTCAAAATCACGGCTCCGTATTTTCCGAAAATCCGAGTGGTACATCCTCATCCTAGGCAGCGCTTTGGCGTTCGTACTTGAGGGAGGAGCCCAGTGCGTTAGTAGCGCACGCTGGGATCTGCGCGGGGGGTACCGGGTAACTGGTATTCCTACCGCGACCATTAGTGTAATCAAAAATCAAAGACCTGACGCTGGTTATGCACTTTAAATTACAGAATAATGATAATTAAGTTAAATGTACTCATTGCATTTCGCCACGTCTTGATATAAATCCATTTTGTGATCCTCAAGCCACAATTTATACATTTGCTGATTTTCGTTATCTAATCCAGTATCCAGCTCTTCACCTCCAAAAACATAATTCTTTGTTTTATCGGCAGAAACAAGATGGCCGTTTGTATGATGATATCCAAGTATTGAAAAAGGCAGTCGTGCGACTAGATCTCCCTTAACAGATTTTACCTTATTGACATGTCGGTAGTAGAGACATTTATTTGATTCCAAAATAGATTTAAACCACTGTGAAAATATTTTATCCCCAACTTTTGGCTGTCCAAATGTTGTTATAGAATTGAATTTTATATCCGACTCATTGATAGATAACGCAAGATAGAGAACGGCCAAGGCGCCGCCCAAGCTATGACCCGTAACATGGACGCTTTTCACTTCCCCCATGTCATATATAATTTTAACCACTTCGTCTATTTCATTTTTAAACGATTGTATACATGACAGAAACCCGTTGTGAACATTACCGAAAGATTTTCCTCCTTTCACGAATTGTTTCATGGAGATATTTAAGTCCGTAGGGTAATCTTTTATACCTGATGTTCCTCTAAATGATAAAAACAAAACCTTGTCGATCATACAGTATGATAACAATACCTTCCTGTGTATTCTATAAGTTCCATTACCATTCTGTCGATTTAACTCCATATCACCTAAATCCACCAACCATCGCAGCTCGACATCTTCTCTGCTAGAGTCTAGGATTTCATTCTTGTCCTTGTATACTAGATTGGCAAGTTTCGAAATTTTGTAGTTTATTTTTCCAAAGTCTTTTGGCTGATTATTTCTATTGTTCATTTGAGTTAATCCTCGATTCATGGTGCTAAACATGATCCACGAGGAAACCATATTGCTCATGGATCATTAAACACATAAAACCATTTTATTTAGAAGTTACGTTGTGAGCATGTTCCAGCAATGTAAAGCCGATGCTTGCCGCGATGCTATTGATTCCTTCGCCGGCACTCTCCAAATTGATCATTGGGTTTTCGTCAGAAGTGGACTGGATGAGATTTTTTTTATCTTCTCCAGGGCCAGCTGCAATTTCCTGAATAATGCTCATGCCAGCAGTCATTATATGTGGAACACATTTGGCCCCAAGGGAAAGTAAATCTCCAAGCCAACCACCAAATTTTTCAGTTTCTGGAATGCATTTCATCGAGGCAGACGATTTAATGATTGCAGATCCTGGCGACACATAAATTGGCACGCTTGTTCCTGTATCCGATTGATAATCTACATTGCATTTTGGGCCAACAATTCCATTGATTAATGAGAAATCCAAATTTGGATCATCGTGGTTCCTTTCATTGCTTTTGTCGATATCCGGAGTTCTAAAAATAGCAGTAATCTCTGCTGGCGGGATGCCAGGACCGCTGAGGTGCACCGCTAGTCTTTGCGTTGTCACGGAACTTACCCGTTTTTGATGTTGCGTGTAAATAGTCTGTTTGTATGGGATTATTTTAGCGCATGCCCCATTATAGTCATATCCAGCCACGATAATTCCAGGATATGACGTGTCGTCTTCGATGTTGGAAGTGTCAGATGTCAACGTGTATTGATCACCTAGTTTTTTAAAGCTAAGAGGGCTTGCGACCACGACATAAGATTTTTTGGAGTCATTAGATTGGTTCATAATATTAGTCCTTTTTAGTCTCGTTTAAGGGATGTTTATGTCACGATTAATTATCGTGTGAAATGAATTTAGCAAATCATAGTTATTATTGTTTATGATCTAGTAACTGTTATTTTCTTTTGCGTAATTTTTTCTGTATTTGGCGGGCGATAGTAGGTATTCCTTTTTGAATGCAGATGAAAAATTGGCAATGTATTTATAGCCAACACAATCAGATATACTCTGAATATCTTTATCTGACGTGACGAGCATCTTCCTGGCTAGCGCAAGCCTATGCTGTCTAAGCCATTTAAAAGGAGGGGCTCCTGTCACATCTATAAAAGCGTAAGTCAATTTGCTGCGATTGGTGCCAACTGACTTTGCCAATCCATTCAGATTAAAACGCCTCTCCGGATTCTTGTGCATGAGATGGCATGCCTCCTCTACCATTCTATTATTTTCATTTTTGTTTGATTCATAATGACCACCCGGAACTATTTTTTTATAATCATTTCCTATAAACATCCATATAGCTATTCGACACCTAATTTCATCCAGTACTATCGGATAAGTAACATAATCACTAAAACCTAAAGAAAAAATTGTTTTGAGGCAGTTGGATCGAGACGCAATAGCGATTTTTACATGTTGAGAGGGTAATGCGATATTGGGGAGGTTGGGAATATATTTGGCTGTTTCCAAGTCCACTAAAACTACACTTGATTTATTTTTGCAAATTATTTCATTGCAAAAATCTACGTGGATTACTTCAGCACGATCTGACAGTGCAAATGAAATTTCATGCGCTTTTTTTTGTCACTTATTATATAAACTTCAAAATTATTCATGTCTGCCACCTTTGTTTTCTTCGGATAAAAATAAAATATCGATAGGCAGTGTATCTAATATTAAACTCGAGCTTGTTAAGCTTGTTAAGCTTGTTAATCTGCTGCCGTAATATAGGTGGTTTTTCAAAAAAATTAGCCTCGTAACATCGGGGCCTGTTTGTGATGACAATTTGGGGGGGTAAAAATTTTACCATAAAATACCGGAATTCTATTTGATTTCCATATCCAAAATATGTCTAGTTGATGACTGAGGAGACTTTATAACTCTTTTAACGCCACTTATTGGTTTACCTTGGCCCTGGGTTGTCTTCAAAACGATCTACCCTTCTCGCACTGTTTTAAATGCGATAATTTTGTCTCGCACGGTATTATTTACACGATATTCAGGCGATGGAATAAGATTCTTCGATTGATAAATTCCGTGAATACCTTGTTGATTGATATTTTACGCCCGTTCACGCATTGCCACTTCACTAACAATTGCATTTGGATGCAGCGTTCAAACTGCGTTTTAACTTGAACTAGCTTGCTTAATTGATATCTAGACGCATTAAAACTGGGTGCTCGCTTACCAAAATATGTCCACGCTTATTGCTACGAATGGGTGGGGTTAGTACGAATGAAAAGGCTTAATGAGATGACTCGCCTTCCATCCTAACCTAGGATGTAGGTGAGAAAAATAACGAAGGTGAATCATAATGACTATCAAAACGTTAGGTGTAGATCTTGGCGAACTCACCAGCGTGTCAAGTTGTATTTGAAACTTGCGGTGGTGCCCACCACTGGGCAACGTATGCGGCTAGGTACGGACATATTGCGAAGTTAATACCAGCTAAATTAGCTCAGTCCTATGTAAAATCGAAAAAGAAAATAAGGGGTCAGGCCTAAGAAAATAAGGGGTCAGGCCTTACATTTGACATTTTCCTCCTGGTAGCTATGCTTGCTAAAAGTCCAAAGGGAGGGGGCTAAATGGCCAGGCCACTACGAATAGAATATGCCGGTGCGCTATACCATGTTACTGCACGGGGTAATGCTCAAGGCGATATTTACATTACCGAAGAAGACCGGGAAGCTTTTCTTAAGCTGTTAAAAAACAGCTGTGAGCGCCATCAATGGCTTTGCCATGCTTATTGCTTGATGGACAACCATTATCACCTTCTCATCGAAACCGAAGCTCCCACTTTGTCTAAAGGTATGAAGTACCTGAACGGCACTTATACACAGCAATTCAATCGTGCACATCGTCGGGTAGGGCATGTGTTCCAAGGGCGATACAAAGCGATTTTGGTGGAGAAAGACTCCTACCTGCTGGAGTTGTGTCGTTATATTGTACTGAATCCTGTGCGTGCTCGAATGGTTCGCAGCGCAAAGGACTGGCGCTGGAGCAGTTACCGGGCAACAGCGGGTTTGGGGGAACCAACGGAAGCGCTCACTAAAGATTGGCTGCTGGGAAATTTTGGCAAGCAACGTAAGCGTGCGATAGAGGGCTACAAAGCCTTTGTAAAGGCGGGCAGAAACCAGCCATCGCCGTGGGAAAAGTTAAGGAACCAAGTGTATCTGGGCTCGGATGAATTCATTGAGCACGCCCAATGTCAAATGACGGACGAGCAATCGTTAGACGATATTCCCAAGCCGCAAAAACTGGCGCCGGTAAAACCCTTGATTCATTATGTAAAGCAGTACCCACCGGCCGAAGGCATGGCAAAAGCTTACCTGAGTGGCCACTATAGTTTGGCTAAAGTTGGCGAGGCTTATGGTGTGAGTTATGCCACGGTGAGCAGAGCGGTGAAAGCGTGGGAGGGAATGTAGGCGGGGTAGATGTGAGATGTCAAATGTAAGGCCTGACCCCGTGTGTGGTGTATTTCCTTTGCCAACCAACGTTAAATCGACGTGTGTTACCATGCGTTATCGTGAAATATTTTAACAGACTCTACGCGCCATATAAAAACCACATCATATATAACAGTCAAAATCAGTATGCGCAATAAAAAGTATTCGCTTGTCATGTAAATTAAGATTGTAGAGAACACCAATTATGCTCGTTATAAAACGCAGAATTTTCTTCCGTGTTTTGGCCTGTACTATTAAGCCAATTCAGTTAAAATCTATTCTTTTTATTCTGCTCTGCAGTTTTTTAAGTGCTTGCTTATCTTCGAACAAACAAGCGGTAGAGTCTGAATACAGCACTGCTAGCCGATGGCAGCCCTACGATGGCATGACACCATCTGCACCCACCCCGCACGACTATTTTGCTACGCCTTTTATGGCGGTTACAACAATCGCATCGGAAGCGAGTTTTAAAATTGCAGATAAGAATAGCAGCACAACTATCTACTACAGTGAAGACGATGCTGCGGTTGTTGCCATTGCCGCAACGGCGCTGAGTGACGATATTAAGCGTATAACGGGTGTTCAACCCTTGATATCGACAGCGGCAATTACTGATAACACCGCCATCATAGTTGGCACTATTGGCCAAAGCCCGCTAATCGATACGTTAATTGCTAATCGAAAACTTAATACGTCTGCCATTAATGGAAAATGGGAGGCTTACACAGCTGCGGTTATCAACACCCCTCTGCCCGGTGTTGAACAAGCATTGGTTATCGCGGGCAGCGACCGCCGCGGAACCGCCTATGGCGTGTTTGCTTTATCCGAAGCCATTGGGGTATCGCCCTGGTACTTTTGGGGTGATGTTGCCACGGCCAAAAAACCTGCATTATATGTGAGTGGTAGCTACACCCAGCATTCACCTGCCGTTAAATATCGCGGCATTTTTATTAACGATGAAGACTGGGGTTTTCAACCCTGGGCGGCAAAAACCTTTGAACCGGAATTTGGCAATATAGGCCCTAAAACCTACGCAACGGTTTTTGAATTAATGTTAAGGCTTCACGCCAATACTATATGGCCAGCCATGCACGAGTACCCTCGTGAATCGACACCGTTTTACCTGCATCCGCAGAACAAAGTGGTTGCCGATAACTATGCGGTTATTATCAGCACCTCCCATCACGAACCCATGATGCGTAACAGCCACGAATACAAACCCGAAAAACTGGGCGACTACAGCTACTGGAGCAACCGCGATAATATTTATACGTTCTGGGAGCAACGGGTTATTGAAACCGCGAGCTACGAAAACATCTATACCATCGGCATGCGCGGACGTGCCGATGCGGGCATGTTCGCCCCCAAAGGCATTACCGACGAAGAAAAAGCAGCAAAAATTCAAAACGACATTATTCCAGACCAGCGAAAAATGATTGCCGAGCATGTTCACGCCAACCCGGCTGATATACCGCAGATATTTATTCCCTATAAAGAGACCCTAGTGCAATATCAGTCTGGCTTACAATTGCCAGAAGATATCACCATTGTTTGGCCCGATGATAACCACGGTTATATTCGACAGCTGTCAACGCCAGAGGAGAATCAACGCTCGGGTGGCTCAGGTGTTTACTATCATGCATCTTATTGGGGGCTGCCCAGCAGTTACTTGTGGCTGTACACCACGCCACCGGGTATGACCTTGTCGGAAATGATAAAAGCCTGGGATTTTAGTGCAAGCAAGTACTGGTTAATTAATATTGGCGATATTAAACCCCACGAAATCGGCACAGACTTTTTTCTTCGATTGGCCCGCAACCCAGAAGCGTTCCGTAATTTCGACCAACAACAATACCTAAGCCAGTGGGCGGCAAAACACTTTACATCGATCAACAAAATCCAAGCCAATACCGTAGCGGATATTTTGGGTGAGCTTTTTCACTTGAATATTAATAGACGCCCGGAGCACTTGAACCGCGAAAAAAGTGGTTTCAGTTTAACGAGCAAAGGGGATGAAGCACAGAAACGGCTCGACCATTTTACAGCGCTAGCACATAAAGCCAGCGTGATTTATGCATCGCTTTCCGATGCAGATAAAGCAGCGTTTTATGCAATGGTGCTTTACCCCGTACGTGCTTCTAACTACGCCAATCAACGCGTATTACTCGCCGAACGCAGCCGGTTATGGGCGTCTCAAAATCGCACCGCTACTAATGAGTTAGCCAAAGCAGCAAATAACGCGCAGCAGGCGCTACTGAAAGAAACCCGCTACTACAACGAACAAAATGCGGATGGCAAATGGAATCATATGTTAAGCCCCATGCCCACAGAACAGCTCCAGAGTTGGGCTCGCGAAACTCAAAACGCTTGGATAATGCCAAAAACCGGTAGCTTTACCCCAAGCGCCGAAGCCGCACTAGGGGTTGTACCTGAAGGCGCAGCAGTGCCTTTAGTTAGCGACCAACCCGGCACACTGCCCACCTTCAATCGACCAGCCGACTCTCGCTATTTTATTGACGTGTTTAACCAAGGCCAAAAACCACTCCCCTGGACAGCCAGTGCCAATAGGCCCTGGGTTAACATAAGCCAGATGGCTGGCAGCAGCGACACACGCTTGATAGTCAGTGTCGATTGGCGTGTAGCCCCCAAAGGCACTGCCGTACCGGCCAGCATAGTTTTTAACGCTACGGGTTATCAGCGTACAATTGATTTAACAGTCTTTAACCCGGAAGGCTTAACACCTGCCAGCCTGCCGAAGGCCGTGGAAAACAACGGGCGGGTTTCGATTGAAGCTGAAGATTTTCTCCGTCTTGAAGACAAGGGCAATACAGGTTGGCGCAAGGCAGACTCGGCGACTGCATCTCGACATGGTATGACCATTCAACCCGTCACCAGCCAAAGTATTGCACCTGACAAGCTATTGCAACAAAGCCCTTCATTAACCTATCAATTCCATATGTTTAATACCGGAGGGGTAGAAATAGCAACCCAGTGCCTGCCCACCCATCGGCTGACTTCTGCGCACCGCGGCTTACGTTACGCCATTTCGTTAAATGGCGATACCCCACAAGTTATTGATATTAACGCTATTGAGTATTCCAAGACTTGGAAGTTGAATACCTTGCGAGCGGCGTCGATTGGTACATCTACTCACACAGTTGCTGAACCAGGATTACAAACCCTAAAAATCTGGATGGTAGATGCCGGCGTTGTACTGGATAATTTCAATATCGTTTTAAAATAATCGGTAGTGCAGGGACGCAACACTACAAACCACGATTTTATTGAATTTTTTGAAGCCTTAGATTTTAACATCACAGACGGGCTTCAGCGTATACACCAACAGCTGCATAGACTGGTAGTGTTATAACGGAACCGCTGACCAAGTGCCTGTTTAATCAGCAAGAGCATCAAACGCGTTTCAGTGAACTTGGCAGGGTGCTCGTCAATCTAAGCATTTTCTGAGATGGTTGTTGAGCAACCACTGAAACTCACACTGGTGTTGAACCAACTTAGAGATGTATTCTAACCGGCGGCGCTTGCTATCGCGCTTTTCTTTTCCCCCTCGCCCCTGCTTACCCCGCAAGTAAATACCACTAGCCCCCAACACAATTCATTGCAAAGCAAACATATGCAACAGGTTCCACAATGCTGATTACGCATACAGAATATAGGACAACTATTCCACGCCTATCCGCCGCTAATCCTAACGATTTGTAACCCATTGTCATCGGCTGAAATGCCAGAGCTTGAACTGCCAACCCGCGCCTTTACACAATTTCCAAATCCTAATGAGTATGGGACTTTCTATCTCTTTATATTGCGGTTAATTTGTAAATGTATTTTCAGTTTGTAACTTAAGGCGCCAGCAAGAACATAATCGTGCCTTACGATTTCCCTGCAAAATCATTTTTGCTAGCTATTTAAGTTGTATTGAAAAAATATAATTGCTTACCCGTTTTAATAAACATACTCTAGGTTTAAGATGCATCACAGCAGCAAGAATAATATTTGTCATGCCGCATATGAAACTCATACCATATATAGTTGTAAGTTAAGCAAGCAGGCTTTCCTACTTGAGAGTTACTGCTAGATTAAGCCTGCTAGACACTAGTGCATTAGGATTACCACCTGCAAAAACGTTGGCAGTGTTCGCGCAAACGCCCTCTAGCCACTTCCTCTATATAACCAAAAAACTCATATTTTTCGATGCTTCACTTTTGCTTTGGTATTTAGGACCATTGAAACAAAAGTACGATATAAAAATTTGAAGCTACCGACCGAGCACGACAAGAGCAGAAATGCATGCGAGTAGAATAATCAATATAACGACGATGTATTTTTCAATTGGCATTATTTTTACTAAAGAGGAAATAAAATGAACAAAGTAGCTAAACGAAAATCATATACCTCGCTTAAAAAGCTGACGTACTTCACATCAACGCTCTTATTATTGGGAACGCCAGTTAGCGCTCTTTCCCAAACGGCATCAAATTATGCTTTTTGTGCCACAGAAGGCCAAACTTGCAATTTTTCCGGTACCCGCGAAGTTCGTTACGGCGCAAACGGGCAATACAATTATCAAACAGCTACGGACAGCATTAAGTGCAACAACTCAGCCTTTGGCGATCCTATATATGGTGTAGTAAAAGAATGCGCCTACGCAGACGACTCTTCGAGCTCTTCAAGTAGCAGTTCTTCGAGCTCTTCAAGTAGCAGTTCTTCGAGCTCTTCAAGTAGCAGTTCTTCGAACTCCTCGAGCAGTAGCTCGTCAAGTTCGGGCGGTGGATTTGACACAGTCCTTCAAGAAAATTCCGCAGGGTTTTGTACCGTTGATGGATCTATCGACAACAACCATAGCGGATTTACCGGCAGCGGTTTTGCAAACACCGATAATTCAATAGGCAAACAAATTAGCTGGAAAGTTCAAGTTCAAAACAGTGGTTTCTATGCCCTTGATTGGCGTTTTGCCAATGGCAGTAGCGCTGCTCGTTCTGCTAGCGTGACAGTCAATGGCAGCCTTGCAGAGAGCGTGGTTGATTTTCCATCCACCGGTTCGTGGGCTTCGTGGACGGCAGGCAGTTTAAGCGTATTTTTAAATGCTGGCATCAACGATATAGCGTTGATAGCCGAGGTTAATAACGGCTTAGCGAATATCGACTCGCTTACCATTGTAGGCAGTGGCGTTAGTGCAGCAGACTGCGATGCTCCTAATACAAGTAGTTCTTCATCAAGCAGCAGTAGCAGTTCTTCTAGTTCCAGCAGTTCTTCTAGTTCCAGCAGTTCTTCCTCTAGCAGCAGTAGCGTTGGTAGCTGCCCAACGGCAATGGAAGGATTCGCTACTCTGGGTAATGGTACTACTGGTGGCGGAAATGCTTCCCCGATGACAGTGAATAACGCAAGCGACCTTAGAAACCAGGCAAATAGCAACTCTGCGCGCGTGATAATCGTTAACGGTACCATTGATGCAGGAGGCTCATCGATCGAGGTTGGTAGTAATACAACTATTCGTGGTGCAAATAAAAACGCCAGAGTAAAAGGCGGGTTTAATATGAACGGCAAGGACAACATCATTATCCAAAACTTAACAATTGAGGGTAAAGGTGAAGGCAATAGCCCTGCTGATACAATCGCAGCACGAAATACGCGTAATCTTTGGGTTGACCATGTCGCATTATTGGATGCTGGCGATGGCTTGTTGGATTTCACTAATGCATCTGATTTCTTAACCGTGTCATGGACAAAATTTTATTACACTGATAGCAATAATGGTCATCGACTTGCCAGCCTTAACAGTTCCGGCGGCGGAAGCCAGCCTAACGACTGGGGCAAAATGAACACCACCTACCACCATAACTGGTGGGGCGATTTAGTTGATCAGCGTATGCCACGTGTTATGTATGGTCACGGCCATCAATACAATAACTTCTTTAATTCTCCAGGTAATAGCTACTGTATAGGCGTGGGTTCGTACGCGGCTGATTTAATTGAAAACAACTACTTCAAAGATGTGAATACTCCTCATCAACACATGTACCGCGTTTGGTCGCATATTACCGCCAGGGGTAATATTTATGACAATACCAGTGGCTCTAGAGACGTAGGGCTAGGCGGTAATTCCTATCAAGAAGGCCAGGATTTTGAGGTGCAGCCGTTCACCGATGCCCCTTACAGCTACCATCTTGATGCAGCTGAGGAAGTTCCGAATATCGTGATGGAATGTGCCGGACCACAGTAAGCGTTAAGGAGTTGGCCATGGGTGCGTGACTAGTGCTCCACCCATGGTGTTTAAAAGAATGCTGGGCGAGTCGACCCAACATTCAAAGAAAAACGTGGGGGTCATGTCTACCCTTTTGTTTAAAGGACGATATTGAGCTCGTCGATCTCACCGATCGCGCTATTCGGGAAAACAAGCACGGCTATATTGATAATCAACTACCTTTCATTCTGGGTGAATTCCATATAAGTTCTCGCGAATGGCTGGTACCAAGCACTCAATCCGAGGCTACATTCAAATGCCTGGTTGGCTGCAAAGCCAAACTGCTTCATGCGGAAAGAGAAAAAAAGATCAAAGAGAAAAAACGAGAAAAAGAGACAGTCACCTTAAAAATGAGTTATAAAAAATTCCTGTAATTTCCCCCAAGGGCTGGCGAAAATCAGCGGTGCTTAGCTGTCAAGTCGGAAAACACTCAAAGAGGGGTAATATTAAAGATTTTACACGAGCGGAATTCCGCTCTTACGGAAGGCCTGATGAGAAAAGAATTTTGCGGTGAAAATTAATGCAAAAGCGCTTCGCAATTACCGTAAGCCGGCCTGCGTTTTAGGCCCAAAACGCTGGCGGCATGCAGCAGTTTGGCTTTACAGCCCACCAGGCTTTTGAATTTGGATTCAAACTGTGTGGTGAGCACCAGCCATACATGGGCGCTGATATTAAGTCGGTCGAGAATGGGGGGGGGAGCTGGTCGTCAATATAACCCCGCTTGTTTTCCCGAATTGCCCTGCCGGTAAGATCCAAAAGTTCGATATAGTCCTTTAAGTGAAAGGGCAAACCTTGCGGCATGGGTTCTCTGGGGTTGCCCACAAACTCAGCTAATTCAAGTGTTTCGGGTATGTTCAGAATCTTCAGGTGTGCGCGCCATTTTGGCTCGTACAGGGTTTAAACCCACATACGCCATGCAAGCCGCTAGGGCTTTTTCATCTAACAAGGCCTGTGATTTAAAGCGGCTTTCCCAGAAACGCCCGGTGCATTGCCCTTCGGTATTGGCCATTCTTGCAATAGGCTCGTTTAAGCAGGATATCAGCGTGCCCTTTGGGTAAAAGCGGCTGATATTGGCCCGCTCAAGGCGCCAGTGTTCCAGTTTCGCAGTAACCGCCTGCCATTGGGCTTCATCCAGCAGTTCTCCTTTCAAAAACCGCTGAGTGAGAAGAGTGCCCTTGTAAAGTTTGTGCCAGCGTTCACACACCTCCAGGTCAGTCAGGCTCAGGGCTTCCGGCATATTGATATGCAGCACAAGGTGGTGATGGTTGCTCATAACGGCGTAGGCGCAGACATCAATGCAAAATACCTCCCCCAAAAACACAATACGATCTTCCACCCATTGGCGTCGGTGTTCGTAATCTTTACCACTAAAGGGATCTAGCCCACACAGGAAGGCGCGCCGCACACAGCGGGATGTACAATGGTAGTAGGGTGTTGCATCGAGGGATATTTGGTGTTTGCGAGGGGTGGGCATAGATCGGCCCTTGATCGCTTTGGTATGTATTAATGTATAGTGCATGTGGATGGTGGGCAAGTGTTAGTGTGGGTGTCTATGTGACCGATGTGACCGTATGACGACAACGCCTATGCTGAATCGATATTCCGCACGTGCAAGTACCGCCCTGATTACCCTTACAAGGGCTTTGAAGATATAAAGCAGGCTCGTGAATGGGTGCTGAAATTTGTATCGTGGTACAACCATGAGCACCGCCACAGCGGAATTAAATTTGTAACGCCGCTTCAGCGCCACACAGGGAAAGATGAGGCGGTATTAGAAAATCGAATAGCGGTTTACGAGAAAGCGAAGCAACGAGACCCGATGCGCTGGAGTGGCAGTACGCGGGACTGGAGCAGGGGCGGGCCGGTGTGGTTAAACCCTGACGATAACAAAGCGAAGTTAGATAAAGTAATTTAAGTTGATGCGACAACTAGCTTGAAAAACGGCGATAGTACCACATATGAAAAAAACACGACTATTCTTATTAATTACATTTTCGATTACATGGCTGTGTTGGTGGACATTATCAATAATAAAACTCGATAATTCTCCAATATTTAACAACATTTTGCATGTGGTAATATTCTGCTTGGGTGGCATTGCTCCAACTATAGCAGCATATGTAGCAATTAGGTTTACCGATAAACAGACAAAAGCATTTAACAAATCGGTTTTACAATTCCGCACCCATATTGGTTTTTACATATTCAGCATATTTGTAGTTTTAGGGATTAAATACATTGCAATATGGTTGTATGACATTTACAACACCCCTATTTGGGCAGAGTTATCACCTCAATTTATGGCATTAATTCCCCTAACATTAATTATGATTCCGCTGGGAGGCTTAGAAGAATTAGGATGGCGAGGTATTCTACTACCAGAACTATCGAAAAAAATAAACTTTAAAACATCTGCTTTAATTGTTAGTGCTGTATGGGCCATGTGGCATTTACCACTTTTTTATATAAATGGCATGAGTCATTATCAATCTGATTTTCTTGCATTTGTACTGCAAACTATTGGTTTAGGGTTAGTGTTGGCTTGGTTATTCCGTAAAACAAATAGCATTTTTATTTGTGTTCTTTTTCATGCATTCCATAATGCTACATCGTCAATTGGGCTAAATTTACCTGATAATGGTAATTACATAACCGTTAGCATATGGTTGCTATTGGGGCTAGGCTTACTCGTGTTTGGAAATAGAAATAAGGAACTGGCTAAAAAGGCACAATAAACCCGTTACAATGAAATGTTCTACAGCCATGCTATTATTAACTCTTATTGCTTTTTCGTGCTGTACTCAAACGAGATAGGCCGCACGGGTTGCTCATTTCGGCGGCATATTGTGCCCCTATGAATTGGGTAAAGTGACCCCACTCGCCGTTTTAGGCCCTTGTATTAGTTGCGTGAGCAGCAAGGCGTCTATAGTTTCGGCATCCAGCCTACGTAGTTCCCGCCACACGGTAGCACTTGCACCGCCAATTTGTTGAGATTGTCGTATATCTAATTGGCACGTACTTCTCCTTGTTGACGTATTTTTTCACGCATGATTGACATTATGTGACGGGTTAACTCTTTAATTCCTGTAACAATGCTTTTTATCATTGCGGCAGCGTGTTTATACTGCTTCTGCCTCAAAGGCATTTCTGTATAAAAAACTATAAAAATAATATTCCTAAACATCAAAATAATTTATTACCGAATCATGTGCGGAGAACAATAATGAATCTTAAAAAATACGTGGTTTATTGGCTGGTCTTGCTTTTATGCTCGCTGGCTACAACGAATATTCACGCTGCAAATATTATAGAAAACGGCACCTTCGACGAAGGGTACTTTCCCTGGGATGCGCCCGGTTGGTGGGCCGGTGGTGCGGGCGATTCAGCAGTTGATGAACGTGGCCGTTTTTGTACCACGGTAACTGCGTTGGGTACTGCCGACTGGGGCGCGCAGTTGCGTCAAAGTCAGCTGGCCTTTGTGTCTGGTGAAAACTACCAAGTGAGTTTGCGTGCCTGGTCCAGCGTGCCCGTTACTATGCAAATGAGCGCTACAGACGAAAGTGCCGGTTTTGTGTGGATTTTCGGTGGCGACATTACTATAGACTCACCGCTGGGTGGCGATGGGCAAGTGATTACGGTGTCTTTTAATGCTGGTGCAGACAGCGATTCCGGTCATTTCCGCTTTTTACTGGGCGGCGGTAATGTGCCTGTTGGTGAAACCGTATGTTTTGACGATATTGTTGTAGACGCACCTTCAGCTGACATTAACCTGATCGAAAACGGCACCTTTGATAGTGGTTTTGAACCCTGGGCTCTCGGTGAGTTTGGTGGGGCTGCAACGCCGTTTTTGGATGAAGGGCGTGGCTGCGTTTTGGTTGACGACCCCGGCGCAGAATCCTGGAGTTTGCAGGTTCGTGTTAATGGCTTGGATTATGTCGAAAACGGCGAATATTTATTTAGAGCCGATGCTTGGTCTAGCGCTCCTGTCAATATTCAAGTGGCCGGTGTTGATGAGTCTGCGGGTTTTGTTTGGCACTTCGGGCAGGACGTCGCAATCGACGCGCCATTGGATGCGGAGCCACAAAAATTGTCTGTTGATTTTGTGAATGGCGGCGGTGTTACAGAGAACGGCATATTCCGATTCTTACTTGGCAATGGCCATGTAGAAGCCGGTACCACTATTTGCTTCGATAATATTGAGCTGCTCGCGCCCTCCAATTCTGAAATTGAAGAGCCTGTTGAGCCAGCGGTTTATGTAAACGCTCACGGTTACCTCACTGCCTTTGATAAATATGCTGTTTATGTTGCCCTTGAAGAATATGGGGATGTGACCAGCCCAAGAGCCTGGAGCTTGTTTAGTGGTGAAACGTCAGTGGCCAGTGGAGAAACAATTTATCGTGGCCTCGATGAGGGTTCCGGTGATCATGTTCACGGTATTAATTTCGGCCACATTCAAACAGAAGCAGACAATTACACCCTTGTGGTAACAGAAGGCGATAACCGTTATACCAGCCAGCCTTTTGCTATTCGTGACGATCTGTACGCAACGCTCAAATACGATGCGCTTTCTTACTTCTATCATAATCGCGCAAATACGCCGATTTTGGCTGATGTGGTTGGCGATATTTGGGCACGTCCTGCTGGCCATGTTAGTGATAGCGCCGTACAAACCATCGAGTGTCAAACAGACTCAAGCGACCCTGCTTGCCGTACTTTGGATTCCAGCGGTGGTTGGTACGATGCCGGTGACCATGGTAAATACGTAGTGAACGGCGGTATTTCCGTATGGACACTGTTAAACCAGTACGAGCGTGCTCAAGTATTGGGTAGCGATGCCGGGGAATTTGCCGACGGTGCTATGACCTTGCCAGCGGAAGAAAATGGTAACGGTACGCCAGACATTCTGGACGAAGCTCGCTGGGAAATTGAATGGTTCCTTACCATGCAGATACCTGCGGATTATCCCTTGGCTGGTATGGTGCACCACAAAATGCACAGTGAGTACTGGACAGGCTTGCCTACGGCACCGCACGAAGATGATGTAAGCCGCTACGTACACCCACCTTCAACAACAGCAACACTGAACTTTGCTGCAGTAACTGCCCAGTGTTATCGCGTTTATAAAGCGCTGGATGCAAACTTTGCAAATGGCTGCTTGCAAGCTGCAGAAGTTGCATACGCAGCGGCCAAGGCCAATGATTTTATCCCGGCGACCAGTAACGGCAACGGTGGCGGTACCTACGGCGATAACAACGCGTCGGACGAGTTTTACTGGGCTGCCAGTGAGCTCTACCTGAGCACGGGAAAGCAGGCTTACGCACAAGACATGCAAGCTTCTGTTCATCACCTGAGCCTTGAAGATGTACAGTATGGTCAGGCTGCGATGGGCTGGGGTACCACACAGGCGCTTGGTTTACTCTCTTTGGCGACCGTTGGGCCGCAATACAACGCAGACGAAAGCTGGGTCGCTCAGGCGCGAAATGCGGTGATCAGTGTTGCGGAACTTTATGTAGGGCACACGGAATTTCAAGCTTACGGTTTGCCCATGTGGACCGGCGGCATGTACTGGGGCTCAAACTCCAATGTAACCAACGATATGATTATGCTGGGTTTGGCTCACGACTTCAGTTGTGACGAGCGCTACCTGGAAACCATGCACACCAACATGCACTACCTGCTGGGTAACAATCCTTTGGGTGTTTCGTATGTGAGTGGTTACGGTGAGAACGACATGAAAGAGCCTCACCACCGCTTCTGGGCAAACGTCGTGAATAGCGACTTCCCTCCAGTGCCTGCTGGAGTGATAGCGGGCGGCCCCAACAGCCTTCTGCAAGACCCTATTGCCCAAAGCGCGTTGCAAGGCTGTGACCCGCTTAAGTGCTACATCGATCACTGGGAATCCTACTCCACAAACGAAGTCACTATTAACTGGAATGCACCTTTGGCCTGGACCGCTGCCTATATGGACCAGTGGAGCGATGCCAGCCTGAAAGCTGCTGCCCAATCCCGCTGTGCTATCCGTAACCAGCACTTTTCCAGCTTCGAAGACGATACCCGCAGTTGGAGCAAACATGGTGCAGGGGAGATCAGTGTTGTTGAAGGCGGCACTCGTGGAGACAATGCCCTTGAAGTTGATGGCTGCGGCTACACCTATCTGGATACGCCGCAATTCAGTACCACAGAGTTTGAAGTACTAGGAGACAGTCTGGCGATAGACGTAATGTTGCCAGACGCACAAGATAACCCGCATTGGCTCGGAAATATTAGTTTCCACATAACGCTGCCCAGCGCAGGCATTCACAATCAGTGGATTGACATGGTACCGCTAACAGATGATTCGCTGGGCTCATGGTTCACTGCCAAGGTAGCGTTGCCTGCCTCTATAAAGGCAGCACTCGCTGAAGAGCACGAGGGCCTTATAAGTGTCGCACTCAATACCAGTAATTGCTCAGCGCCGCTTTTGGTGGATAATCTGCGCTTTACCGGAAATACACATGCTCGTTAATTTATAACTTGTTTGTTTTGTGAAGCCCCGGTTTGTTAGCCCCAGGGATGGGGTGTATTCCGCAAGTTTGTCGGGAACAAACGCGGTTAACCGGGGTTTTTTATTTGTGCTGTTGATCAGGAAAATAAAAAAAGAAAGCTAATACAGGTTGTGATTAATTAAACCATGGCCAGCATGGTGATAAACGTCACGCTTTCGATGTGAGAGCGTTTTTTCTCTATTACGCTTGTAATCTAAATAAGCTTATTTAACAGCATCAACGCCAGCTTGCGCAACAAGCTTGTCGTTCTCAACCGTATCACCGCTTACCCCTATGGCGCCAATTACATCACCTGCGCCATTATAAATGGGTAGGCCTCCAGCAAAGGTAATGAGGCCGTTAATTGAATGCTTAATGTTGTATAGGGCTCTTCTCGGTTGAGTGTTTGCACCAAGATCATCAATAGGCATATCGAATAGCCGTGCTGTCTTTGCTTTTTTTATTGCAATATCAATGCTGCCAATAAAAGAACCATCCATTCGGCTAAACGCAACCAGATTTGCTCCAGCATCGACAACTGCGATATTCATTTTGGTGTTTAGTTTGTTTGCTTCTTTTTTAGCAAACTTTATCGCATTTTCTGCTTGCATCAAGTCAATACCTACATTTTAGATTTTTCATAGTGGCTTGTCTTTTTTGCGTGGCCGTCGTCGATCATAGAGCAGTGTTTCTTGTAGGGCTTCGGGAGCCATCGTCAGAGCTTTTTCAATAAGCACCTTTAGTTCAGGCACGAAAGGGTAGCGCGGGTTGTACTTATACAGCCGCGTTCTGCCTATTTTCTCGTTAATGAGCAAGCCGTCCCGTTCCAGTCGATCCAGTTGCTTTTGAATTGGGCTTAGATCGGTTGAGAAAGCTTTTGCAATTTCGGCTGCATACCCCGACTCACGGGCGGTGATAAACATCAACACCCGTTCTGCGCTGGTAGAGCCAAGGATTGCTTCAATCATGAATAACCTACTATCAAGGTGATAAAACCTACAATATAGGTTTACATACCTACTTTGTAGGTATGTCTAGAGGTAAATAGGGGGGGCCAATTAAACCTGCCCACGAATTTTAGGCTTGGCTCATTTCGAGATTGATATTAGGCAAAGTGAAATAAAACAATATTGTTTATCCTTGAAGGCGGCTCTACCGTATTGGAAGAGCTATGTATAGGCTCAACTAATGTTACCTTGGCTATTTATTCTTTAGGACTCCAATTCAAATAAATAACGGCCTTATTCGCGGTTATCGGCCATATTCGATGAATTAGAGATTCGCCGCTTAACACAAAGCTATCACCACTTTCAATGGTATAGCGGTGCTGTGTGGCAATGTCTAAAAATGTATCGTGAACAACGTAGCCGTCTTCGTCATAAAACCTGATGTGAGAAAAGTCGAGTTTAAAATCTATTGCACTGCCGGTGTTGTTAACAAAACTTGCGGTTACATTCGGGTGCTGCACCGACAATTCAGTAACGGCAATGTTTGGTAAAGGATCTCTCTCTGTTTTTTTACCCGCCAATCTACCTGTTGTTGCGTAGGCGGCAGCATTTATAACTTCTACAGGCAATCCATCGTTTTCTTCAAGGTAAGTTAATGTTTGGCCCGGCATTAAGCAGGTGTTGGTTGCGGCTACAATGGAGCTGTTTAATGGATAGAGCACGCCATTCAAGTAGTATGAATTGGATAACAGTGCAATTTCTTCATCTTCAGCGTTATATAGGCTTATGCCAATATCTACAACAGGGTCTATAAAGCAAATTGGAAAGGGTGCCGTATTAGTGACCTCGAACGAAGCCAGTACGCGCCGAGTGTTAACCTCGGTAGTGCTGTTATAGAGCTTTATCTTATTGTTAATTTGAAGGTAGGGGTCTTCCTCCCCATCCAATATTAAAGGCAGTGTTTTCTTTTGAGCGTCATCGTTCAAGACTCCGAAGCAGCCATTTGCGGGCGCTTTAAATGTATAAATGTTGCCCTCTGTCTCGGTAAGTGCGACCGTGAAATCATTACAGTAGGTGGAATTAAAGGTGGTTTCGGGGGGAGTAGAGCTGCTGGATACCGAACTACTGCTTATTGAAGAGCTTATACGACTCGAAGAGCTCTCACTAGCTGAAGACGAGCTAGAGCTTTGCGATGAAATATCAGAGCTGCTGGAGGAGGACTCGGTAGGAACGGAACTAGAACTAGAACTGCTTGGAGGTAATGCTGTCTGGCGTGGAAGGTTACCGCTACTCGAACTATTACCACCACAACCAGTCATCAGCCCCATGAGGAGCACAGTAAACAGCAAGCTATTTTTTAAAAACGCACAAAACCGATATTTTACATAATCCATTATGAAAGACTCTCCTTTGAGTTTCTGTGTTGAATTAATAAGTGTAATCCAAACAACCGACTGAATATAAATTTGCCGTATAATCGCCCTATAAAGATGAACTATTGCTGAATGGAGTAAACCGATCCAGAATTGAGCTTTAAATGGCGTTAATAGGTTATGGGCAGTTGTATGCCAGCGCTAATGGCAATGTTGAATTCGCTTTATAAAAAGTACGAGTCGATTACTCGCCCATTTTGAGCAGGAATGATATTTGATTGTTACGCCAGTCAGGGGATGAGGTGTGTAATCGTTAGGATTCAATTTTCTCTCGCGAACCACGTACGAGAGCTCTGTATTACCATACGATTTTGGTTTGGAGCAATATTTTTTGTGGGAGAAAAGCCGATTCGAAGAGTGCCTTCGGGTTTGGTCGTAATAAGAAGCTGAATAGCCTTATCACCGCTTCTGTGGTGTTCAGTGCTAAAGCATCGTTTACATCAGTTTTCATGACAACTAACTTAGGGAGTGATAATGAACCTTTGGTATAACCAAAACAGGCGTATACCTGTATATGCGTTATTGTCAGGTTTACTGGCGGTTTACCTTGGGTTCAGGCTGTTTTTTAAGTTTATTCCCGATGCCAAGCTTGCCTTCATTTACCCTTCAGGTGTTTTTGTGAACGCGTTTCTTTCGGGAGGCGAATACTCGATGGGTGAGTGGCTTTTTGGTGGTGATAGCAAAACGGTTTATATACTCGGAGAGTCGTGCAGTGGCACCACCTTCTTCAGTATGCTGTTTGCCTATATGACTTACAGCGTTGTGAAGGGGTATCGGTGGTGGTGGCTGTTATTGGTTTACCCTCTATCACTAATGGCCAACACCATTAGGGTTATTTCGTCAATCTATGCGCATCAGTTGATTAAAGGTTCTGCAATTTCGATTTACGCGGAATATGTTCACATTGCGTGTGGAGTGGCAGCGTTTCTGGTCACTTTTATTCTTGTGGTTTATATTCTAGATCACCTCAACGGGCGTGCAAGCAATGCAGCATACTAACTCAAATCAACGGCCAGCAATACATTGTTTGTTGTGGGCTCTATTGGTACCGCACTCTCTACTACTTATTTTGAATGTGCGTAGCTGGCTACTTATTCAAGGTGAAGCTGGGGCAGAAGAAACGTTTGTTGCTAGTTGGCTGGGGTGTTTTCAAGTACTTTTTATTCTCGCTGAGGTGGCGGTTTATTTGGCCTATCGTTTGCGATACATTCGGTTCGATTGGACGTTCTATATGGCCTCGTTTATGGCGCACGTCGCCTATATGTGGGCGTTCACTCTGAATCTGCACGACATCATCCCCAGCGCTATTCAACCGTGGGTTGTGAATGAAGGGAATGTTGGCCGTTGGAATTTCACATTAATGATGCCGGGAGCGTTTTGCTCACTGTATGCTCTAACGAAAGCTATTTTTAACAAGGTAAGTTCAGAAACTTCACTATTCGCGGTTGTGGTGGGTCTTATTGGTATACCTGTTTTATGGTATTTGTTAGTGTCTGTTCTTCAGCCGTTAATGCTAGGTAGCTTCACAGAAGTCGTGATGATTGTTTTTTCAACGGCATTAGTAACACTATTCTTGGCTGTTGTAATACGTTTATTCGATAATTTTATCTTCAAAGATAAATCGCTTCGTTTTACTGAAAAACATTATGTGTTGGCGTTAATTCTAGGGCTGGCTGCGCCACTGGGAGGCCTCTATTTAAACAAAATAATTCCATTTCCTGTAGATTTTCAAAGCACTGTCATATATGCGCTAGCGGTTTTGAATGGGTTGATTTTAATGTGGAAGCCGGGTGCTGAGGGTTTTGCGTCAATCCGCCTATTTTTAAGGTTTTTAACGCTCCCTTTTATAGCTTATTTTTTCTTGGTTTTTTTACCTTTTTTGCCTCTATCGTTATTTGCAATTATTGCCATGGGAGCGGGTTTTCTTATGCTGACTCCGTTAGCGCTTGGCCTTTTTCAGGGGAGAATCACCTATAACGATTACGCGCTGGTGTGCAGCGTTTCTGGGCCAGCCCGCGCTAGAGCGATCGCCTTAATGGGGTTTCTGATAATTCCTGTGTACTTCACGTCTCAAATCTATCAGGACAAGGCAGGGCTTGACCGAGCCTTGGCGTATTTTTATGCCAATGATATGGAATCTGTGAGCTTGACGGATTCTGAAATTGAACGTGCAGTGAGCGCTTTAATGCAGCTGCGTGATCGTAAGGCCGCAAAACAGTTGCCTTATATTGCCGGTGTATACAACCATTTCGTTTTTGGCGATATGGTTCTGCCAGATGCAAAAATTGAACGTATGTACCGTTGGCTTACCAACGCGGAGTTGCCGAAAACCGAATTGGATTTTTTCGGTTCGCCTCGTAGCCGCTCTTCGTGGGGAGTTGCGGTGCCACCAAAGAAGGAGGTCGAAATTGCATCAATCGATCACGAGCTTTCTAGGCCGGGAGCATCGACGGTTCGGGTAAAATTACGCAACTACGCGAATGATACTCACTCGCTGTATGTAGGGAAGCTCCACCTTCCTGAGGGTGTATTTGCCACAGGAATGAAACTAAAAATTGAAGACGAATGGGTGGCTGCGAGGATTTTTGATCGAAAAACTGCACTCTGGGTATTTGAAAAAATCACGGAGGTGCGACGTGACCCTGCATTGCTAATTTACAGAAGCCTCAATGAACTTGAGTTGCGGGTTTATCCCTTCCCGGCAGAAGGTATTAGAGAAGTGGAGCTTAAATTCGAATACAACCCGTTGGCTGATGCCACAATTGATATTGGCGGCAATGTGATTAACCTGAACCCAACCTCAAATAAGCCGCAGCTTATGGTATCCAATGGTCTGATACTGAAAGCGGAGAGGGTTAGGCGTTACGCGTTTGAGCGAAAGCCCTACCTTCATTTTATTCTCGACTATTCTCTTGATTCGAAACACGTAGCGAATGACTATTTGCCCAAAATCATACAGATAAGTAAAACCTTGGGTGTAGAAAAGCTAGCGATAACGGCCGCTAACGTAGGTAGTGCTGACATTGAAGAAATTAGAATTATCGATGTACAAAGCGAGACAGAAATTGTTAAGGAAATTGAGGCTATTCAGCTAGCTGAACGCGGTGGTTTTTGGATAAAAAGGGCACTGGCGAGTGAAATACTTCGTGCGAGTAACGTTCAAGAAGCGGTCTACGTCGAACAAACGCCAATATTTGTTGTATTGGCCGGGGATCATTTTGCCGGGGATGTGGATATTAGCCTTAAGGAGTGGCATTGGCTAATTCCGGATATGGAGCAGTGGTACCTATTCCAGAATAATACGTTAGTACCGAAGCCGGTTTTTGAGGGTATAGGTGGGGGGCCAGTCGCAGTATTTAAACGTGGTGAAACAGTGCAAGTGGCTTCAGTAAGTCGGCAAGCTGTATTGAATGTCGAAAGTTCAGAGAGTTTGGCCGTATATTCTCTGGCAGAGAAGCGTTTCGTGGCATTTGATGACTATATTCAGTCGGCTAGCAGTGCGGCATGGCGCAAGGCGGCAGAGGCTTGGAAAAGTGCCAAGCAATCTGCACTTAACCCTGCAAGCCTCGAACAAAATAGGCTAAAGCTGTTGAGTGTAAGCCGTGACCTGTCGGTTCTATTACCATCAACAGCATTAATTGTGGTGGAAAGTGATTCGCAATGGAAAATGTTGGAGCGAAAAGAGAAGCAGTCACTGTCAAACCATAGTGGGCTAGAGTTTGAGGAAAAACAGGCTTCTGAGCCTGCGTGGTGGCTAATGGCTTTGATACTCCTAATTTTTGTATATTGGAAAGAGCGAAAGAGTAGACGTTTTTTTGCCAGTAGTGCCGAAAAGTTTTGAAAGTACATAGTATGCCATTCGGGCTATGGGTTCGTTTAAGGCCCGTATCCAACGGCTGATATTGGCCAGCTCCAGCCGCCATTCATCTAGTTTTTCCTTAACAGCTAACCACTGAGCCGCGTCGAGCGTCTTACCTTTTAAAGACTTCTGAGTTAAGAGGGTGCTCTTGTAAAGCTTATGCCAGCGTTAGCCTATTTCTAGGTCACACAAACGCTGAGCTTCAGCTTTATAGGCATGTAACACTACGTGGTGGTGAATACTCAATATCGTATAGCCATACACATCTATACAGAATACCTCCCCTAGGCATAAAATGCGGTGTTCAACGCACTGGCGGCGCTATTCGTCATCTGTACCCGTTGACGTATCCAGACCACAGAAACAAGCGCGGCGTATATAGCGATAACTACAGGCCTACAGGACGCAGAGTGACGCAGGAAGCCAAAGCCGAGCGGTAATAGGTTTTCTCAGGGGCGGCCCTTAATTTATAAGGATTAAACAATACATGAAAAAGTTATTAGTGCTCACCGGTGGCGGTGATTGTCCAGGTTTGAATGCGGTTATTCGGGGTGTTGTAAAGCGGGCATCACTAACGAAAGAGTGGGAGGTTTGGGGTAGCCTAGAAGCATACAATGGTGTGCTTAGTGACAAAGTGGAAATAATTAAGTTGAGTGGAACGTCTGTCACGGCGGGTATTCATGCCAAAGGTGGAACAATACTTCGCACCACAACAAAAGGCGGGCCTTTCAATTGGCCGGTAATACAAGCGGATGGTAGCTGGGCCAGTGAAGACCGTTCAGATTTTCTACTAAGCCGATTGGCTGAATTAGGCTTTGAAGCGGTTATCAGTATCGGCGGTGATGGTTCGCAGAAAATTTCTCAGCAATTGTTCGAAAAGGGTTTGAACGTTGTGGGTGTTCCCAAAACAATCGATAACGATCTTTCAGCTACAGATTACACCTTTGGGTTTCAGACGGCCGTTCAAGAGGCGAGTAACGCCGTTGACAAGCTGGTCACCACCGCCGAGAGCCATCACCGTGCAATGATCCTTGAAGTGATGGGCCGCAGTGCCGGTTGGATAGCTTTGCATTCGGCGATTGCGGGCGGCGCAGAGGTCTGCCTTATTCCAGAAATTCCTTATGATATTGACAAAGTGGTTGAGCGAGTCAATAGCCGTTACTGCGACGGACGTGGTTTTGTCAATATTGTTATTGCCGAAGGTGCAGCGGCCGTTGGTGGGCAAGTGTCTGCCCAGGAATCGACGGAAGTGGGTTATGAAAACGTAAGGTTGGGCGGTGTTGGTAATCTCTTGGCTAGGCAGCTGCAAGACAATGGTTGCACCGCAGACTCTCGGGTAACAGTGTTGGGACATTTACAGCGAGGCGGTTCGCCTACGGCATTTGATAGGGTTTTGGCGACTCAGTATGGTGTAAAGGCTTTCGAGATGGTTTTGGCAAAGGAGTTTGGCCGAATGGTCGCATACAAAAATAATGATATTGTGACGGTGTCTCTGGATGAAGCAACCCGCGATTACAATTATGTGAACACGGATTCATATTTGGTGCAGGCAGCGCGAGGGGTTGGTATCTCTTTTGGCGATTGAGCAAAAGCGGCAAAATAAGCGCCAGCTATAGCGACGAAGGCTATAGTTTCGCGATATTGGGTAATAATCACCACAAATACAAAAGTGAACGATTGTTCACCATAGAAAACAACAAAGTAAAGATGATGAAACCGATTCTAATAATGGTTGTGGTGGCAATTTTGGGCGCGTGTGCCCAAGGTGCACCAAAACATGATGCAAGCTGCACGGGTATAAAAGCAGCGAATCTCATTTCGGCCTGCGATGTAACAACCGGTATTTGCTTATTTGGTGGCGAGCCGGGCCACTACAGCGTGGTAATAGAATTTGATAATGCGGCCAGCACTCTCCCCAAAATTTATTCGGAGTCTCGCCGTTTAATGTTTGATAGCGCCGTGAATATGAGCACTAAACATTGTACTCAATTTTCCGTTAATGTACGCGAACGTGAAGGGCAGCCTTTGCAGGAATCTGCCGCGGATGGCTTTGCGGGTTTAAATTTACATATCCCTAAAAACCTGTCGGCTGTAAAGGCTATTTACGTTGAGAAAGTGGAAAGCCCTAGAGTGCTTTTTATTGCGGGTGATTCCACTGTTTGTGATCAAGACCCGCAATGGGATAGGCCTGCTAGCGAGCGTTTTAGTGGTTGGGGGCAATTACTGCCTGCTTATTTTAATGCCGACATTTCTGTTGCCAATTATGCCGATTCTGGGGAAGGTACAGCGGCGTTTCGTGTAGGCGGAGGTGCTTTATGGGCGCCGCTATCTAAACAGCTAAAATCGGGTGATTGGGTACTTATACAGTTAGGACACAATGACAAAAAAACACCCGCTGTAGTCTACCGCAGCCGCGTATTAGCTATGCTCCAAGGCATTAAAGCCAAAGGCGCTTCTCCGGTACTTGTGAGCCCTATGGTTCGCAACAATGGCGATGCATTATACAAGCAACACATATACGGGGATTTGGTTGTAAAAGATGTTTTAATCCATTTGGCTAAACTTGAGCAAATCCCCTTTATCGATTTAATGAGCTTAACCCACGGTTGGGCTGAGACGCTTGGTCAAGAAGATGCGCAAAAATACTTTGTGAAAACGGATAAGACACATTCAAACGAGCAGGGTGCAGAAATTTTTGCGCAGATGATTGTAAAAGAAATTGCTCGCCAGCAGATAGGTTTAGATGAGTATTTAAGGTAGCCATTGTGATGGACGGTTTTTGGCTAACGGGGCCGTCTCATCGCCTTAGTTTTCTCGGTTTGAGAG